>JABUTU010000076.1 GCA_021443545.1 Marinilabiliaceae bacterium | reverse complement strand
TACTGCCGTTCGGCAAAGCAAAACAAGTTTTGCTTTTCTCTCACTTAATCGTATCTTTGCAATATTCTATGGCGAGGTGGTGCGCTATACAATGGCGACACATTCGTTTCGATTGGAGCGAGAACAATGGCATACAATAAGGAAGAAGAAGAAGAGAGATACTTTGAAAGTCTTCTCCTCAGCATTTCAGAGGGGAAAAGACCTTATATTGACTCTGATACAGCCTACGATTTAGCTGATTTCTTATTAAACAATGAGCGTGCTGATGATGCTGCAATCGTCATTAACTATTCTCTTGAAATTCACCCCAATGAGACTGACCTGCTGATTCTCAAATCAATCGTCCTTGTTGAGACAGACAGCATAATAGAGGCTCGCTCTCTTCTCAAGCAAGTCTCCGCTACTGAGGATTCCAGCCCCGAACTATACAAGGCTTGGGGTGTATTTCACATCGCGACTGGAGCAACAGATAAAGCTGAGGCAGCCTTCGAGAAGGCATTATCATATGAAAAAGAGAATGGATGTAGTCAAGACGAATTACACGAGACACTGCTCAACATAGCCTCGACCTGCAATCGACACTCTGCATATAAACAAGCTGGAATATACGCCGACAGACTATTAGCAGACTCTCCTGAAGATACTTTTGCATTATTTGAGAAAGCTTATTCTGAAGAGAAATTAGGCAATGACGAATCGGCTATAGCCCTCTATCGCAAACAGTTGAAGATTCATCCATTTGCCGACATATCATGGTATAACCTTGCTTTAATCCATTCTAAACTGGGCTTATATGACGAGGCTATTAAGTACTACAATACGCATTTAGCTCTCGCCCCATACAATACTGAGGCCTATCTAAACTATGCCAATACTCTCATATCTAATGGTCAGTACCAAGAGGCTATTAACGAGTATTGTCAATACATCTCACATGAAAAATACTACGAAGAGATTGTATTTCAATTTCTTGGCGAAGCCTGGGCTGCAATTGCAGACTCATCAGACGAAGATAGTGTGCAAAATCGTATGGCAAACCACTATGCTGAGGAGTTCTTTCGCCTCTCTACAACAAGAAATGGTAGTGACCCACATGCCTGGTTCCTGCTCTCCGACCAGCTTTTGAGCACTGGCAAAACCATTGAGGCTCTGAAATGCATCAACAAGGCTATTGCTATCGATGCCTCAAACTGCAACTACCACTATCTGAGAGCTGCAATAAACGAACAGAATGACGACCTGAATGAGGCTATGAGCGACATATTGAAAGGTCTGGCACAATCGCCCAACGATGTCAGAGCATGGCTGGAACTAACACGTGTCATGACAATGCTGAGTTACAACACGCAAGAGGCCATCACTAAACTCTCGCTCATAAGAGACACATTCCCATCTACCGCGACTGAGTCGATCGACCTTGCTCAGGCTCTGCTCAAGTTCTACACCAATAAGAAATCAATTGCCGCAGTAAGACTCGTAGAAAAAGTCGCTCAATGTAATCCAAAGCTTTTGGTCGAAGCCTGCGAGAATACTACCTTTGCAAAAATGATGGAACATGAGTCGTTCCAACATATAACAATATCAAAAACAGGAGAATAAAAATGACAACATACGGACTTGTCGGATACCCTATCGGTCACTCTTTTTCCGCTATATACTTTTCTGAAAAATTCAAGAACGAGAATATAGATGCTCAATATCTAATGTTTGAACTTAAAAGCATTGATGAGCTACTTCCTCTCCTTGACAGGAACCCCGAGATTAAAGGCTTCAATGTGACTATACCATACAAACAAAAGGTCATCCCCCTTCTCGACTCTCTCGACGAGGTGGCAAAAGAGGTCGGAGCAGTCAATGTCGTCAGAGTCGAATGGCACAACGGCAAACGTATCCTAACCGGTCACAACAGCGACATATATGGTTTTTATGAATCCATAAAGCCATTCATCAGACCTGAAGTCCATAAGAAAGCGTTGGTTCTTGGCAATGGAGGAGCCTCAAAAGCTGTCGTTGCCATGCTGAACCGATTCGGAATAGAGACAATGGTTGTCTCCCGAACAAAAAAGGCGGGAGTGATGACATATAGTGAGATTGACAAAAAAACTCTTGACGAATACAAGGTGATAGTCAACGCATCGCCCGTCGGGATGCATCCGCATATAGATGAGGCACCTGCTATACCATATGAATATATCACACACGACCATTTGGCATACGACCTTATCTATAATCCTGACAAAACCCTTTTCCTTAGGAAAGCCGAAGAACAAGGAGCAGCCGTAAAGAACGGACTTGAGATGCTTCACCTTCAGGCTATAAAGGCTTGGGAGATATGGCAAGAGAAATGTGACACTTCAAATTAAAAAATAAGATAATGGCACCTCACGAAAGAATAGACTACCTGCGTTCATTCCTACACGAGCAGAATCATCGTTACTACGTATTGAATGAACCTGTGATAAGTGATATGGAGTTCGACATGTTGATGCACGAGCTGCAAGACCTTGAGGCTGCCTATCCTGAATATGCCGACCCAAACAGTCCGACGCAACGTGTTGGCAGCGACTTAAGCGTCGCTTTTCGTCAGGTCACGCGTACCAAACCGATGCTGTCGCTTGGTAACACTTACAACGAAGGTGAGATACAGGATTTCTACCAGCGAATCGTAAAAGAGACAGGGCACGATGTTGACATTGTCTGCGAACTTAAATTTGATGGCACATCAATAAGTCTTGAATATGAAGACGGAGAACTCGTATTGGCCTCGACTCGAGGCAACGGGACTATGGGTGATGACGTCACAAGGAATGCCAAAACCATCAATTCAATACCATTAAAGCTGCGAGGCGACTACCCCGCCCACCTTGAGATGAGAGGAGAAGTCCTGATGCCCCATGCAGCCTTTGACCTGCTCAATCAGCAGAGAACCGACATCGGAGAGCCTCCGTTTGCCAATCCTCGCAATGCAGCATCCGGATCGCTGAAACTTCAGTCAAGTAGCCAGGTTGCAAACCGACAACTCGACTGCATTCTCTACTATGTCATGACAGACGACAGACATTTCAGCAACCACATCGAGAGCCTTGAGGCTGCTAAGGAGTGGGGATTCAAGATATCTCCCTCATACAAGCTATGCCACAACCTCGATGATGTTTATGAATATATCCATGTCTGGGCAGAGAAACGCAAGGAATTACCCTTCGATATAGATGGCATTGTATTGAAAGTCAACGACTTTTCTGTACAACGTGATATGGGTGCGACAGCAAAGAACCCACGCTGGGCTATATCATACAAGTTCAAGGCAGAGCAGGCTCATAGTCGCATTCTCAACATATCATATCAAGTCGGTCGTACAGGAGCAATAACACCTGTTGCCAATATGGAACCGATGCAATTGGCTGGAACAATAGTGAGACGAGCTTCTCTACACAACGCCGATGTCATTGCATCGCTCGACATTCACGAAGGCGATACCGCGATAGTCGAGAAAGGAGGCGAGATAATTCCTAAAATCGTTGGCATAGAGATTGAAAAACGCTTGGAAGGAGCCAAACCAATAGAGTTTCCTACCTCATGTCCGGTATGTGGCACTGCTCTGAAACGAATCCCTGGCGAAGCAGCTCATTACTGTCCAAACCAGACATCCTGCCCTCCACAAATCACAGGACGTCTCTTACACTTCGTGTCGCGCAAGGCAATGAATATTGACTCACTGGGAGATGAGACAATAGAATTGTTGCACAAATACGGCTATATAAACGACATATCCGATTTCTATCAACTGACGCCGCATCAGCTCCTCAACCTACCTGGAATAAAGGAGAAATCGGCGCTACATATTATCAATGGCATCAAAGAATCTCTCAATGTGCCGTACCACCGTCTGCTCTTTGCTCTCGGCATACGATTCGTGGGTGAAACAGTCGCAAAGAAACTGGCTGATGAGTTTCCGAGTATCGACGCTCTCAGAGAAGCTAACCCTCTTCAGCTTATGCTTACCGAAGAGATTGGAGAACGCATCGCTCAGAGTGTTGTCGACTTCTTTGCTGATGGAAAAAACATTGAAATTATCGAGAAGCTGCGCGCTGCCGGATTACAAATGAAGGCCGTCAAAAAGGAGCTGTTGGGAGAAAACCTTAAAGGTCTCAACTTCGTTATTAGTGGCACCTTCGTCAATCATAGTCGCGACGAACTCAAATCGCTGATTGAATCAAATGGAGGGAAGATGCTTTCAGGAGTCTCAAGCAAGACCAATTACCTCGTAGCTGGTGATAATATGGGACCAGCCAAACTTGAGAAAGCTCAGAAACTGGATATACATATAATATCTGAAACAGATTTACTTAAACTAATTGACAATGGCAAATTGGATTAGTAATTTCCGTCGTTGGGTTGGAAATAGTCTCAACCATTTGGGGCATACTGGGAAATGCTCTCTTTCGCTCTCTCCGCTTAAAGAGATGAAATCTATCCTGATTCTTTCAACTGCGGAAGATAGCATGCACATAGATGCAATGAATGTTATGAGGACGAAATTGATGAAGCTATGTCCATCTGCCAAAGTAACAGCTCTTCTATACTATACAAAGCAAAAAAACGAAGAGGCTCATATAAGTGCTGGTGACATACAATACTATACAAATGAGGAATTCTCTTTCTTCTTCAAGATTAAGTCGGATGTCATAATAGATTGTTTCTCAAACGAATATGATGTAATAATTGTTTCTGAAACGACCTACAACAAGTACATAGATTTCATCTTACCATACTTGCGCTCAGTTCTGAAAATAGGTTCTCAGAGTGCTTATTGCGACAAGTTAAATATCATGATTAACTCTAACGCGTCCGACATATCACAATTCAATACCGATACACTGAACACGTTTGAAATGTTGTTCAACAAGCATTAGACAAAGCGAGAGGGTGCTTCATTCGGAAAGATGAAACACCCTCTCTTATGCTATGATGTAGATTTGTCTACTTCAAAGAGGCAAGACACTCAGCAACGTTCTTCTCTATTCTTGCTGAAAGGTTATCCGTTGCACCCTTCACGAACTTATCGCCAGTTATATTCTCATATAGCTCAACATATCTGTCCGTAATGGAATCGACAATTGCAGGAGTCATCTCAGGAACTTTCTGTCCCTCCTTACCCTGGAAGCCATTATCCATAAGCCACTGACGGACGAATTCCTTAGAGAGCTGACGCTGAGCTTCGCCCTTCTCGAAACGCTCCTGATAGCCTTCAGCATAGAAGTAACGTGATGAATCAGGAGTATGAATCTCATCAATCAGGTAGATCTTACCATCCTTCTTACCAAACTCATATTTTGTATCGACCAAAATCAGGCCCATCTTAGTAGCAATCTCCTGACCACGCTGGAAGAGAGCATAGGTGTATTTCTCAACAAGTTCGTAATCCTCTTTTGATACAAGCCCCTGAGCTATTATCTCCTCTTTCGAAATATTTTGGTCGTGACCCTCATCAGCCTTTGTTGTAGGGGTAATGATTGGAGTTGCAAAACGCTGATTCTCCTTCATTCCCTCAGGCAATGTTATCCCACAAATAGAGCGCGAGCCCGACTTGTAATCGCGCCAAGCTGAACCTGTCAGATAGCCTCTTATCACCATCTCGACACGCAAAGCATCACACTTATGACCAATGGTCACCATTGGATCAGGTGTTGCAATCTTCCAATTAGGTACAATATCACTTGTAGCATCAAGAAATTTTGCTGCTATCTGATTGAGAACCTGACCTTTATAAGGTATACCTGCTGGAAGAACCACATCAAAGGCCGAGATACGGTCGGAAGCGACCATCACCATATACTTATCCGCGATGTTGTATACATCACGCACCTTTCCATGATAGACACTCTTCTGTCCCTGGAAATTAAAATTGGTTTGAAGTAATGCGTTACCCATTGTTATAATTAAGTTATTTGTTTATTCATGCATTAGGAATGAGCTCATCATCACGATCAAATGCCTCGACTATTCGTTGCACCAATGGATGACGTACTATGTCGTTAGCACCGAATCTGACAATTGACAACCCCTGGACACCATCGAGAACCCTCAGACTGTAAATCAAACCACTTGTCACGGTTCGTGGCAAGTCAATCTGTGTTATATCCCCAGTTATGACAAACCGTGCTCCCCTGCCCATTCTGGTTAAGAACATCTTCATCTGAGGTATTGTCGTATTCTGTGCTTCATCAAGAATCACAAAAGCACCAGTTAGTGTTCGGCCTCTCATAAACGCCAAGGGGGCAATCTGAATCACTCCTGTCTCGAGATACTCCTTGAGCTTAGCCGAGGGCAACATATCCTGAAGAGCATCATAAAGCGGTTGCAGATATGGGTCAATCTTCTCCTTCATATCTCCAGGCAAAAATCCCAGTTTCTCGCCAGCTTCTACAGCCGGACGACTAAGGATAATCCTCTTGACCTGCTTGGTTTTTAGTGCTTGCACAGCAAGAGCTATTGCCAGGTATGTCTTGCCCGACCCAGCTGGACCGACAGCAAAAACCATATCGTTCTTCGAGGCTGACTCAACCATCATCTGCTGATTGCGTGAACGAGGCTTAATAGGATGGCCATCTACGTTATGAACTATGACACTGCCATCCGTCGGAATGAGCATATTTATCTCCCCCGTCGCAAGCATACGTATCGACTCCTCAGTGATGATATTATACTCGAGGTAATACTTCTTCAGACTCTCAACAGCTTCTTCAAATTCGGCAACCATCTCTGGCTCACCCATGACCTTAAGCCACTCGCCACGACATGTTACTGAAATCTTTGGAAACTGACTACGAAGCATATCGAGTTTTGTATTGTTGACACCACAAAACTCCACCACATCCACTCCGTCAAGATATATCAGTTTCTCTATCATACAAGAGCTATTATTTCGACCGCGAAGATACGAAAGTAATATGAATATGACAATAAAGTGACAGCATAATTGGAGCTAACTAAGATATTTGTAGTCAAACGAAAAATATGTAACTTTGCTTTTGAAAATGGCTTTGAGAAGTCGTTCGCGACATATGCTCTCTGTATGGTGGCATATCCATCAAAGCTCTATAAGATCATCACCATGATAATTAGAGGCTACATATTGACAAATATCATCTGGATGTGTTTTTTTATGCTGATTAGCATTGACATTCACTCTCAGGAGATCGTACGCGGAGAAAACGGACAAGTCTATAAGCTGTATACTATCAAGAAAAGCGAAGGACTATACCGAATCAGCATAAACAATAACACAACACAAGAGGAGATTTTAGCTGCAAATCCACAACTCCGTGAGACGGGGATTGTTGAGGGAACTGTCATTCGTATTCCATTGAAAGAGTCGGACTTGTCAAACTCATCAACTCCAATTCCAAACAATACAATCTACTCAACCCATGTCGTTGCCAAGGGAGAGACCGCTTATGGCATCTCACAGCAATATGGCATGAAACTGACTGATTTCTATGCCCTTAATCCACAATGCGTATCTGGCATAACAGAAGGTATCGCTGTCAAAGTGACGGTAAAAGCTGAGACTCAGTCGGGATATCTTATCCACAATATAGTCTTGGGGGAGACCTTCTACTCAATTAGCCGGAAATATGGTGTCACAGTACCTGAACTCCTTTCTGCAAATACCTCTCTTGACATCTCGACTCTGCCAGTAGGCACATCCATAAGAGTCCCTATATCAAACCTCCCGACAGAAGATCAATACTTCTATTATCACCGTATTTCAAAGGGCGAGACTCTATACGCACTGACGTTGAGATACGATGTTCCACTAACTGAAATTCAGGAGCTCAATCCCGACACTGACTGGTCGACACTCTCTGTCGGACAGATTGTAGCCATCCGCAAACCATATAAAAAAGAGGCCGACATATTATACACCGTCAAGAAGAAAGATACACTCTTTTCAATATCCCAAAAGTTTAATATGTCATACGAACAGTTGAAGGCTGCAAACAAAGACCTTGACCTCGACAATCTAAAGCGTGACATGGAGATTCGCATACCTCAGATTGATTTTGAAGCTGCGAATGCCAAACCTATCACTCTTGACGACCTGATGACATCTGGCGGGGCTGTATCAGTAGCCGACCTCACCGACACATACGATTATAAGCAACTTGGAAGACCGACAATCAACATTGCTCTAATGCTGCCTTTTGATGCCGACACAGAGATGCGACAGATGAACGCAACAGGTGCTAATACTGAACTTGGAACATACCACTTCCGATCAAGACGATATATTGAATTTTATGAAGGTATAAAACTTGCCCTCGACACCCTCTCACAAGTCGGTGTCAATACTCGATTGCAGGTGGTTGATGTAAACAATCGATTAGATGCTCAGAATTACCTCGCAAAAGCAAAGGAGTCTGATGCGCCAATCGACTTGATTATAGGACCTGCGCATAGCGATGAGATTCATGACGTAGCATTGTTCTCCCAATCGTCTAAGACACCTGTCGTACTGCCATTTTCTCAGTGCGACAGTCTGTTGCGCGATATCCCATATATCTATCAAGCCTCTATTGTTGATACAGTGACCACCCCTGCCATCATGACAAAGATGGTTGACTACTGCGAAGGTAAGAATGTAATCATATTAGCTTCAATCAACAAAGGAAAGGCCGACCTTAATCGTCTACATTTGGCCCAAAAGCTATGCAGCGAACGTGGCATCACTCCTATATTGCACAATTTTGACACAAAAGCACCTGAAACATTTCTTGAATGTCTCAGCACAGATAAAAACAACGTGATATTACTGACAACAACGAACGAAGCCAAAGCTGGTAGTATCCTGACAGCCATAACAACAGTCATGGATATGAAACAAGAGGCACAACTACAGCTTCTCTGTACTGCCGAATGGCTCACATACCAGAGTGTTGAAGTTGAGGTATATCACAAGCTGAATACCATTGCATATAGTACATTTGCCCTTGATTACAACAACCCTCGCGTACTGAATGTTATGGAGAAATATCGCAATGAGTATTTTGCCGAGCCAGTTGCCTTTGCCCCTTACTTCCAGAAATTGAGACAACTTTCTGGATTTAGCGAATTTGCGCTATGGGGATATGATATTGCCATGAAATTCGTAGGCGCTCGTGTCCAATATGGACCAAACTTCTACAGAAGAATAAATGATTTCAAAACAGACCTTACTCAGTCCAATTTCATCTTCAAGAATATCACGAACTGGGGAGGGGCAGTCAATATGGGCATTAGAAGTGTGAGGTTCGCACCTAACGGAGATGTCATTGTTTCAGATCTTGAGTAACTGACATCCCCGACACTCTTCATTTAGCATTAATAACCAGTAAACAAACAAAGAATTGATTTCTATCAATCAACTGACAGTCGATTTCGGAGGATTCAGACTGTTTGAAAATGTCACGTACAACATTAACGAAAAGGACCGTCTTGGCCTGGCAGGAAAAAACGGAGCTGGCAAATCTACAATGCTTAAAATTATTGCAGGTCTTCAGCAGCCAACAAGCGGAGTTGTAGCACTTCCCAAAAACTTCAAAATTGGATATTTGCCTCAGCACATGAACCATGAGAATGTGCGCACAGTTTTCGAGGAGGCAGAGATGGGACTCAAAGAGCTTAAAGATATGGAGGCTCAGGTTGCCCGCATGAATGAGGAACTTGCTGTCAGAACTGACTACGATAGCGATGATTACATGGATTTCATTCAGCAACTGACCGACAAAACTGAGCGCTTGTCAATGATGGGAGGTGATAACTATCAGGCACAGATTGAGACAACATTGAAGGGATTAGGATTTGAACGCAAGGATTTCGACCGAAATACAGGTGAGTTTAGTGGTGGCTGGCGCATGCGAATAGAACTGGCCAAGATTCTTCTCTCCCGCCCCGACATATTTCTTCTTGATGAGCCAACAAACCACCTCGACATAGAGTCGATACAATGGCTCGAAGATTTTCTCAAGAATTATAACGGTGCAGTAGTAATCATTTCACACGACCGTGCTTTTCTTGACAACGTCACAAACAGAACTATCGAAATCGTCCTTGGCCATATCTACGACTACAAAGCAAACTACTCAAAGTATCTGATACTCCGACAGGAACGTTTCGAACAGCAGATGGCAGCCTATAAGAATCAACAGAAGATGATTGAGGACACCGAGAAATTCATCGAACGATTTAGATATAAGGCAACGAAATCAGTTCAGGTACAAAGCCGAATCAAGCAACTCGAGAAAATAGAACGCATCGAGATTGATGAATTCGACACATCTGCCCTGAATATCAAGTTTCCTCCTGCTCCCCACTCAGGTGTCATATCTGTGAAAGGTCGAGGTATCACAAAAGCCTATGGCGAACATTTAGTACTGGAGAACATCGACTTCGAAATACCACGAGGCGAAAAGGTCGCATTTGTGGGTCGAAATGGTGAGGGTAAGACCACCATGGCCCGTATGATAATGCGCGAACTCGAACATCAGGGAGAAATCACTCTCGGACATAATGTCAAGATAGGTTATTTCGCTCAGAATCAGGCCGACCTACTCGACCCAGAAGATACCGTCTTCGACACAATTGACAAAGTAGCTGTGGGCGATATAAGAACAAAAATCCGTGATTTACTCGGAGCTTTCATGTTTTCAGGTGAAGATATCGACAAGAAAGTAGGTGTTCTCTCCGGCGGTGAACGCACTCGTCTTGCGATGGTTCGTCTGCTTCTTGAGCCTGTCAATATGCTCATTCTTGACGAGCCAACAAACCACCTCGATATCAGGTCGAAAGAGATACTGAAAAAGGCTATCAAGGAGTTCAATGGAACTGCTGTCATAGTGAGTCACGACCGCGAATTCCTCGATGGTCTGGTCACTCGAGTCCTTGAATTCCGCAATAAGAGGGTTAAAGAACACCTCTGTGGTATCTACGAGTTCCTTGAAGAGAGACGCCTCGAATCACTCAATGAGCTAAACATTAATGTAGCGAAAAAAGAGGTTAAGAAAAGTGAAAACCTGATAGCACCGCAAACGTCTACGACCAAACAAAAAAACAATTTGACTTACGAGCAACAAAAAGAACAGGCACGCAGAATAAGCAACCTCGAAAAGAAGGTAAAACAGGCAGAAGAGGAGATTGAAAAGGTTGAAACAGAGATAGCTGAACTTGAGGAAAAAATGGCTTCATGTAGCAGTTCTGAAGCGATGTCAATGACTAACCAATACATGGAACTCAAGGCTAAAAGCGATAGACTTATGAAGTCGTGGGAGGAACTTCAGGAGCAACTTGACAAAACTCGTAACTGATTGTTCGTAAAATTTTGTTATAAAAAGAAAAAAAACTAACTTCGCGTCTCGTTAAATAAAGAACGAAAGAACAAAAATAAATATCAATACAGATGGATGAAAATATAACTGAAGCTCTGAAACTAATGTTGGTTGGTATGGCGACAGTATTTGCTGTACTATACCTTATCATAGGAGCAAGCAATTTGCTTATTGCCTTCGTCAATCGTTTTGTTGGTGAGGACGAGAAGCCAGCACCTAAAGCACAATCACAAGGTGCAACAATAAACCCTGCCGTATCGCAGGCTATCAGTCAGGCAGTAAACATTGCCACTGGAGGAAAAGCAAAAGTAGATAATATTAAACCATTATAACTCTAATACTCAAAATGGGAAGAGAAATCAAATTCAGTCTCGTTTTTCGTGATATGTGGCAGAGCGCAGGCAAGTATCAGCCTCGCGTAGACCAACTTGTTAAGGTAGCACCAGCCATCATTAAGATGGGGTGCTTTGCTCGTGTTGAAACTAATGGTGGAGGATTTGAGCAAGTCAACCTCCTCTTTGGAGAAAACCCAAATAAGGCTGTTCGCCAATGGACTAAGCCATTCCATGAGGCAGGCATTCAGACCCACATGCTTGACCGCGCTCTGAATGGTCTTCGCATGAGCCCAGTTCCAGCCGACGTGCGTAAGTTGTTCTACAAAGTCAAGAAGGCTCAAGGTACAGATATCACCCGTATCTTCTGCGGACTCAATGATGCACGCAATGTAATACCATCTATCAAATACTCTAAGGAGGCTGGTATGATAGCGCAGGCATCGCTCTGTATCACATACTCACCTATCCATACCGTGGAGTACTATACAAACCTTGCTAAGCAATTCATCGAGGCTGGTGCTGACGAGATATGTCTTAAAGATATGGCAGGCATTGGTCGTCCTGCTTTCCTCGGCCAGCTGACTAAGAATATCAAGTCTATAAAAGACATCACTATTCAATACCACTCACATGCAGGACCAGGCTTCAACATGGCCTCAATCCTCGAAGTGTGCAACAACGGATGTGACATCATTGATGTTGGTATGGAGCCTCTTTCATGGGGTACAGGTCATGCTGACGTAATTGCTGTTCAAGCTATGCTTAAGGATGCTGGTTTCCAGGTACCAGAAATCAATATGGCTGCATATATGGAGGTAAGAACAATTGTTCAAGAGATGATGGACGACTTCCTCGGATATTACATTCCAAAGCGTAACCGCCTCATGAACTCCCTTCTCATCGGACCAGGTCTTCCTGGTGGCATGATGGGCTCCCTCATGACAGACCTCGAGACAAACCTCGAAAGCATCAACAAGTGGAAAGAGAAGAACGGTAAGCCTAAACTATCACAAGACGAACTTCTCATTAAGCTCTTTGATGAAGTAAAATATGTATGGCCTAAGATGGGTTATCCATGCCTCGTCACTCCATTCTCTCAGTATGTTAAGAATATGGCACTCATGAACGTAATGCAGATGGAGAAAGGCAAGGAGCGTTGGAGTATGATTGCTGATGACATCTGGGATATGATGCTTGGCAAGGCAGGTGCTTTGCCTGGCGAGCTTGACCCTATGCTGGTTGAGAAAGCTAAGGCAGAAGGCCGTGAATTCCACTCAGAGGATCCTCAATCTAACTTCCCTGACAACCTCGACACATTCCGTGAGGAGATGAAGAAAGAGGGATGGGAACTTGGCCAAGACGACGAGGAGCTCTTCGAACTTGCTATGCATCCACAGCAATATCGTGCTTACAAGAGCGGAAAGGCTAAGTCCGACTTCGAAGAGGATCTTGCAAAACGCAAGGCTGAGGCAAATAAGGGAACAGGCGCTTCACTTGCTCTTCCTCAGACAATTACAGTTGACGTGAATGGTCAGAAGTACGCTGTTACACTTGGCGCTAACGACGGTTCTGCTGCTACAACAACCGCTGGGGCAGCTCCTGCCGCTGGTGCTCCTGGTGAAGGTGCTGAGTTAACCTCGCCTCTCGAGGGTAAGTTCTACCTCACAAAGGACTCATCTGAGACGCCTGTCAAAGTAGGTGACGTTGTTAAAAAGGGTCAGCGCGTATGCTATGTTGAGGCAATGAAGACCTTCAACGCTATCTCTGCTGAGGCTGATGGTGTTATCACTGAAATATGCTTGACAAGTGGTTCTTCGGTTGCTGAGGACGATGTATTGATGCGTATTAAATAAATAAGATACGATGGAACAAATACTCCAAAAAATATATAATATGACGGCATTCAGTGCCATAGCTGAAAATCCGTCATTCCTGATAATGTATGCACTTGCTTTTGTGCTTCTTTATCTTGGTATTAAGAAGAAATACGAACCTCTGCTTCTGATTCCAATCGCTTTTGGTGTCTTGATTGCAAACTTCCCTGGTGGAGATATGGGTGTGTCAGCTGTAGACGGCAATGGCATGGTGAAATTGGCTGATGGCACAATGAAATGCATATGGGATATGAGCCTTCCATCAATAGCTCACGACCTGGGCTTGATGAACTTCATATACTATATGCTCATAAAGACAGGTTTCATACCACCTATTATCTTTATGGGTGTTGGAGCTCTTACCGACTTCGGACCTATGCTCCGCAACCTGAAATTGGCTATCTTCGGTGCAGGTGCTCAGTTCGGTATCTTTGCTGTATTGCTCGTTGCTTGTAATTTCTTCACAATGAAGGAGTCGGCATCGTTAGCTATTATCGGTGGTGCAGATGGCCCTACTGCAATCTTTACCACCATTAAATTAGCTCCACATCTTCTTGGTCCTATTGCTATTGCAGCATACTCTTACATGGCTCTCGTCCCTGTCATTGTGCCTTTAGTAGTACGACTCCTATGTACAGAGAAGGAATTAAAAATCAACATGAAAGAACAAGATAAACTCTATCCAAGCAAGACTGAGTTCAAGAATATGCGAGTTCTGAAGATTATCTTCCCAATTGCAACTACAACAATTGTCGCATTGATAGTTCCTTCAGCTGTACCTCTCGTCGGCATGTTGATGTTTGGTAACCTGATTAAGGAGATTGGTTCTGACACTGGTCGTCTATTTGATGCCGCATCAAATAGCATAATGAATGCTGCTACAATATTCCTGGGTCTCTCAGTAGGTGCAACAATGACTGTTGATGCATTCCTCAACTGGACCACAATTGGCATTGTTGTAGGTGGATTCTTTGCATTTGGTCTCTCTATTGCAGGTGGTATCTTATTAGCTAAGTTGTTTAATCTCTTCTCAAAGAAGAAGGTTAATCCTCTCATCGGTGCAACTGGACTCTCTGCCGTTCCAATGGCAAGCCGCGTAGCAAATGAGATTGCTCTCAAGTACGATCCTCGCAATCACGTTCTAAACTATTGTATGTCTTCTAACATCTCGGGTGTTATTGGCTCAGCAGTAGCAGCTGGAATATTGATATCGTTCTTGGGATAAGCACGATTCCATACAAGTATTAACAAGGGTGTGATAGTATTATCGCACCCTTGTTTTGTAAAATTAAATTCTTATAGGAGCCACATATAGCACCATAATCTAACCCTTAGTAGAATTGACACCTATATTCTGTCATGAATAACGTTCAAAGTACAGAGAATTCAAAAACAACTAATGGATTATTCTGATGATTATGTATGGCACTGAGTTTTAGGCATTAGCCGACGCAGATTGCATATAACCCGCTAAGAGCCATAAAGGCGTATACAACCTTCCTTAAGAGATGTGTTGATATTCTATCGAATAAATACTTTCCCAAAAATGACCCCAAAACGACACCCGCTAAGGCATATATAACGCCATAACCAACCAGTTCTGTGACAAAACCCACTTTATAACGATATAGTGTCATAAAAAGATTACCAATCAAAAAATAGGCTTGTGTGATTGCAATATAATGCTCCTTATCGCGTTCGGATGCAACAAAATATAGCACTGCAGGCGGTCCCTGCATTGCAAATAGTCCGCCCATGATACCACTGAGACTACCAAGGATAAGCTGTATGCTAATATATGGTCTGACACTGACTTTATCGCTAATGCAGAAGAAATAGATGCTTAAGGCAACTAAGACTACTCCAAATATGCGTTTAAGAAGATGCTCGTCAATAGTCTCAACATATTGTATGGCTATATACGAAGTAATGAGGAAGGCGAACAATATTGGGAGTAGTCGCTTAGCGCTTACAAACCTCCACATTGCGACAACAACCATCAGCGACTGTAATGCTGCCAAGATTCCGCTTAAAGCAGTTGCCTCTCCGTATGAAGGCATTATAAAAGGCAACATTGTCATGATAAAAATACCAAAACCAAAGCCACTTACCCTCTGAACAACACTTGCGCCTATCGAAGCGACAACCAAAAGTATGATGGTTGCTATATCCATTATTTCATCTGATATCGTACAATTCGTTTCATTATACGTATCATCCGCCTATTATGTTCGTCAAAAAGACCTATTACTTTACCTCTCTTACCAAAAATCACCACACGAGGTAAGGTCGCATGAGAAGATGCAAAACTTTTAAAGAGTCGTTCTCTATCATCTACGACGAAACTGAAATTGAGTCCCGACTCTTTTGCCATCTCTTCGAACAGCACTCTACCCTCTTCATCGTCCTCACTAACACAAATCACACTGACCGATTCAGGATAACGTCGTTGTATGGCGGTTGAAAGAGCAACCATTTGTTCCTTCCCGTATGGACACCATGAAGCTAAAAACTGAAAAATGACTACCTGATTGGCGAACATATCGTTGTCTATAAACTCCCCATTGATTGTCTCGACTCCAAATACAGGAATATCGTCACCTATATCAATAACAAAGCCGACATCTTTGTTTCTCCACAAGACATCATCTTCCCTATTCTTGCCAGCTTCTTGTGCTTCAGCTGACAAAAAAGCAAGAAACAAAAATAAAAAAAGCGTTTTTATCCGCTTATTCATAAGCTAAATCAAAGAGCTAAAGTGTTCACCATTTTCAGATAGGTCTTACCTATAGGCAAATCAACTTTCTGCGTTGAACCATAGAGAAGTGTCAACGTATTATCTGAAATCGATTTTATGAATTTTTTACCAACAATATATGATCTATGTATGCGAATCACTTCATCATTACGACCGAATATTTCGATAAACTTCTTCATTGTCAAATGAATAGTGATTCGCCTATCTGTCGTTAGCAGAGCCATATAATTCTCCATTGCCTCTGCGTATATAATCTCACTTGCGGTTAATCTTATCTTGTTGCCTGTCGTGTCGCGCATCCATATTCCCCCATCCATATCGGAGGATAGTTCATTTTCGTTGTTTGCAGCCGTTTGCTCATCAGATTTTTCATCAGCTTCAGCATCTGGATTAGTATCACTCAGAATACCAGACTTGACCAGAAGCCATTTTGACACTTTATCCTTTTCAAGAATAGCCTTTTCAACAGCCTTCATAAAACGGTCGTGCGCAATTGGTTTCAACAGATAATCGCAGACATCATATTCGTACGACTCGACGGCGTACTGACTCTTAGATGAGCATACAACTACCTGAGCACCACAACGCTTGGCTGTTCGCATAAAGTCGATACCATTCATAATAGGCATCTCAATATCGAGAAATATGATATCTACGCCGAATCCACAATCCTCCAAGTAGCGATATGCCTCAGCTCCATTAGTAAACTTAGCAAGAAGTCTTAATTCTGAACAACGTTCGCAGAAACTCTTGAGAAGCGTTGCAGCAAAAGCATCGTCATCAACAATTATACAATTATATTTTCGTTGAGGAGCCATGACTACTTTTGTTTAATACCATTTATTCTGACGAACAAGAGACGAATCCCACTTATCCTGCGGCTTTTTGTCTTCTCTTGGGTAACCTATTGCCACAATTGAGAATGGAACAACATTTTGCGGGATATCCAGCAGATCTCTCAACAAATTGCATCGTTCCTCCAAAGGATAGACCCCACACCACACAGCTCCAAGGCGCTGCGCATGTGCTGCAAGGAGAATGTTCTGGGTCGCAGCAGAACAATCCTGAACCCAAAACATCTTTCCTTCGCCCTCAAAAGTCTTTGCATCTGACGTATCAGCACAAACAACAATCGCCACACTTGCACCGCCCACAGGTTCGTGTGGTCTGACCTGCGCTGCTATACTATGGAGTAGTGAAACATTCCGAACAACAATAAAAGCCCATGGTCTTTTATTACCAGCAGATGGCGCAGCCATAGCAGCTCTCAGAATTGTTTCAACGATGTCGTCACCCACAGAATCATTTGTATAATCCCGGATAGATGTACGTGTCATAATATTCTGAACAGCCTCTTTATTAACCACAGTTTTAGACCGCATCAAGTAGAAACCCAATACAGCAACTATTAGCAATACTATAGCTACATACACCATTTCTGACAGTCAATTACTTATAAAACCCAAGACTGTTTGAAGTCCCAAAGTCGCTATCAGAGAGCTCTTAGCTTTGAGTCAATCAGTTTTATATGAGCCTTGAGACGTTCAACAACCTTCTGCGCTTTGTCAATATTTTTCTGAATATCGCGCTTTAGTTTATTGTCATCGTCCATATTAGCGAAAAAGCCCGCATTGTTCTGAACCTGATAGAGATCTGTCTCTGCCTTTTTCAGCTCTCTGCTAATCCTCTCTCGCTCCCTATAGAGTACATCCTCAGCATTCTGTTCCTGAGCCATCTGCTCCACTTTTATCTCAAAACTCTTAATCTCCCTTGCTTCCGAATCGAGATGTAGCTTATCGAAATGCTTGTCAATCAGCTTATTAAACTCTTTATTTACAGCTTCTTTATCCTTTGAAGGCACAAAGCCTATCTCACTCCATCGTTGTTGGAAACTCTTTATCAGGTTAAGATGTTCCTCGTTATTGTCAGAACATTCTGCTCCCTTTAACTCTTCAATGAGAGCCTTCTTCTTTTCAAGATTTACGACATACTCCTCACCCTTACTATTGAAATGCTTCTCTTTCGTTTCGAAGAATGTGTCGCACGCAGCACGGAATCGTTTCCATACCTCGTCACTATGTTTACGAGAGACAGGACCTATTGTCTTCCACTGTCGCTGCAGATTCTTCAAAGTGTCTGATGTTGACTTCCAATCTGTACTATTCTGCAATGTCTCTGCCTTTTCGCAGAGTGCAATCTTCTGCTGAAGATTGTCATCGAGCACTGTATCCTGACTCTTGAAGAACTCTCGACGCTTTCTGTAGATTGCATCGCACAACTGACGATACTTTGCAAATATCTCTTCACTCACAGCTTTTGGTGCAAATCCCACCTTACGCCAACGTTCCTGAACATCTCTGAGTTTGTTAAGTGCTATATCGCATGCTCTATTTGTATCGAACTCACCATTGAGAACCTCTTCGAGCTCCTGGCAAAGAGCCTGTTTCTGCACGTAGTTGTCCTGCTCCGTTGTTTTCAGATTGTCGATATGTGCATGATAACGGTCGGTAATGGCACGACGGGCAGCTGAGAATCGTTGCCAAACAGCATCGCTCTCCTCTTTCGACACAGAACCAACCTCTTTCCATTGTTTGAATATATCTTGCATTGCATGGAATGCCCGAGTGTTGTTTGGCTCATCAGCTAATGCCTCAACGGCCTCACATAGAGCTATCTTCTCTTCAAGATTCTTCTTTTGACCAAACTCGCGCATTTCACGATCCATCTTGACCTGTTCGTAATACTTATCAAGCAGTCGCTTATACTCTTCATTAATCTCACGAGTATTTGCCTGCGGCACAGGTCCGGTCTCTTTCCACTGCTTCTGCCAGTCTCTACACTCGTTGAACTTCCTAACTGCAATGCCTGAGTCAACCAAAGCACCGAACTGCTCAAGAATATTCTTTTTAACAATAAGGTTGTGCTCTCTCTTCTTCTCCTGAGCTTTTAAAAACTCCTTATTCTCCTTAGCAATCTCTTGCTGAAGAGCATTCATATCTGTCTCAGTAGAATCAGCAACATATACGAAATCCTTCTCGTCACTACCATCTGTCACAAACGCTTGCTTCTTCTCTTCGACGAGCTGAGCTGACAGTTCATTGAAACGTGACTGAACGATTTTGGCGTATCGAGCCACTATGTCAATGGTCTGCTTCTCCTTAAAATCTTTAAGACTTTCGAGGAGTGTTTCTCGTGTTAAGCCGTCTACTGATGGCAATTCTACATTCTGGCGAACTGTATCGCCTGTGTTACCCTCCGCGTTATATACGCCTATAGGTTGTTGTGCTGGAGTCTCGACCGAAGCCACTGGTGCTTCAGGCTGCTGGAGTTCGTTTACATTCTCTTCCATAAAGAGTAGAGTTTTATTTTTTAATTCTGTAGAAGATGCAAAAACAAGACTATATAAATAATTATTAGAGAACTATCATGCATGTGCATCCTCACCTATTAGCAAAGGTAGAAATTTACTTTGATTCACAACACTCTGCATATTAGTTTTTTTTAGGATACTTCAACAAATTATCTATTTACTCTATAAATGAAGAAAAAAAGGCGTATCGCAAATGTGTACGATACGCCCAATTATATGTAGTTATGTATGATTATCTCTTTTCAACAACTGTGATACGGTCGGCCAATTCCCGCGCACGCTCCTTGATGACTGCCGGGTCTGTCCCAACCTTATCCCATGCCACGACAACGCCCATTCGTCTGTTAACACGTGCCTCAGGCTTGCCGAAAATACGCACATCACAATCGCGTTCACTAAGCACACGCTCGACTCCTTCATAATCAGGATTGCGGAACTGCCCCTTTGCAAGAACTACTGCGCTCGCTCCAGGACGAATGAAATCTATCGATGCAATAGGCAACCCAAGGACTGCTCTTGCATGGAGTTCAAACTCATTCAAGTTCTGTGTTCCGCCAAGAGTCACCATACCCGTATCATGTGGACGAGGCGACAACTCTGAAAATACCACTCCGTCGTCACAGATAAAGAATTCAACACCAAATATACCTGCACCTCCTAATGCCTCTGTAACCTTTGCTGCCATCTGCTGAGCCTGCTCAACAAAGGCTTCAGGTATAGCTGCTGGCTGCCAGCTCTCTTGATAGTCACCACGTACTTGATGATGACTGATTGGCTTGCAGAATAGTGTAGGTCCATTTTGTTGTGTTACCGTAAGAAGAGTAATTTCACTTGTAAAAGGAACAAATGCCTCTACTATAACCTCTGTTGAATCGCCTCGCCCCTTAGCTGCTGCCAGCCAAGCTGGTTCTATATCCTCCTCTTTCTTAACATATGACTGTCCCTTGCCACTTGACGACATGAGAGGTTTGATAACGCATGGTATGCCAATCTCTCCAATTGCTTTCTTCATTTCATCAAGGGATGATGCATACAGATATTTTGCTGTACGCAACCCCAACTCTTTTGCTGCAAGTTCACGAATTGCACGACGATTCATCGTATAATTGGCAGCCTTAGCAGAAGGAACAACATGAATACCCTGCTTCTCATAGTCATAGAAACGCTCTGTTCTAATAGCCTCTATCTCAGGAACAATGATATCTGGATTATGCTTAGCAACAATTGCGTCAAGAGCCGCTCCGTCAAGCATGTTTATTACCTCATGCTCGTCAGCCACTTGATGTGCTGGAGCTCCTTCATAACTATCCACTGCAACAACATACTGCCCGAGACGTTTCATGGCAATAACAAACTCTTTACCAAGCTCACCCGAGCCTAAAAGGAGAATCTTCTTTATCATCGGTTTGAAATTATTTGCTTTTATTTTTTGCGAAATTAGTAATTTTTTCTCGTTGTAATGTACTCATTAAGGGGATTTCTATGAAGTGGACTTTTTCGAATTCTCCATTTTCACTCAGCCATATAGCCCACGACACGTCTTCTGTCAAATTAACAACTTAGAATTAGTGATTCAGGATAGAGGAAACAGCTATGAGTCAACAAGCTTACTTAATCAACTGGCCAAGCGCAAAGACATCTTTGATTGTTGCAGGAACAAACCCCTGTGGTCTTTCAAAGCGCGAATCGTCAATCTCGGCCTCGGTCAACTCACTGAGCATCAACATCACGTCGCCTGAACCATGGTTAATCTTCATCGCCGTAATAAGACCTGGAACATTGAAATCTGGCAATCCTGCTATACGATTATTGACATCTGGAAGAGGCGCATAGTAAACCTCAACAAAAAGATTATGTTCCGCACCATCTACAGGCGCTTCTATAAGCAGACGTTTTGACGGGAAACCCATCACATCAACTAATGAGTCGCTACTCATTATCATGATATCATCCTTATGAGATTGTATACTGTCCTGAATGATGACCTGATCCATTGGAACAACCATCTTATTATCCTGAAAATCTATCGCAATATATGAATCAACTGATGTAAAAACAATATCCAGTTTCATCATGCCAAAGCCAATGCTGGCACTCATTTTTATTCCGTTCTTATTGTAGAATCCAGAAAGATTTGAAGGTAGAAACTGACCTATATGGGAGTACTCCCTTGTCTCTTTGGAATAGCTCACCTCATAAACAACATTTCCCGACGACGGAGGAACGCCACCTTCAACTCTCTTCTCTGAACTACATGCTCCAAACAAAAGTGATACGAGCAATAGAAACCCACAGTTTATATATCTATTATTTCTCATGTTAAAATCTATCAGCAACAAATATATATCAAATATCTTTTCTGCCAAAATTTTTCTATTCAAATTTCAAAAGCTTACAACTCTTATCATTGTACATTACGATTCCACACAGTAAAGTGTTACCTACATAACATTTAGTCTGTTTTTTTAGAGATTTCTCACATTGTTTCATTGCTGACACTCAATATTGCAGAATCAAATATAATAAGTTAACTTTGCGGTGAATGTTAATATGTTAGTCTTAATGAAACACAATAACATCACAATAGCTTCAGCTATACTATTGACAATTATAGCCATATATCCGGCAAATAGCATTGCACAAACAAGTAAAACCCTTACAAAGGTTGTTATTGATGCAGGGCATGGTGGCAAGGACCCTGGTGCGTTAGGCAAGAAAGCAAAAGAGAAGGATATAGTGTTGGATGTTTCTTTGAGACTTGGTCAACTCATAAAGGACAGTTTACCCTCAATCGAAACTATATACACACGCGACAAAGACGTCTTCATACCGCTGAATGAGCGAGCTGAGATTGCTAATAAATCAGCTGCCGACCTATTTATCTCCATTCATGCGAATGCCTCTTTGGATAAGACCACGATTGGTGCCGAGGTGTATGTGTTGGGTCTTCACAGATCCAAGGACAACCTTGCGGTGGCACAAAAGGAAAACTCTGTAATTGTCATGGAGGATGACTATACTAATAAGTATGAAGGGTTCGACCCAACTCAGCCAGAATCGTATATCATTTTCGAATTGATGCAAAACAAATACCTCGAACAAAGTATTCTCATGGCCTCCATGTCGCAGGAGTCGTTCGTCAATATCGAACGCGCCGACCGCGGAATCAAACAGGCGGGATTTCTTGTTCTGCGACAAACTTCAATGCCGAGCATCTTAATCGAATTGGGCTTCATATCCAATGCTGAAGAAGAGGAATACCTCAATAAGGAGGAGAGCCGACAAGAACTTGCATACTCCATATTCAAAGCTCTGAGACTTTACAAGAGTAAATATGACAGTAGCAACTCTGCCAAGATGATTAAGGAAAACGATGCAGAAAGCAATAAATTGGGTGATGATGCAGGATTATGTTACAGAATTCAAGTTGCTACATCTCCAGAGAATGTCTCATTGAAAATTCCTGACATCTGGAACGGATTTAAAACAATGATAGAGGATGGACGTAAAAAATATCTCGTCGGGAAAACCTCTACCTACTCTGAAGCTAAGAAATTGCTGACAAAAGTAAAAAAGAGCTATCCTGACTGTTTCATCGTTGCTTTGTACGACGGCGAGAAGATTTCCGTAAGACAGGCACGTAAAAAAGAGGATGACAAGAAATAGTTATGAACAGGAATGTTAAAATAGGAATTTTTGCTCTTATTGCCTTAATCATATTATGCCTCGGTGTCAACTACCTTAAAGGTGCTGACATGCTCTACAGAGGCAAGAAACTATACGCTATATATGAAGATGTAGACGGATTGGGTGATGCAAGCCCTATTCTCTTCTCGGGATACAAAATCGGCAAGGTACGCAATATTGATGTATATTCCGAAAATGGCGAAGTGCGTTTCTGTGCAACACTCGCTATCGAAGTTCCCATTGACATTCCCTCCGATTCGAGAGCCATCGTCTCAACATCTGGCATCCTCGGTGATAAATGCGTTATACTAACTAAGGGAAGTAGTGACATTCTTGCTAAATCTGGCGATACAATCCAATCGGGGCTGATTACATCCATCACTGAACAGTTGTTGCCAATCAAAGATAAAGCTGAATCGTTCATCGGCCATGCCGACACTACCATCGTCGGTGTCAACAGACTTCTCTCCGGCGAGAATGGTCGGAAACTCGATAAGGCAATCGAATCAATGACTCTCGCTATGCAGAACTTTGAAAAGGCAAGTCGCAATATTGCTATGATGACAGAGAGACAAGGGTCGCTCGGAAGCACTATTACAGATTTGCACTCATTATCAGAGTCTTTAGGCAGGCAAAGTTCTCGAATCGACAGCATTATGATCAACATCAACCAATTGACCAGAATGTTGGCTGAATCAAAAATCGACTCGACACTAAGCCATTTTCAAAGTGTCGCTGCTTCTCTCTCTGAACTCTCATCCGACTTAAACGCCTCCGAATCGTCCATCGGTAAACTATTGAACGAAAAAGAGTTGTATAACGACATTGACTCAACCATAGTCAGCTTGAATAGACTTATAATCGACATAAAACAGAATCCAAGCAGATATATAAACGTATCAGTATTTGGCAAGAAATAATCTGAACATGAAATATTTTAAATCATATAAGGAGTTTTTGTACATCATCTTATTGGTGATGGTCTTTTCATGCAAGACTGAGAATCTTACTTACTACACGCCATACAAGTTTGAAATACTCAGACCTGCTTATTATACCCTTCCACAAGACATCGATACACTCCTTGTCGTCAGTTGTGTCCCAGGCATAGAATCCTTTGACTCGACCAAAGTCTACGAATCAAAAAAAGCCATAATTACAGCTAAAAGAGTATTGAGTATGCCTAAGGCTCTCTGCAAATCATTTGCCATCGAATTCAATAAAGCCGAATACATACCCTCAAAGTTCTACACAGGTTCCATGATACCCTTTGAGTCGCTCTGCCTTCATGCCGATACTCTCTGCCGTAATAATAACGTCCAAGGCATCATAGCACTTAAAGATTTCAAATACCGAGAGATTGTGTCTGGCAAGCAACTTTATTCTGAAACAGAAGTTCTGACAATTAACAATATTACATGGGCTTTTGTGTCGCCAACAGGCGCATATCAAGATTTAGAGCAGAGAGCAGATACTATCTCGTGGACCTATCCTATAGAACTCAACTCAAACATAATCACGGATTTGCCCGACGAAAAGGAGAAATTATATACAGTTGTGACAAACTCGAGCGAGAAATCGGCATATCTACTAACACCAGCATGGCAGACAATTACACGCATCATTCTTAGTTCAAGATCTACGAATATGATGGCTGCTGCTCAATGGGTTGAGAAGAACGACTGGACAAATGCCAGAAACCATTGGTTGAATGTAATGGCGACTGGCACCCCTCGCGACAAAGCAAGAGCCTCTTTGGATATCGCTCTTGACTATGAGCGTACCGACAAAATCGATTCTGCTGCCATTTGGTGTTCTAAGGCAATCGACATATTATCGACCACTGAGTGCGCCGGGATGAATGAGGAGAGTGATTACGCCAACAGACTATTCAAGGTCTTTATGAAGCGCATTGACGAACGTCAAATACTCAACAAGCAGATGTAGAGATGCTAATAGCGCTCGTCTCTTATATAGTCTTAATCTTCGTTGTAGCCTGGCTCACTAATCGCAGAGCCACCCAAACGGCCTTCTTCAATGGTAACCACGCCTCGCCATGGATGGTTGTTGCGTTCGGAATGATTGGGGCATCTATTTCGGGTGTCACCTTTGTCTCAGTCCCTGGTGAAGTAGCAACACAAAACTGGCACTACCTTCAATTTCTATTAGGCAATCTTGTTGGTTATCAGATAATAGCATTCGTACTGATTCCTATCTATTATAAACTTAGGCTGGTTAGTATATATACATATCTAAACAATCGGTTTGGGACAAGGACAAGAAAGACAGGTTCCTGGTTTTTCCTCATTTCACAACTTTTTGGAGCTGGCATGCGTTTTTTCCTTGCGTTGAGCGTGCTTCACGTCGTCTTATTCGCAGAACTTGGCATTCCACTGTGGGTTGAGGCTGTGGTAGCCATCTCTATTGTATGGCTTTATACTCACCGTGTGGGCATAAAAGCTGTAGTATGGACAGATGTTCTTCAGACCTCTTTCCTAATTGCGGCTGTCATAGCCACGATATATGCCATAACCGACAGTCTGAATGTTGAATTTATAAAACTTCCAGAATTCATAGCAAGTCATAACTCCTTCGAGATATTTGACCTCGACTGGCATTCTGCATCCTTCTTTCCTAAGCATTTTCTCTCAGGGATAGCTATTGTTGTGGTCATGAATGGTCTCGACCAAAACATCATGCAGAAGAGCCTGACTTGCAAATCATCGTCTGACGCTCAAAAGAATATTGTATCGTTCTCCTTTGCCTTCATCCTGACGACAATGCTCTTCATGGCTTTAGGAACCCTGCTCGTTGCCTACAGCGAACACCTGCATCTTCCTATACCGACAGCCACTGACCAGCTATACCCTACTCTTGCAGACAAATACCTGCCTCCATACGTTGGAATATTCTTTGTAATAGGTGTTGTCGCAGCAGCGCTGTCAAGTACCGACTCATCCCTGACAGCCTTAACAACTGTCTGGTGCATTGACATACTTGGAGTTGACATAGAAGACTCTGCCAAGAAAAAATCAATTAACAAACTGAAGCTAACTGTCACCATCTTCTTTGCTGCGGCTCTTGTCGCTGTCGTTCTGATTGCAGACGCCATCAACAACCGTTCGGTAGTAAATACAATATTCACCTTAGCAGGCTATACGTATGGACCATTGCTTGGACTATTTATCTTTGGGCTGAGCACTAAACATAGTATCAACGAGAAATACCTTCCAATGGTATGTATTTTAGGACCCATAATCAGCTACATAATCAATCTGCTTACTCCACATATTTTCAATGGTTATCAGATGGGGTTTGAGACAATACTTGTGAATGCCACAATTGTTATTGCAGGATTATATATCCTCAAAAATAACCAATTAGGGGGGAGAAAATGACATCCGTCAAAAAACACTATTAGCAACTACACATGTATGTTTACTTTTGTCAAAAAAACGTATCATGTGTAATAAATACATAGTTCTTCTCTCTTCAATAATTACTTTCGCCTCGTGTCAGACGAATCCTTCGAGTCAGCTTGACACGGCATTTGCTGAGGCTGAGAAAGTTGTTGAATCAATTGTTATTCCCCAATTCTGCAACGACACATTAAACATTGTCGCTTTCGGAGCAAAAACAACCTCTTCTGCTTTAGATAATCAGAGAGCCATACAAGCAGCAATAGACTCGGCTTGCAATATAAACGGTGCTTGCGTAGTCATTCCTTCGGGCGAATGGCTGACAGCACCTATCGTTATGAAAAGCGGTGTCAACCTGATAGTCTCTAAAGATGCTACCCTCAAGTTTTCTACAGATCATAAAGACTACCTTCCCGCCGTCAAGACTCGTTGGGAAGGGTTAGACTGCTACAATCTCACTCCTCTCATTTATGCCGATAGTGTCAAAAACATTGCTATCACAGGTGAAGGAACAATAGACGGCCAGGGAAGTAACGAGACATGGTGGTATATGAAAGGACTTGCCAAATTCGGATGGAATGATGGGATGATATCTCAACTACAGGGAGGCCGTGATTCTCTTCTTGCATATGATAAACGCCAGGTCGATATAAAAGACCGAATAATGGACATTAAGGATGGATTACGTCCACAACTAATCAACATCTGCAACTCTAAGAATGTTCTCATTGAGGGTGTCACACTAAAGAATTCACCATTCTGGGTTATTCACCCACTCTTGGTCACCAATCTCACAGTCCGAGGTGTAAAAATAGAGAGTCACGGACCAAATTCTGATGGATGCGACCCCGAATCATGTTCAAACGTTCTGATAGATAATTGCTTCTTCGACACAGGCGACGACTGCATTGCCATCAAGAGTGGACGCAATTATGATGGACGTAGATGGAACACTCCAAGCCAGAATATCATAGTGCGCAATTGCCACATGAAAAACGGGCACGGAGGTGTTGTTGTTGGTAGCGAGATAAGCGGAGGATTCAGTAATCTGTGGGTTGAGAACTGCATCATGGATAGCCCAGAACTTGAAAGAGTTGTACGCATCAAAACAAGCAACTGTAGAGGAGGTGTCATAGAGAATATTTTTGTCAGGAATGTCGAAGTGGGACAATGCCAGGAGGCCATTCTGAAGATAAACCTCAATTACGAGCCTAACGAACCATGTATCCGAGAGTTTCCTCCTGTCGTACAGAACGTCAATCTTGAAAATATAAGCTCCAAAAAGAGTGAATACGGAGTCCGAATAATCGGCCTTGACGAGTCACCAGAGAATGTGAAAGATGTCTTCATCAACAACTGCAGATTCAACGGCGTTGAAAAGGGAAATTCAGTAACCAACTCCACAAATGTAAAGGCTGTTGACCTCTACATAAACAATCAACTCGCTGAGTTGTAAAGCGACACAAATCATTTTTTTAGAATAGTCATATTTTGTCTTGGAGGGCGCATCATTCAAACGATGCGCCTTTTTCTAACTCAACTTATTCCGACCAAAATCAATATCACAAAGAAATATATAATGATTTTTTATTAACTTTGGACTTGTTTAATAGGTTCGTGATATACGATTTAAAGAGGGGCACGACTTGAAATTCTCTGACATTCACATGCAGCGTTTCAATCGTAACCATCTGTATATAATGGAAATAACAATAGCAATATGATGAACAAACTGCAATCACAGCCAGAAGAATACAGCCGATTGGTTGTTGAAGACGACAGATACATTCCTCAAAATGGCGACATATATGATTCATCAAACCCTCATGCGCATGTCAATGGTGTCAATGTGACCCATGATATGCCAGATTTTGATGCTAATTATCCATACATAGACCATTCATGGAGACAGAAGTTTTGGACATTTGTATATTATGCCAGAGCTCGTTACTTGATTAGGTGGCTACACTATTTGCGATATGGTTTCAGAGGCTACGGATATGAGAATGTAAAGAATAACAAGGAGCTATTGAAGAATGGCGCAATGACAATATGCAACCATGTATACAGATGGGATGTCGCAGCTGTTCTCGACCCATTAGGGTGGCGTCGTATATGGTTTCCTATTTGGCGTGACCAATTAGCAGGTCCTGACGCTCGCCACATGAGGGCTATGGGAGGCATACCTATTCCCGATAACGTCTCTGCACTTCGCAAATTCTATGCCGCACTCGACGAAGTACACGCTCAGAAAGGATGGCTTCACTTCTTTGCCGAGGAATCGAGATGGGACTTCTACACCCCTATTCGTCCTTTCAAGAAGGGTGCATTCGTCTTTGCTCAGCGCTATGACCTGCCAATCATTCCAATGGCAGTTTCATACAGAGAGAGAAAGGGCTTCCTCAAACTATTCGGCAAAGAGGCATGCGTCACCTTGCATGTAGGCGAACCTATCGTTGCAAACAAAGAGCTGAAAGACAAGAATGCTATAATAGACGACCTGCGACGCAGAACGCATGAAAGTATGGTAAAACTGGCAGGCATCAAGGAGAATCCTTGGACTTACAATCAGACTGAGCCATGATAAACATAAAAAGGCTGACATTCAACCCTCAGAATGAGAATACATATATTATCAGTGACGAGACAAAAGAGTGCCTCATCATTGATTGTGGCTGTTTCTCTCCTGGCGACCAATATATGTTGGCCTCTTATGTAGACGTCCACAATCTCCGCCCAGTGGGGGCTATATGCACACATCTTCACCTCGACCATATTTGTGGCAATGGTTTTATCAACCGACGTTTCGGATTGAAACCAGAGGCACACACCGATGATGAATATCTTATGGGTGTAGCCCATTATCAAGCATTGGCTCTTGGAATCGAGGAAGATAACCTCGAATTCCCTCGCGTTGATTGTCATCTGAAAGAGAATGACATAGTTCATTTCGGGCAAACGGAACTCACTGTCATACACACACCAGGACATTCTTTGGGCAGTATATCGCTCTATTCTCGTGCTGACAGTGTTATCTTTACAGGCGACACACTGATGCGTGGGACAATAGGCACATACCGACTGCCTGGTGGCGACCAGGAACAGTTGGTCGACTCAATCAAAAACAAACTATTCCAACTACCATATAACGTAATGGTCTTCCCTGGTCATGGTGAGATTACCACGATAGGCTATGAAAGAGCTAACAATGAGGAGGTTAACAGACCTATCGACAAGACTTTACGTGTTAGGAAACTTAAGTTCAAAAGTTAAACATATTTCATATACATACAATGAAAATAGCAATTATCGGATACGGAAAGATGGGTCATGTCATCGAAGAGATAGCTAAGAGTAGAGGCCATCAGATAACATGCCACATTGATATTGACACTGCCGACACATTTGACTGTGACGGATTTGCTGACGCAGATCTCGCTATTGAATTCACAACTCCAAAAACAGCATACAACAACTACCTTGAATGCTTCAAACGCAACAAACCAGTTGTCTCAGGAACAACAGGCTGGCTTGACAAACTGGATGACATAAGAAGCCGTTGCGATGGCTATGGAGGAAAACAAACATTCTTCTATAGTTCTAATTTCAGCCTCGGTGTTAACATATTCGCAGAAATAAACCGACAATTAGCTCGTCTAATGAACCAGTTCGACGAATATGATGTCAATATGACAGAAACACACCACGTCCATAAGTTGGACGCTCCATCAGGAACGGCCATCTCTTTGGCTCAAGGAATTGTAAAGAATCTCGACAGAAAGAGTGATTGGGTGCTCTCTCCCGAACAGCGTCCAAATGCCATTCAGATAGCATCCATACGACAATTCGAAGTACCTGGAATCCATACCATACATTATGAGTCGGACGACGACTTCATTGAGATAACGCACTCTGCTAAATCAAGAAGAGGTCTGGCTTATGGTGTAGTCTTAGCTGCTGAATATACTGCATGTCACAAAGGATTCCTTGAAATGAAGGATATGCTTGGATTTTAATAAAAGTCCACAATTTTTTTTTCGCTCTCTATCATAAAACAATATGGATATCAAAGAGAACATTCAAAAAGCATCATATTGGAGTTGGGGTAAATGTATCTTGGCTGCAATAACCTTGGTACTCATGACTATATGGATTGGCAATTGGTGGCTTCTTTTAGGTCTGCCTATCATTTTTGACATGTATATTAGTCATATAGTACCATGGAATTTTTGGAAGAAAACAAAAAACGGAGATAAACCAGCTGCATGGATTGAGTGGGCTGACGCTATAGTATTCGCTCTTATTGCTGTATATTTTCTCAATATATTCTTCTTTCAGAACTACCAAATACCTACCTCTTCGCTCGAGAAATCAATGCTCGTTGGCGACCACCTCTTAGTCAGTAAGGCTTCCTACGGACCACGTATCCCTAACAGACCAATATTTTTTCCGCTGACTCAGAACACGCTGCCTGTCTTGAACTGCAAATCCTACTTGGACTGGCCAAAGTGGGGATACAAGCGACTCAAAGGACTTAAGGAGGTTGAAAAAGGCGACATAGTAGTGTTCAATTTCCCTGCAGGCGATACTGTATGTGTTGCGATGTCAAATCCCGACTACTATACATTATTGCTCAGCCAGGGTTCTCAACAGATTTCACGCAATCCTCAACTCCTTAACGGTGTGAAATTGTCAAATTCATGGGAACGCAACCACTTCATAATGGATTTAGGTCGCAAAGCTATGGCAAATCCTGAGAATCCTTTGAGCGACATCATATCACGCCCTGTTGACAAACGCGACTGCTACGTGAAGAGATGTGTAGCAACACCTGGTGACACGCTGGAACTCAGACATAACGAGTTATATATCAATGGCGTTAAACAGGAGACTCCCAAAGGCGTACAGCACATATACGAAATAAAGACTACTGGAGTCCTCCTCAATGATAAGTTCTTTGAGACTTACGGAATAAGTAAAGCCGACCGTGCTGACGGTGGTATCGGTCCTACCTACCACTTGCCTTTGACTGCGGAAAAAGCTAAACAGATAGAACAACTTCCTATAATTGCTGAGATGCATCAGCTTGATGAACCACCTTCAAACGACGGATTCAGTGTCTATCCATTCTCTTCTGACTACGCTTGGAGTCGAGATAACTACGGTCCATTATGGATTCCAAAGAAGGGAACAACAGTCACTCTCGATTCTGCGAACATTATGCTATACGAGCGTATCATTACAGCTTATGAAGGTCATACTCTCGAGATGAACAATGAGGGCAAAATCTTTGTCGATGGCATTGAGACATACGAGTATACATTCGCAATGGACTACTACTGGATGATGGGAGACAATAGACATAAGTCAGCCGACTCTCGCTACTGGGGATTTGTTCCTGAAGATCATATCGTAGGAACGCCTTTAGTCGTATGGCTCTCATTAGACCCCGACAAGAGTTTCTTGAGTTCAATACGCTGGAAGAGATTCTTCTGCACAGATTTCTGATGTTTAGGATTCTGCCATTACTATCTGTTCTCTGTCTGACAGCTTGCCAAGTGAGCTACAGACGCGGTGATATTGTCATAGCTCAGATCGATGACGAGCATCACATAAAATCGCGTGTAATGGCACTTCCTGGCGATACCATCGCCATAGAAGATGCATGTCTCTTGGTTGATGGAAGTGACGAGTATGAGACCTCATCTGCAAGAGCGGAGTATTGCATTTCACGCATGACTCCGCTGTCGGTGGTTCATAAGATGCAGAAATATGACAACACAATAGTAGACACCCTCTTCCGAAGTAACTCAAGAGTCGATGCCAAAGCAACTCTTCCAGTCCTGAAAAGACATCAAGAGTGGAACAGATATACATATAGCAGAATTTTAGCTAATATCCCCGACTCACGTATATACCCATGGGAAAAAGTGGCTATGAATAATGCCATTCATATGCACTCATTCGTTTTACCTGAAAAGGGAATGTGCGTTAATCTGAATAAAGAGAACCGACTCTATTACGAGCCTCTGATAGCTCAAGAGGATAAGCGTCTTGATATCCAGCAAACAGACACATATACATTCAGATACAACTATTATTTTCTTCTCAATGACGACCGACTGAATATCAATGATAGTCGCCACTGGGGACCAGTCAGAGCTGATAAGATTATCCGATAATGAAACATCACGCCATAAACGAATATCTGATACTACCCTATCGATTTGCTGTTTTAATCATATTCTATGCAATCGAACGCGTATCATTCTACCTCTTCAACACAGAACTATTTCCCAATTGTTCACTAAGCGATTGGCCTTTGATGATGTATGGAGGTTTACGATTCGACATATCAGCTCTTATCTATCTCAACTTGCTTTGGTTTGTATGCTACATATTATCTTTCAAAGCAAAATTCAAGAAGAGATACTCGTCATTTCTTGAGGGATTATTCTTCACTCTGAACGCAATCGGTTTGGCGATGAACTGTATAGATTTCATCTACTACCGATTCATTCTCAAACGAACCACATATAATGTTCTTGATATTCTCGCTGGAGAGGAGAACATGACAACTCTATGGGGGCAATTCTTCGTTGACTACTGGTATGTCTTCCTCTACTTCATCGTTTTGTTAACTCTATTTGTATATGCAATACGTCTTTACAAGCCAAAGGTAACACCTGTCAGAAATTCTATAGCATACGCTATTATCGGCATATTGGTATTCGGCATTGTGGCAGCCCTATCAGTAGCTGGTATCAGAGGCGGTGTGCGCCATAGCACGAGACCTATCACTCTGAGCAATGCTGCTGCCTACACATCTTCACCTGAAGAGAGCGCAATAGTCCTTAACACCCCTTTCTCCTTTATCAGAACAATTGGCAAAAAGGGATTTGAACACCTGTCGTATTTCTCTGAAGATGAAATCGATAACTACTTCTCGCCAATCCATAAAGAAAAAGCAATAAGCACAGAGCCTAATCGCAAAAATGTTGTCATCTTTATTCTTGAAAGTTTCAGTCGTGAGTTCATAGGCGCAATGAATCCAACTCTCGAAGATGGCAAGTATGCTGGTTACACTCCATTTCTCGACTCGCTTGTTTCGCAATCACTATCCTTCTGCAACGCCTATTCAAACGGGCGCAAGAGTATCGATGCAATGCCCTCAATTTTAGCAAGCATACCCTCTCTGACCATGCCGTATGTGGTAAGCCAATACTCTAACAATAAAGTCAATAGTATAGCTTCTATTCTCAATGACGAGGGGTACGAGACCGCATTTTTTCATGGCGCGCCAAATGGGAGTATGGGATTTGATGCATTCGCCAAAATAGCTGGTTTCAAAAGCTATAGAGGAAAGAATGAATACAATAACGACAACGATTTTGATGGTATATGGGGAATATGGGATGATAAATTCTTCCAATACTACGCCAATGAAATATCCTCGATGCAGGAACCATTCTGCGCAGCACTCTTCTCACTCTCTTCTCACCATCCCTTCAAAGTGCCAGCTGAATTTGAAGGCCGTTTTCCAAAAGGAAAACTACCCGTTGAAGAGTGTATAGGCTATACAGACTACGCTCTAAGACAATTCTTCAATAACGTAAAGGATAAACCTTGGTTCAACAATACATTGTTTGTCATTACAGCCGACCATAGCAGTATTCCTGACCACTCTGAGTATATGAATAACGCACAGGCTTTTGCTGTGCCAATACTATTCTACTCACCTAACGACTCAACTCTGACTGGCTCACGCAACGTCATTGCTCAACAAGCCGACATAATGCCATCAATCTTGTCATACCTTGGCATATCTAAGAAATTTGTCTCTTTTGGTATAGACCTTTTCTCAACACCTGACAATGAGCATTTTGCGGTCAATTTCAATAATGGTGTCTATCAATTATATAAAAACGACTCAATAGCGTATTTCGATGGCAAGGTTATTGCTGGTCTATACGATATGAAACGCGACCCGATGCTGACAACAGATATCAAAGAAGAGAATCCTAACACAACAAAATCCTTTGAACAGATAATCAAGGCTTACCTTCAACAATATAACAACAGAATGATAGAAGACAGATTGACCATAATCAAATAATATACAAGTATCACTTATTGCGAAGCTAACACCACCAATATAATATATGTTTTTCATATTCTTTATACTTCCCGTAATAGGCATGATTCTAATATCCTTATTGCAAAAAGGGGATATTGCGAATATGCGCTATGACTATGGAGGACTGCGACAACAATTCAAGGTTGCGCTACTCCAATTGGTGGCATGTATGATGAAAGCAGATGGCAGAGTAAGAAAGGTCGAGCTGGATTATGTCAAATCGGAATTAGTGCGAATATTTGGCGCCGAAGAGACAAAAGAGGCTCTTCTGATACTACGAAATCTCCTTAAGAGAGATGTAAATATCAACGATGTATCGTATTTTATCAGACGCTATCTCTCTCCAAGTTACAGACGCACTATACTGAGTATTCTCTATGGCATTGCCATGGCCGACGGAATAATGTCGCGCGAAGAATGGAACCTACTTCAAAAAATCACAGTCTCTATAGGTCTTGATTTGTACGACTTAGAGGCTATAAGACGTGTATATGGCAACTATGGCTATACAGGAAACTATGGCAACAGAGAGAATAACAACAGTTCATCTTTCAACACAACCAATAATCAATCGACAGAATCGCTTTACGATATTCTCGGACTGAAACCGACTGCCACAAACGATGAAATCAAAAAGACATACAGAACACTCGTCAAGAAATTTCATCCCGACACAGTCGCAAATCTTGGTGATGACGTAAAAAAAGAGGCTGAACGAAAATTTGTCAGAATACAGCAAGCCTACGAAAAAATATGCCAATTAAGAAATATCAAATAAAAGCAAAAGTGTAATTTTGCAAACTGTAATAGAATAACAAAACAAGAACTAACAGTATGTTAACAGGGTTACTGGCCATAAGTGGCCAAAGCGGTCTTTACAAGATGCTCTCACAGGGTAAGAATATCCTCATCGTCGAAAACCTCGCTGATGGTAAACGTCTCAGCGTTACAAATACACAACGCGTCAGCGCTCTTCGCGATATCTCTATGTATACTTTGGATGGCGACATAAAGCTGTCTACTGTCATGAGCAACATTTTCAAGTATACCAAAGGTGAGCCTGCCATCGACCCCAAGAAGGCATCGGCTGATGAGCTGAAATCGTATATGGATAACGTATTGCCGAATTGGGACAAAGAGCATATCTACACCTCTGATATCAAACGCCTCTTCTCGTGGTACAACATTCTCCAATCTCGCAACATAGTCAGAGAGGAGACAGCCGAAGAGGCAAGCAAATGATAATCCGCCCATTAGGGCAAATCAGATAGCAGGTGTGCCATAAAGTGCATTATGGCACACCTATTTTTATATTTTTTGGAATAAGAATCCTCTATGAAAAATGCTTGGAAAATTATTTGGTTAGCAGTCAGATACTTGATATCTATCTTTATTTTCTGGATTTTAACGTTCACTGCGCAACGTATTTTCCACATTATTCTTAATAGCGACAAAGCTATTGACACTCCTTCATTGCTCATCCTCGAAGCCTTCGGCAGAGGCCTGATTTTTGACGTTTCAATTGCAGCATACTTCGGAATCCTATTCTGCGCATTGGCTCTCATTCTGTCGATATTCACGAAGATTCGCCCTGCAATGATTACAACAAACATTCTCATCGCTGTCGGCTCTTCCATCGTCGTCGCGCTCTTACCCGCTAACGCTATCGTATATAGCTATTGGGGCAGACATTTCGATGCAACCGACCTCGACATGATTGCTGATAATCCATCGTTGGCTTTTGCTTCTTCCGAAAACTGGACAATAGCTCTCTATTTGTTCGTGGCAATAATACTTATCATATGCAACATCCTTCTTCTGCTCAGATTAACAAAATCGATAATTTCAGCAAAAGAGGAAAAGAGCAAAGGCTGGATAGCTATCACTGTTCAAACGCTCGGCATAGCTCTCTTAGCCTCTGCTCTGATCATACCAATCAGAGGTGGTGTGGGTATCGCCCCTCTCAACACTGGCAGAGCTTTCTTCAGCAATTCTCTCTTCGCTAACCATGTCGCTCTCAATCCAGCCTGGAACTTTTTATACTCTCTTAAGAGGGCAAAACAGGCTAATACCACATACCACTTCATGGACGACGACGATGCTAAAGCTAAGTTTGAAATCCTGATGGAGAGAGCTCACGATAATGATGGTTTGCAAATACTTAATTGCGAACGCCCTAACATTGTCATCATTCTCTTAGAGAGCTTCTCCGCTCATGCCGTTGAATACCTCGGAGGTGAAAACGTGACCCCCTCTATAAAAAATTTATTACCCGAAAGCATTGCGTTCAGCAATATAATGGCATCTTCCGACCGCTCGGGCAAGGGCTTAGTCGGGGTCATGTGCGGTTATCCTGTCCTTCCAACATACAGCATTATCCAATACCCGCAAAAGACTCAATCGCTACCATTTATCGCTCACAAATTACGAAATGTGGGCTACCATAACCAGACATTCCTATATGGTGGCGACTTAGGGTTCAATAATTTCAACTCTCTCGTCAATTTGGCTGGTTTTGATAATATCATAACACAGGACGACTTTTCGCAAGAGACAATGAGCGACAAATGGGGGGCTCATGATGAGCATCTCTTTCAACGTCTGATAGAGGAGATTGACAATCAACCTCAACCCTTCTTCAACTTCCTCTTTACCCTCTCAAGTCATGAGCCATTTACAGTCCCGATGGAGACTAAACACGACCATCCTTACATGAATTCCGTTTGCTATACCGACTCGTGTTTAGGTGCTTTCTTCAAAGAGGCAAAGAGTAAAAAATGGTGGAACAATACTCTATTCATATTGGTATCTGACCATGGTCACGGAGGTCCTCAAAATGTCGACTATTCTCATAAGAGTCGCTTCAATATCCCTCTTGTCTTGACTGGTGGTGCTTTGGCAGTCAAAGACACAATCATATCGCATATAGGTAGCCAGATTGACATTGCCTCTACCCTATTGTCTCAGTTGCAAATCGACAACTCTGAATTTATTTTCAGCAAAAACATACTATCCCCTAACTCGCCCGAGTTCGCATTTTACGACTTTAACGACGGCTATGGATATGTCGATAAGAACAACTTCCAGGTGTTTGACAACCAAGCAAAAAAATACCTTACCAAGGAGTTCTACCCTGACGATTCACAATCTGCGACACGCGACACCATTACAGCCAAAGTAATACTGCAAAATATGTCGATTGATTGTACTCATTTAGGAAACTAAAAACGCATTCTATACCTCATTTGTTGTTAAAACAAGATTTATTGTGTAATATTGCAAATATAATTACAACCAATTTTATGAAACATATTATCATTTCTACTATCGTGTTATTGGCAACACTTAGCATCAACGCTCAACAGAATGATGCTAAGTGGACTGGGACTTGGGCTACTGCTGTTGAATGGACTGGTCCTGGTGACATGCCTAAAGAGAGTCTGTCGAACCGTTCGCTTCGAGAGATTGTTCATGTCTCTATCGGAGGAACAACTCTGAGAATGCAACTAAGTAATATACATAGCAAAGAGCCCGTCGAGATAAAATCGGTCTTCATTGCAAATCCTACCGACTCATCCGACATAGATGTCAAGTCAGCTAAATACCTTACTTTCAACGGAAAGAAGAGTGTCACGATTGCAGCAGGTGAGGCTATTTTCAGCGACGCTCTCAACTTTAATCTTACTCCTCTGCAACGCCTATCTATCACAATCAACTACGGCAATACGACGCCCGTCAACGCATCGTCTCACAGAGGCTCAAGAACAACATCCTATATCATAAAGGGTGAAGCAAAACCTAAAACCAAATTCGTTGATGCAGAGAAACTCGACCATTGGTATAACATATCATGCATTGACGTCGTTGCCGAGAAACCCTGCATCGCCATCATAGGCAATTCCATTACTGACGGACGAGGCAGCACCACTAATCTGCAAAACCGATGGACCGATTTCCTTGCTGAGGCTAAAGAGGGCAACGAAGGCATCCTTAATCTGGGCATTGGTGGAAATGCTGTCGTTTTCGGTGGTATCAGCGAACCAGCTATAAAGCGTTTTAAACGTGATGTCCTTGAGCAGACAGGCGTTACAACAGTTGTCATCTTCGAAGGTGTCAACGACATTGGCGGACAACGACCAAACCATCAGGCTATTGTAAAGAGTCTTATCGATGCCTACACGACAATGATTAATGAGGCTAAAGAGGCAGGAAAGAGAGTTTACATGGCCACCATTACCCCATTCGGAAAGAGCTTCTATGCCAACCACTTCGCAGAGGCAGCTCGTCTGACACTCAACGACTGGATTCGTGAAAATAAGGAATTGGATGGTGTCATCGATTTCGATGAGCTGATGAGAGACCCTGCCAATCCTTCGCAACTCCAGGAGAAGTATTCCGACGACTGGTTGCACTGCTCTCCAGCAGGCTACGAAGCAATGGGCATATACGCAGCCACAATATTGAAATAGCAATTTACAATGACCAAAGAGGGTGTTTCAAAATACAAAATTAGGATACAAACAATGAAACAAATAATCATTTCATTTCTCGTCCTGCTTAGCAGTGCGAACGGATGGGCACAGAATTATGTAGTTAAGCAACAGAAGGCTATCGTTGATGACTACATAGCACTTATGAACTTTGCACGATATGAGGCATTCTCTTTCGACGTAAGTTCATTGATAGATAGCACTCGTGTCTTTGAAATTATTTTCAGAGAGTTCGAACGTGATAGCATGGTGACAGAACAGAGTTTCTTTTCCACTGAAAACAGGAAAATGTTATCAGTATTTGATGAAACAGATCAAAAGAAAATTCATGATGAAGGAAGTGCTTTTGATGAAGCAAAGGGCATATATAAAGTAGCACAGAAACTAATTGTTGGTTTCTTGCCAATAGAAAATGATAGCACTGAGCGGGTATTTTTAAATATTGAGAATATGGCAAGGGGGGCGTATTGCCTGCATTTGAAACCTGCTGTTAATACAAAGACAGGCGAAACACTGCTTGAATACAACTGTGTTCCATATAAAATAACTGAATTTGAATTTAACAAATTCATCCCTCTTGTTATGTATGGCAGTTTTTGGTATGATGAAGAGTATGACTTTTTCCGTTTTTGTGGCGAGCAAGAAATAGACCCGAACGAAGGAGCTTCTATGCAAAAGTATATGCCACATTATTATATCGTAGGAATGGTTGTCAGATAAAGCAAAATTCATTCTATGGATTCTTTTATGAACTTCCACATGAAAGGACTCAATCCTCAGTCAGTCAGAACCATATCCAAATACAACATTGTTGCAAGAAAAGGTATTTTTTGAAGAATCAAATGTATAAACTTTTATAATAAAAGTCATATTTGAGAGTGTCCTATATTTATTTTTCAAAATATATTCGTATAATTGCGGAGCAAAGTTGCATACAGCACTCATAGTCGCAAATGAAAAGATTCAATATAGCTGGAACATGTCGTCCTAACGAACATTATATGGTGGATATCACCGAGCGCCTGGAAATCATAAGAGGAATGGTTGCCAATGGTGACTATTTCTGCATAAACCGTGGACGTCAGTATGGCAAGACAACAACGCTGGAGGCAATGTGCACACAACTCTCTGATGAGTATTGTGTATTCTGTGTTAGCTTCGAGACTATTGAAGACGCATGCTATGAGAAAGAAGATCGCCTATATGGCAAATTTATCTCGCTTATAGCAAGGGCTTTCGCATGGTCTCCACTTTCAGGTTTAGATAATGAAATAGGTGAGCAAATAAAAGCCTATGCTAAAGAATACAAGGATGGATGTTCGTCTGAGAACCTTATTGATTTTATTGGAAACATTTGTATAAAAAACTCCAAACCAATAGTTCTTCTTATAGATGAGATTGACCAGGCAGGGAATCATCCATCATTCCTGAAGTTCTTGGGATTGTTACGTGAAGTATATCTCAAGCGCAATCGTATTCCCTCATTCCAATCCGTCATCCTTGCTGGTGTATATGATGTCAAAAACCTCAAACTGAAGATGCGTTCTGAGGATCAACATCAGTACAACTCGCCATGGAATATCGCAGTACCATTTGATGTGGATATGAGTCTTCAAGCTAAGGGCATCGCTGATATGCTCGCAGAATACAAGGCTGATCATAACCTTGACTTTGACGAGAAAATGGTAGCTCAGATGATACGCGACTACACTGGTGGCTACCCCTTCCTTGTCAGTCGCCTCTGTATGATTATCGATGCTGAACATTACACTTGGGACAAGGAGGGTGTATTGAAGGCTGTGAATGCGATACTCATGGAGCGCAACACATTGTTCGACAATATGATAAAGAAGCTGGATGACTACCCTGAGCTTGAGGCAACACTGAAGCGAATCCTGTTCAATGGATCAAGAGAGACTTACAACCCAGACGAGAAGTACCTTCAGATAGCATCCATGTTCAATTACATCAGCACTCAAAACGGGCTGGTATCAGTTGCTTGTCGCATTATGGAGACTCGTCTGTATAACTATTTCCTTGCAAAGAACAAGGCATCAACAATGTCACAGTATGGACAGGCCGACAAGAGTCAGTTCATCATAGACGGATACATCAATATGCCTCACCTCTTAGAGCGCTTCGTGGTTCACATGAACCAGACCTACAATATGGTTAAGGAACATAAATTCCTTGAGGATAATGGTCGCGAGATATTCCTTACCTACCTTCGTCCAATCATCAATGGTTCTGGCAATTACTACATTGAGCCACAAACGCGCGACCACGAACGCATGGACATCATTGTTGATTACCTCGGCACTCAATATGTCATTGAACTGAAGATCTGGCGAGGCAATGCCTACAACCAGCGAGGCGAAGAGCAACTCAAAGGATATCTGGAATACTTCAACCTCCAAACAGGATATCTCGTCTCGTTCTGTTTCAACAGTAACAAGCAGCCAGGCTTACTGCCACCAGTCGTGATAGATGGTCACACATTAATCGAGGCAATAGTGTAAGTTAAACGAATACAAGCACTTATAACAAGTTGCTGTTAATTGGGGGTTATTTACAATTTTGCCACGAAAACAACATATAGTTGTGACAAAATACGTAATAAATACACAAAAACTATAAGTCATAAGTTCGCTATTGTGACAAATAAGAAATGATGTAAATGCCAAAGGTCAGTATTTTTTTTGTTCCCAGAGCCACAGCAGACTTTGTATAAGCGTTATCTTTTTCTTGACATCTTACTCTTCAATCTCATCTTTAGTGATGGGATTTCTGTCTATTGAATGCCATGCGTAGGCTATATATGCAACAACCAAGGGGACTGCAAGTGATGCCCAAAACATTGTGCGTAGGGTAAAGAGACTCGATGAACTGTTCCTTATAGTAAGCGAACTTTGCAGGTCGGTAATGGAGGGATAATAAGCTGTATCATTGTACCCTACTGTCAGAAGAAGCGACAGGACCGTTATTACTGTTCCAATACCAGATAACCAAATACCCTTGACTGAATGCGTGAACGCTCCCTTATACCACCCAAATAGAACAAGCACTACACCTATGAGCATAACAACAAGAATAATAGGCATATCAAGCAGATTGTTCAGATACTTATATGCCTCTAATCGTACAACACCTTCAGAATCGACAGAAAAGCCCTGCGACAATAGAAGATGCACAAGCCATACAACAAAAATAATGACAAATGAAGCACCAAAATACTTAACTGCTTTACGCATCTTAGCTCCAAGATTGTTGTCCACTATATTATTAATAGCATATAACGCTCCCAACATGACTGCAAGTAGAAAAACAGCTATACCTAAGACAACAGCCCACGGCTGAGCAAGTGCCTCGAGACCATGCCACTCACTACCCCACCGACTTATTACAGGCTCCCCTCCAGCATAGAAGGAACTCTTATCAATCAGAAAATCAGAACCCGTATAGAATGTCCCGACTGCCGTCCCTATAAGGAATGGCGCCATCAAACCATTTAAAGCTAAAAAAATCCGAAACGGCTTCGACCCTATGAGATTACCATTCTTATTCTGAAACTCATATGAGACAGCTTGAAAGACAAATGTAAAGAGAAGTATTACCCATACCCAATAGGCACCTCCAAAACTTGTGCTGTAAAAGAGTGGGAACGAGGCGAAGAAAGCACCACCAAATGTGACCAATGTTGTGAATGTAATCTCCCATTTCCGGCCCGTCGAGTTTATTATCATACGTTTCTCAACATCGTTAATTTTCAGAACGACTGCCAAGAAGTTTCCTCCCTGAACAAACATCAGAAATACCAACAAAGCACCTAAAAGTGATACCAGAAACCACCAATATTCCTGTAAAAATTGATACGTCATATCTTAACCTCCTATCAGTCCACTTGAGGACCCTTTTTAATTGCCTTAATCAATATTGAAAGCTCAATAACTAAAAACAGCGCGAAAACCGACAAGAAGAGGAAGAAGGTTGTCTGAACAGCCCCTGAGTCCAAAGCTGACACAGCTACATTCACGGGCAACAAATCCTGAATAGTCCAAGGCTGACGACCGACCTCCGCAACAATCCATCCTGCTTGTCCACATATATAAACAAGCGGTATGGATAAAATAGTCACCCAATGCAACCATTTGAGATTCTCAAGTCTCTTCTTCCACGTGAAGTAGGATAAAATAAAAAGCAACAACATCAGGAATGAACCTAACCCTACCATAGCTCTGAAACTCCAGTAAACCAAAGGAATGGAAGGAATCACAGCATCAGGTGACGAGAGATAGCCATACCCCATATATTGCGAGTTTTCCTGAAACGACTTAAGGCTCTTGAACGACACATCGGGAGACGACTCTTTAGTCTCTCTATAACGCTTCAAAGCCGCAATAGCCTCGTGTCCTCTCTCAATCTTCTCCTTAACCGATGGCACAACATTTCCATCATTATCGGTGTAACCATTTAATATATCATTAATACCTGGAACATATCCATCAATATCATGGGTTGCAAGGATTGATAGCATGCCAGGAATCTCCACTCCCGGCACAATCGAGAAGGAGGCAGCTTTTCCTCCGTCGCGCAACCCCTCCGCCGCTGCAAGCTTCATAGGCTGGTATTTTGCAATATCAACACCAGACTTATCACCCGACATCATTGTAGCTAATCCTCCTATTATACCAATGATAGATGCAACCAAGATACTCGAAGAAGCAAAACGCACCTCACGCTTACGAAGCAGATACCACGAACTGATGCCTGCAACGACAATGGCACCAGTCATCCAGCCACTGAAGATGGCGTGTGAGAACTTACTCAGAGCAACAGGATTAGAGACAACAGCCCAGAAGGAAATCATCTCACTTCTGACTGTATCAGGATTAAACTCTGTTCCGACCGGATGCTGCATCCAGCCGTTTGCTACTAAAATCCAAAAGGCCGACAGCGATGTTCCAACAGCAGTCAGCCACGTCGAAGTCAGATGAAAACGTGAGCTAACCTTATCCCACCCGAAAAACATTACTGCGAAGAATGTAGACTCCATGAAGAAGGCAAAGATACCCTCAATGGCAAGAGGTGCACCAAATATGTCGCCAACAAACCATGAATAATTACTCCAGTTGGTGCCAAACTCAAACTCAAGAATTATACCCGTCGCAATGCCAACAGCAAAATTTATTGCAAAAATCTTCATCCAAAACTTCGTCACCCTTTTCCAGAACTCATCTTTATAAACCACAAAGAGAGTCTCCATAACAGAGACAATAAGGGATAGTCCTAACGTAAGCGGTACAAAAATCCAATGGTATGCGGCAGTCATCGCAAACTGCAATCTGGACCAATCAATCAACGAAGCATCCATATTATTGATGTTTTAAATTACTACATGACACAATGCAGAAGCCAGAAACGCACTTATGGTGCAGTCAGTCTTTCAACGACTACTTCAACCTTCTCATCCTCCGAAAGCCCCTCCATAGCAGGCCGGAAGAAAAAAAGTCGCATTATCAGAAACAGAAAAACCAGTTTCACCATTATCAATATCCACAAAGACCTGCCCCAAGTCATACCACTGAAGCCCTCTTTGTAGAATCTGAATATATTTCTTAACAACTCCATCATTTGCGAATATAGCAATTAATCCGACTCATTAGCCCTATTCTCTTTATTTTTTACTAAAAATATGGTTGTATATAGTAGATACGCCTCCTTGCCAATTAACCATATTTAACACCTCTATCTATTGTATTTTCCAAAAACACACTTACCTTTGCAGTGTACTATTAAAATAGAACACTAATAAGAAGACCATGATACATCTAAAAGAGATAAACAAGACATACAACAATGGGGCTCCGTTGCATGTATTAAAGGGCATTTCCTTAGACATTGCAAGAGGGGAATTTGTTTCAATTATGGGGGCATCGGGTTCTGGGAAATCGACGCTATTGAACATTCTTGGTATTCTTGACACTTACGATTCGGGAGATTATTACTTGGCTGGCAATCTTGTCAAGGGGCTATCAGAGAACAAGAGTGCAGAATTCAGAAATCGTCTTATCGGTTTCATATTCCAGTCTTTTAACCTCATATCATTCAAGAATGCTGTTGAGAACGTAGCACTACCTCTCTTCTACCAAGGGGTAAGCAGGAGAAAGCGTAATGTGATGGCGATGGAGTATCTCGACCGACTTGGGTTGAAGGATTGGGCCAATCACATGCCAAGTGAGATGTCGGGCGGACAGAAGCAACGTGTCGCTATTGCCAGGGCGCTGATTACGCATCCTCAGATTATACTGGCAGACGAGCCAACGGGCGCTCTTGATTCAAAGACCTCTGTCGAGGTTATGGATATATTAAAAGACCTGCATAAGAATGACGGAATGACTATTGTCGTTGTGACTCACGAGAGTGGTGTTGCTAACGAGACCGACAAGATTGTCCACATCAAGGATGGCATCATAGGCAACATCACAGACAATAGCAACCACGATTTCTGGATTGCGGCAACTTCCAAATAAAGAATAATCATGTTAGATACGGCATTTGAAATAATAGGCACTCTGAAACGCAACAAGTTGCGCACAGCTCTGACTGGCTTTGCTGTCTCATGGGGTATCTTCATACTGATTATCCTTTTGGGAGCGGGAAATGGCCTCTCCAACTCTTTCACGATGAACAACAGTGAAGAGAAACTAAACACGATGAGAATCAGTCCGGGCTGGACCTCTATTGAGTATGAGGGCCTCAAAGAGGGACGAGCCATTCACTTTGTTGAGAGTGACCTGAATATGTTACGAAGTAAGTTTTCGGAGTATATAGAAGACATTGACACTGAGGTTCAAAGCAACAGTATGGTCATATCTCATGGCAAAGACTATGTCAATTCAAGTATTACTGCAACGACCCCACTTGCTGCAAACCTATGGGGAATCAAAATTCTCAGTGGCAGGTTTATTAACCAGCAAGATATGGCTGACAAGCGAAAAATTGTTATTATCAGCGACAGAACAGCCGAGACGCTCTTTCCCGATGGCAGCGACCCAATCGGTGAATTCTTGACAATGAATAAGATAGCATACAAGATTGTCGGTCTATACAAAGCTGACAGTAACGATGGTAATCCATCTATATATATACCGTTCAACACATACATATCTATCTATTCTAATGCATTGCAAAATCAAAGAATGAGGATTAATGTGGCTGTCAAAAACCTCACAGACGAACAGGTTCAGAATGAATTTCTCGACTCTAAGATTCGGCAGGAGTTAGGCAAGAAGCATCGTTTCAATGCCGAGGACAGCAATGCCATGTGGATATGGAACCGTCTGAAACAACATCTACAGACTCAGGCAGCTTCGGTATTACTAACAAATGCTATTTGGATTGTAGGCATACTGACACTCTTGAGCGGAATAGTTGGTGTCTCAAACATTATGCTAATCACTGTCAAGGAGAGAACAAGGGAATTTGGAATACGTAAGGCGTTGGGAGCCAAGCCTTACCAGATTCTATCACTGATAGTTACAGAGAGCATAGTGATAACAACATTCTTCGGATATATCGGTATGGTTTGTGGCATCGGAGTGACTGAGATTGTGGCAAACGTTCTTAACGAGGCAAATCAAGGGAGTGACATGACTGTCTTCTCTAACCCGACCATAGAGATTAGCACTGCTTTGTACGCGACACTGACTTTAATTATTGCTGGCACTCTGGCTGGGTTCTTTCCGGCAAAAAAGGCCACGAATGTGAAACCAATAGAAGCGATGAGAGGATGAGAATCGACAGAGATACTTTTGAGGAGATCATACGGACACTCACACAAAACAAATCGAGAAGTCTGCTTACTGCGTTTGGAGTCTTCTGGGGCATCTTCATGCTGATAATGCTGCTCGGCGGTGGCAATGGTTTTAAAGCCATGATGTACAGTAACTTTGATGGATTTGCAACGAACTCGTGCTTTGCATATAGTCAGAGAACAACGATTCCATACAAAGGATTTCGCAAAGGAAGATGGTGGGATCTGACGACTGACGATTTGGAGAACATCAAAAAGAACATTCCTGAAATTGAGCACATCAGTGCCATGAATGCGACGTGGAATTCTTCACCAGTGTATAAAGACAAAAAATTCAACGACGGCAACATCAAGGGTGTTCTTGCCAATTATCACTATATTGAAGATGCCGACCTCATATATGGGCGTTTCATCAACGAGATTGACATCCGCGAATGTCGCAAGGTATGCGTAATAGGAAAGAATGTTTACAACGCATTTTTTGAGAAGGGAACAGACCCCTGTGGCGAGCGAATCAAAGTAAATAGTATATACTATACAATTATCGGAGTTGATGTCAGAGAGTCTAATATCAGTATAAACGGAAGTTCTTCGGATGCTATTACGATACCCCTCACGACAATGCAGAAGGCATACAACCAAGGTAACGAACTTGGCATCATCTGCTTCACATCTAAACCGGGACATAAAATAAGCGAGATTGAAGATAAGGTCAAGCAGATCATATACAGTTCGCACCAGATTGCTCCGACAGACCCCGATGCATTGGGCTTGTTAAATGCTGAGGAGATGTTCTCCATCGTTGACAACCTATTCATAGGAATCGACATCCTTCTATGGCTTGTTGGCTTGGGCACTCTATTAGCGGGAATTATTGGAGTCTCAAATATCATGATGGTAACAGTCAAGGAGCGTACAGTCGAGATAGGTATCAGAAGAGCCATCGGTGCACAACCAAAAGACATCATGCAGCAGATTCTTGCAGAGAGTCTTATTCTGACTCTGATAGCTGGTATGTTTGGAATATGTGCAGGTGTTGGCATCCTGAACATCTTTGACTCTACTCAGGTAGATGACTTCGGTCGCTCTTATGGATTTCAGACAACCTTCGGCGTTGCCGTGGGTGTTTGTATCCTGATAGCCGCCCTCGGAGCTGTTGCTGGATTAGCTCCAGCACTAAGAGCAATGAAAATAAAGCCTGTAGAGGCCATGAGAGAAGAATAATTGAAAAATAAAATATATAGATATGAAAAAATACATTAAAATCTTCATCGGCATACTCATCGCCGTTATATTTATCTGGACTTTTGTTTTCTTATATCAGAAGTCGCAACCCAAAGAGACAAAATATGAGATTGTAAAAGCAGAAATCTCATGTCTTGAGCGCACAACCCTTGCAACTGGCAAGATAGAACCACGCGACGAGATTGACATCAAGCCACAGATTTCTGGCATTATCAGCGAAATCTACAAAGAGGCGGGACAAAGCATCAAGGAGGGCGACATCATAGCCAAGGTTAAAGTCATACCAGAACTCGGGCAGCTCAATTCAGCTGAGAGCCGCGTTCGTCTGGCAGAAATGGAACTCAAGCAGAGCCAGCTTAATGAAGAACGTTCCAAGAATCTTCTTGAAAAGAAATTCATAAGTCAGGAGGAGTACGAGAACGATGCCCTTAAACTCAAGCAAGCTCAGGAGGAGTTGCAGGTTGCTAAGGACCAGTTGGAGATTGTCCGCGATGGTATCACAAAGAGCTCTGCTTCAATGAGCTCAACTCTCATCCGCTCAACGATAACGGGTCTCATCCTCGACGTACCTGTCAAAATAGGAAACTCCGTCATTCAAGCCAACACGATGAATGATGGAACTACAATAGCAACAATTGCCGACATGAACGACCTGATTTTCAGAGGCAATATTGACGAGACCGAGGTGGGTCGAATCCACGAGGGAATGCCTGTCAAAATCACTTTGGGAGCCATTCAGGACATGTCGTTCAATGCCACTCTTGAATACATATCACCAAAAGGTGTTGAAGAGAACGGAGCTAATCAGTTTGAGATAAAGGCAAGCATAACTGTTCCTGACAGTGTCACCATCCGCTCTGGATATTCAGCAAATGCAGAAATAGTGCTTCAATCGGCAAAAGATGTTTTATGCATTCCAGAATCAGTCATTGAGTTTTCGGGCGACAGTTCATTCGTAAGTGTATTGACGGATAGCCTTAACGGACAGGTCTTCGAACGCCGCCAGATTACAACTGGCATGAGCGATGGTGTTAAGATTGAGGTTAAGAGTGGCATAACACTCGAAGAGCCACTTCAAGGCAAAGAAATTGAAGTTGAAGATTAAATTTAAAGAGATGAACAGAATAGCATATCTAACTCTTTCAATCATTATTCTGTGTGGCACCTTGGCCAACGCACAGGAGAAGAGAGTCTGGACTCTGAAAGAGTGTATCGATTACGCAATCGAAAACAACCTGAATGTCAAGCAGATGGAGCAAACACGTCAGCGAAACGAGATTAATCTTGACAATGCCAAGATGCAGTATCTGCCTACTGTTTCAGGGTCTATTGGGCAATCATTTAACTTCGGACGCAGTCTGACATCAAACAATACCTACGCCAACCATAATGTTCAGAACACGAGTTTCGACGTAAGTGCTCATATGAGTCTCTTTGAGTTTGGACGTGCTGCCCAAAGGAGAGAGGCACAGTTGAACCTCGATGCGGCTATTGCGGATCTTGAGAATGCAAAGGAGGACATAGGTATCAATGTAGCACAAGCATATCTGCAGGTATTATATGCTAAAGAGTTGGTAGAGGTCGACAAGAAGCAGCTTGAGCTCTCACAGAGTCAGCTCACTCAAAAAGAGGAACTTCTCAAGCAGGGCCGCGCAGCAGAATCGGATATCAGCGAGGCACGTAGCCGCGTTGCTTCTGACCAGATGACGCTCGTGAAGGCTGAGAACGACTATAAAATGGCCTTGTTAGATTTGAGTCAGCTTCTTGAGTTGTCGACACCAGAAGGAATGGAGATTGCGATACCCGAATACGACCTGACCTCACTTGATGGCATGACATCGCCAGAACAAATCTACGCCGAGGCTCTCACTTCGCGCAACGACATCAAGGCAGCCATGCTACGTGAGAAGAGTGCCGATGAGGCAATCACTAATGCAAAAGCTGGGCACTACCCCTCTCTCTCGCTCTCGGCGGGAATTGGTACAAGTTACTACAGTGTCTCAGGGTCAAACTTTGAATCGTCGTTTGGTGATCAGTTAGATCAAAACCTCAACAAGTATATATCCTTGAATCTGAGCATTCCTATCTTTTCTCGATTCTCGGTCAAGAACCAGGTGAGATCAGCCAAAGTAGAGAAGGTCAATACGACGATTGAAATTGAGCAGACAAAGAAGACGCTCTACAAGGAGATACAGCAAGCCTACTACAATGCTCTTTCAGCCTCGAGCACATACGAATCGAGCGTGGCTGCAGAACAGGCATCTCGTGATGCGCTTGATGTCCAGACGCGCAAGTTTGAAGCAGGACGTTCGACACAGACAGCCTACAACGAGGCCTTGACGTCGTGGTCGCGTTCCGCAGCCGAGATGGTACAAGCCAAGTACGAGCTGGCCTTCAGAATAAAGATTCTCGACTACTACCGCGGAGCAGAAATAAAATAACTATCGTCATTCGCTAAACATTTTGTAGCAATATAATTGGCTTTTTTCTCTTGCTACATAAATCTGCAAATCATAAATATATCAAAAATCCCCTCCCTGGAGTCATGTCCAAGGAGGGGATTTTCATTCTAATAATAATTATATGATTACTTCGCTTTGCCTTTCTTCACGATTGTACCGAAGTCCTCACCAAGTCGTACAAAGCACTTTGCGAAACTATCATCTATTGTGAAGTCACGTTCGCCAGCACACTCATCAACATCTATAGTACAGATTAGTTCACCAGTTGCAATGTCTTTAATTGTGATGGTAGCCCATACTTTAGTAACATTACCAGGAACTACGCTCATCACCTTGAAGTACAAGTCCATGTTAGTCACCTTGATATTAACATCATACTTAGCGTCAGATGCATTGTCAACGATTTTTGACTTCTTGCTGGTTTCAGAAAAACCTGACTTGAAATTGGCTGGAACCTTTGACACGAGAGAAGTCAAATTCTCATACTTATCAGAGAGAGCCTGTGACTTATCGAAAGTTGCACCTTCAAAGTCGAAAGTTACAACCAAATCACCACCTTCCTTCAAAGGCTTGGCATCACCCTCTGTTGTAGAGTACTGACCAAAACAAACTGCTGTCATACTAAGCAGCATAGCGAATATAATAACAATACGTTTCATGTCTTTAAAGTAATTATAAATTAAACCTATAAATCAATTACATTCAAACGAAAAATCATCCATATATACGACTGCAATTATAAATAGTTAACAATTAATCAACGCAAATTAGTAAAAAAAAATTACAAACAACTCATAATCGTCAAAAGCGAATTCATCATACTAATACCACGACCATAAGAGCAACTCTTTTTTCTCTATTCTGATTAGATTCTCAAGATAGTTCATTCCTTTCGTGGAGACAGTTATGCACCCTCTGCAACTTATACAATGCAAAGGTATATACTTCTCATGACAATGTCTATCAACCCAAGTTGAACTATGTATCATGATACCAGGATAGTCACTAATAATACTATGCAGACAGGCTTTGCTATTTTAGTTTTACCACAACTGATTACTTAAATAAATACTCTCAATTAAAAACATTACGACTATATATCTGCACTATTCCATCCAAATAGGCATTCTTCTCATATTCACAAAAATTCCCTGACTTCTCGATGCTTTTCGTCTCGTAGTAGGAACGAGCACGGCACGCTCCGCCACATATATACTTGATTGCACAATCCTTACATCCATCAATAGTATCTACACTAATACCTCTGCACTTTTTCAAAACAGGTGAATCTCTTAGTATCTCTCTTATGCTATTTTCGTGAATGTTTCCAGCAATGAAATAGTCATTATGCAACAACTGACATGGATAGACATCACCCGTAGCAGATATGCTTATCTCGCCCTCACCCATAGCGCACTTGAGACAAGGAACAAATTTAGACCTGTCAAGAGCCGCCTCACAATATGAAAGAGGATTCACACCAGAAGCTTTCTTCAACGCTTGATAATACTCGACTCCTGTAATAGACATGCTATCAGAGCATCCTTTTGTCGGGAACAATGGTTGATAATTCAGTTTATTACCAAACCGTTTCGCCATATCCTCGACATCATCAATATTATATCTGCTTACAGTCATCGACAATGAATAGTTAACTTCATTTCTTTCAAGAAGGTCAATTACACCAATCAGCTTATTGTAATTATCTCCCCTTGTCCTGGAATGAATCTCAACTGTACTACCATCTATGCTAAGTGTCACCAATGAAAAGAGAGACTTGATAGTCAGCACATTTGAGTCGTCAATCAACAAGCCATTAGTAAGCAGAAGTGATTGGCTCCCCTTCTGCTTTATATAAGAAGCTATATCGCTCCACGAGTCATTCAGCAGAGGTTCTCCCCCCGACAGGGTAAAGGAAACAGACGGATTGACATCAATAAGCTGATCAATAATACCGAAATAATCTTCTCTCGACAGATATCCATAGCCACTTTCAATTCGCTCTGAGGCATAACAATACTTACAATGAAGATTACATTTATCCGTCAGCATCAGATGAACCATATCCAGTGTATATGGTCGTTTAATCGCATTGGATGGCTGTTCAAAAATACCAGACTCTACTACCTCATTACAAAAGCGAACAAATAAATCTCTGCAATCTTCTTCAAAGCTACCGCTGCAAAACTCAACAATCTCATCGATTGTATTAATCCCATCGAACAAATCGAAACAAGCTTCGCCCAATTTATTTGTCACAAACCACGATGGAACGTCTGGATTGATGTATATGACCTTATCATCACGCTCAAACCTTTTAAGGCCAGAGGGTTTTACGAATACTCTGTCATCCATAGTACAACAGTCTAACTACCTGTGCAGTCGTAAGAACTGCCACATTTACCACCGCCTCCAGCGCAATCAAAAGAACTACCACATTTACCGCCACCCCCGGCGCAATCATAGGACGTACCGCACTTACCGCCACCGCCAGCACAGTCGTAGGACGTCCCACACTTACCATTTCCTTTACTATCAGTGCCACCGCCTGAGCAATCGTACGATGTACCGCACTTACCGCCACCACCAGAACAGTCGTAGGATGTTCCACAGGCGCCTCGTCCGTTACTGTCTTTGCCTTGTCCTGAACAATCGTAGGAGGTGCCGCACTTACCTCCTCCTCCTGCGCAGTCGTAGGATGTGCCGCAAGCGCCACGACCGTTGCTATCTTTGCCGCGTCCTGAGCAATCGTATGAGGTACCGCACTTACCACCTCCTCCGGAACAATCGTAGGATGTACTGCACGTCCCTCGTCCTTTGCTATCAGTTCCACCACCAGAGCAATCGTAGGATGTTCCACACTGCCCGCCACCGCCAGAACAATCGTAGGATATACTGCATTCACCTCTTCCTCGTGAGTTCTGATCTGATGAGTTCATCTTCTGTCCGAAGAAGAGAGACTTAGGCGAGACTATCCCTATGACAGCCAACGCTGCAAGCTTCTGCAGAAATTCTCGCCTTGATTGATTCTCGTTGTCCATGGTTCAGCAATTAGATGAAACAGTCAGTTGAAACAGCTAAGTTCTCGGACTAAAAGCCTTGAGCGTCTTTGGTTATCACTTTCTTGATATCACTCGTACGATAGACTGCGTTATTTGTAAGTGCGAAGGCTGAAATCTGAGCATTGTCAAATAGCATCATATCGTCGTAGCTTGTAGACGAAAACGACAATTTCATTGAGAGAAAACCATCCTCTCCTGCCTGCTCAACCAAGGTACCATTAGACTCAGATTCATAGTACATTACTTCATACATATTCATATATTCTGCGACCTTATCGTCGAAACGATTTATACATATACCTGTCGCAATAGCATTCTCTGCAGGCTTTACCTTCAACTTGATTGTAGTTCCATCGTAAGTGAAATCCTTGACTTCTACATCACCAAGATAATCCTCTTTAGAAAAATTCAACTTCAATTCGTCCGTTACACGCTCTCCTTTTTTACTTGTCGCAGTGACATAGTATGTTCCATTCAGTTCCACTATTGAGTTAAATGGTTGTGGATTAGAGACGTATTCATAGTCTGTCACTTTCTGCATTGGAAAAGAGACTTCCGAATTAGCTATCTCCACACTCGCCAATTCATTTTCGGTTACTGATGTTGTCACGAAAAGATATGGTACATATTGAGCGTCTCCATTAGCACTTGCTTTTTGCATAACATAACCACTACCTATTATTTCGAATTTTTCATCTTTTTTTTCAAGACATGAACTCAAAATTAGAATTGACAGAAACGCCACTGACAATGTCAAAAATGTTTTTTTCATCTGTTTGTGAATTATTCTTTGTTTTAGACTCAAAATTAGTAAATTTGTATCAACAAACAAAGATACCAACTTGATAAACTTAAAGACTCTACACTGATTATGAAATTAAACAAATATATTACAGCGCTATGCGTATTAGGCACATCTGTTGGTGCACTTGCTCAAGAGGCTAATACGCTATACTTCATGAAACACAATCCTGTTCGTCATGAAATTAACCCTGCTTTTATGCCAGAGGGATATACTGTATATGTCGGATTAGGCATTTCTGACATTGATTTATATGTCGGTACCAACTCCTACGTATTTGATGACCTTGGCTTTGTAGATAAGAAGGGATATGTTCATACAATATTTGATGAGGACTGGGAGTCGTCAAGCATTAAAGACCTCATAAACGAAGCTCATCGCAATGTGCGACTTGACTTCTACAATGAGAATACGCTTTTGGGCTTTGGCTTCAAAACAAAAAAGGATGTCTTTTTCTCTTTTGGGGTTAGGACTAAGACTGAAGGTCACATTTCAGTTCCTAAGAAACTTCTTCAGAAGGTCTATACCTTTGACAAGACCAACCCTGCTGACCAATTCAAGAACTTCACTTTCAAAGATTTGAATATTAAGGAGTTGACATACCTCGAGTATAATTTTGGAATGGCTCGAAAGACCGATAATTTGCAACTTGGTATTAAATTCAAATTTCTCTCAGGTATTGCATATACAAAGAGTAAAATCGACAATTTAGATATAAAACTGGGAGATGAGAAGTGGTCGATAGATGCCCATGGCAATGTATACTTGGTACTCCCTGGAACACGTATATATGAAAACGACAAGGGATTTGAACTTGTGACCAGCTATGATGACTTATCGACCAAGCAGATACGCAAGCCGAGTGGCCATGGTGCTGCTATAGACTTTGGTTTCTCTTCATCGTTTTTGGATGACCATCTAACGTTATCAGCCAGCCTGCTTGATCTTGGTTTCATATCATGGCGTCGCAATGTTTCGGAGGTTTGGGTTAGCCTAGACAACTATTCATTCCAAAATCCTAACTTGAGTGAAAACACCGACAACGTAGCTGATATCAACGACAATATTTCCGATTCATTCAGTGCCGAACGTATCAAAGGCATGTATGGTGTTGACGACAAAAACCAGAAGAGCGCTGTTTTTCTCAGCCCGAAAGTTCATGCTGGTTTAGAGTATTCGTTTCCTCGAGACAAAGTCAGTTTGGGCTTACTCACCAACATAATGTTTGTAAATGGAGATGCCAACCCAAGTCTCACTTTTTCAAGCAACTTCCGTCCACACCGATTTGTTGAATGGTCGCTATCGTACGATTTCATAAAGAGCAATCTTGCGAATTTAGGAGCTGGTATTAACCTCAACTTAGGCCCTCTCAACATCTTTGCAGCTATCGATGATGTACCTTTGAAGTGGTCTGACAAGACAAGTGACGGAACGAGGATTCCAAGGAAGACCTCTCAGGTTCGCCTCTCTACGGGTGTCAACTTTCTCTTTGGATGGAATACAAGACGTAAGGATGACGACCATGATGGTGTAAAGAACCGTCGTGACATGTGTCCTGACACACCTGCAGAGGTTAATGGGTTAGTTGATGAATGGGGTTGTCCTAAGGACACAGATGGAGATGGTGTTCCAGATTATCTCGACCAGTGTGAGAACACACCTGAAGAGGCTTACGGCAAAGTTGGAGAGAATGGTTGTCCTTTGGATACTGATGGCGACGGTGTTCCAGACTACCTCGACAAGTGCCCTAACACTCCTGTTGAAGCATTTGGTATGATAGACGAATCGGGCTGTCCTAAGGATAGTGATGGTGATGGTGTACCTGACTACCTTGACAAGTGCGCTGACACACCACTATCAGTTGTACTTCGTGTTGACGAAAGTGGCTGTCCATTTGATGAAGACCAGGATGGCGTTCCAGATTATCTCGACAAGTGTCCGGGTACTCTCGAGTCGGCACGTGGCATGGTTGACGAAAACGGATGTGCAACAGATACAGATGGTGATGGTGTACCTGACTTTAAGGATAAGTGTCCTGGCACACCAGAAAAGGCATGGGGTCATGTCGATGAAAATGGCTGTCCTAAGGATAGCGATAATGATGGTGTTCCTGATTACCTCGACAACTGTCCGAATATTGCAGGTACAACAGCAAATCATGGATGTCCTGAAATCAAGGCGAGCGTCAAGAAGCTCTTCCAAAAAGCACTAAATGGAATACAGTTCGAAACAGGCAAGAGCAAAATTAAGAGCTCTTCGTTCTCGATACTGAACCAGATAGTAAGAGTCCTGCAGGAAAATAAAGAGTACAAACTCAAGATACATGGACATACCGATAGTCAAGGTAAATACGAAACAAACCTCAAGCTATCAAGAGACCGTGCCGACGCTGTCAAGAACTACTTGATAGACCATGGTGTTGACTATACTCGTCTGTCAAGCGATGGATTCGGACCAGACCAGCCTGTAGCAGACAACAAGACTTCGAAGGGCAGAGCTCTTAACCGTCGTGTTGAGTTCATAGTCGAATTTGAACAAGAAGTGGCACAGTAAACTTACTGAGCACATATAAAGCAACACAGCATGAAACGTTTTTTCACAAAACTACGTATCATGCTGTGTTGTTTTTATAACATAATACCAACTTAACTATTTCAGATTATGAAAAAATATTTAGTAGAGATGATAGGGACTATGGTCCTTGTTCTTATGGGATGTGGCGTTGCCACGAGCATCAATTGCAATCCTGCTGATGCCGCTTCTGTAGTGGGAACGTCATTAGCCTTTGGTCTTTCGGTTGTAGCTATGGCATATACAGTGGGGAGCATCAGTGGTTGTCATATCAACCCAGCCATCACGCTTGGATGCCTTCTGACAGGGCGCATATCTGGCAAGGATGCAACTGGATATATTATTGCTCAGATTATTGGAGCTCTTCTTGGTTCGTCAATTCTCTTTTTGCTGACATCTAATACAGAGGTTACGGGGACAGGAGCTAATGACCTTCAGTCGGGAGTAACGGCACTCGGAGGATTTCTTGCTGAGGTATTCTTCACGTTTGTCTTTGTCCTCGTTGTATTAGGTACAACTGATCCGAAAAAGGGATGTGGCAACCTTGCTGGTTTTGCCATAGGCTTAACGCTTGTTCTTGTTCACTTAGCATGCATCCGGTATACAGGAACGTCTGTTAATCCAGCGAGAAGCATTGCACCAGCACTCTACCAAGGAGGTTCTGCACTATGCAACCTGTGGATTTTCATTGTTGCTCCGCTGATTGGCGCCACCCTGTCAGCTCTTGTCTGGAAGTGTTTCTCTTGCTGCAAATGTGACAAGAAGTAATAGATAGACGTCATATAAAACAGATAGGGTGTATCCTTTGGTGGATACACCCTATTTGTTTATATGTCGTATTAAACGAAAAAAGGATGTATCGTTGATACATCCACTTGGTGATACCGGAGGGATTCGAACCCCCAATCTTCTGGGCCGTAACCAGAGGCATTAATCC
>JABUTU010000001.1 GCA_021443545.1 Marinilabiliaceae bacterium | reverse complement strand
TTTGTTTAGCAATTTTTTTGCCAAATCATTACGGAGCGCAAAATTAATACTTTTTTTCAATCAACAATATTTTTTTATCAATTGAAAGGTAGCTACCTGTGACTTGTAATTCTGTTGCCGTTGTGACTCAAATAAGTCAATTCCGTTTATAGGTTGTTCTGACCTTGTAACTTGGAGAGTCGTTATCGGATGACTCTTCGTAGGTCAAGACAAGTCGTGTAGCAGAGAGTGATTGGATATGACCAATATACTCATCATGTCCATGTGTTGGCTTATTGCTAAGTCGGAATAAATCAAAATCGGAGTTGACATATACGAAATATTCTGAATCGTAAGCCCAATCGTAATGACTGGCATGGTATGTTTCAAAATAAAATTCGTCGCTTGACTCACGCGATATATCCAATTTGAGTTGCTCTTTATTGAGTCGCGGATGGTATGAATAGGAGTGTTTTTCTTTGTCAGTTACTTTCCCATATTCATCATAATAGGAGAATTCCTGTTCGGTCATAATCCACGAGCCATCAAGATGGCGCGTGTCCCATGCCATTTTAAAATCATCATTGTCGCAACTTTGTAGTGTGACAATAGATATGATAATCAGTGAAAATATAGTTAGATTATTAATGATTTTCATGCTATGCAACTATTTTATTTTTGTGGTTGTTAATGTTATATAACAAAAATTATGCCAATATGAATGAGTTTATATATTTCGTAAGATTATAGCGAGCGTCAGCTAATTTTTCTTCCCATGCTTTGACAGAGTTTTGACCAACAATATCGGTAACATATTTTACGGCAACGAATGGTAGATTCTGGCGCTTACAAGTCAGTGCCAGTGCGAAAGCTTCCATATCGCACACATCGGCATCAGTGAATTTGTCGGTTACAAAGGTGTCGCCTGTACTGCATATGCTCTTTCCTTTAGTGTCGAAAGTGAGGACACAGTCAACACCCAGCTCTTTAAGCGGAATGAGGTCTCTATCGATGAAGGAACTACAAACAGCAATATCTCCTATGTTAAGGGTGCATGAGCCTGCTGTTCCGACATTAATTACAATGTCGGGCTTGTCGTGAGTCAATAACCATTCTGTCAGAGAATATGCAGCGTTTGCTTTACCACAATGTGTGAATATGTGATGAAAACGTATATTGTCATTGACAGGCAGTTCTATGCGTTCGTCCTCAAGTGCTTGTACTATCAGGATTTGTTTCATTTGTTTTCAGATTTTTTACGAAAGCAAAGGTAGTTATTATCTTGATTTCCTCCTTTGTGCAGGAAGAGTGATTTGCATATAATGTAGGTCAGGGATATCAGAGCTATATTGAAGAACCACATGATAATTACAGCTGAGATGCCTGATGCACTATCTACAATGTCTGTAAATAGTATGTTGATTACACCTGTACGTACGGCAACGTTAGATATTCCTGTGCTAAAGGGGATTAGTGTGATTATCAGATAATATGTGCATGTGATACTCCATAGGACGCCTGGTGCAAGACTGGTTATCAGTCCGTTGAGAATGATATAAAACTGAAGAAAAAAAAGATAGGTTTTCAAGATTGTCAATAGCAGAGTGGGAATTATATTCTTAAAGTGGAAATCTTCGGTCCATTTCGATTTGATGAATGTCGCTGCAACGATGATAGCTGCCAATATTATAATGGCAATAACAGCAGTTTTGACTGTGTTTTGCTGAATAATGGGAAGATTGTTATATGCAACGAATGGAATAGTAAGGCATGGTATGACAATTGTGTTTAGTGTGCTGATTAGCAGACTATCGCTTAATATTGTTTTGCCTGATTTGTTGTCGGCTTTTGTATTGATTCGAGCAACGTGTTCACCAATACCAAATAGCGAGAAGTTGCTGTAAGTGATAGATGTTATGACAGTTATGACATGTTGTTTAATATGCCAGTTGTCAGTATCGCCAGTAGCCACTTTCCAACGCAGAGCATCTGTGAGTATTCCCAAAATCGTCAATATCAGAGTTGTAGTAGCTATGAGGGGCATTCGACATGCCCTGAATAGACCATCAATTATGAGCGTCCAATCGGAATATAGTTTATAGCATAGCCATGCAATACTGCATACAATTACTATGATGTTGATATATCTCCATATCTTGTTCATTCGTTTCTGCAGATTGTAAAGTTGCTTTGTTATAGCATATAGCAAAGGTATTACAAAGTGTTCATAATGTCAAGATGGTTTTATCATTCAATTGTCTCTATAGTATTATTGAAAAAAATGACGACCCCAGGGTTCACACCTTGAAGTCGTCCAACCTTTGATTAGTCAGGTAACATGAAAACCTGACTAATCACTTTCATATATACTATTAACCAAACTTTTCTTTATACGTTATCTACCACATAGGGAAGAAGGGTCTCTCAGGCTGTTTGTCCCAGTCACGAAGAACATAGAACAAGTCCTTAGCAAGGTAGTGTACATCAATTGGGAGAGGGTAGTTACGTTCACCCAACCATGAGTCACGGTCGCTCAGATTCCAGAATGTCACAACATCGATGACATCTTTGTGTTTGCGCATTACGCGGAAGAGCATTGAGTATTGCCTCTCTTGCATTCTCTTGATGCGATCGTCAACCTTAGCACCCTCGCGACTGAATTGTAGCTGGCCGCCCATCTCTTTGTTCACACGAACATCAAGTTCTGTGATGTGGATATGCTTTACGAGTTCTGAATATTTAACAATTGCTGCTTCAAAATCTTCTTCGCTTGGCTCGTAGATGTTGTAGTGACCTTGCATTCCGATACCATTAATTGGAACGCCAGCCTCTTGCATCTTCTTAACCATATTGTATATTTTGTCGCGTTTGTGAGGAATAGCCGCATTATAGTCGTTATACATAAGTATAGCGTTAGGGTCGGCCTCGTGAGCGAACTCAAAAGCTTTAGCGATGAATTCGTCACCACATAATTTCCAATGACGCGACTGACGGTATGGTATTTCAGCATTCTCATCGTCTGTCATAGCTTCGTTGACAACGTCCCATGCGTATACTATATCCTTGTACCTGTTAACAACTGTATGGATATGGTCACGCAGTTCGGCGTAGAACTCCTCTTTTGTTGCGGGTTCACCATTGTCGCGGGTGAACATCCAATCGGAGAACTGGCTATGCCAGCATAGGCAGTGTCCTCTGAGCTTAATGCCGTTTTCGCGACAGAAATTAGCGAGGCGGTCAGCTTCATCCCAGTTCCAGACACCACGTCTTGGATGAACAGAGATAGGCTTCATGCAGTTCTCAGCAGTGATACTATTGAAGTTAGCCTTAACGAGAGCAACCTGACGTGGCTCGATGATGTTGCGACTATTAAGCGCAACACCTACGTTGAAGTAGTCCTTATATGCGTCAGCGAGGCCTGAGAATACTTCGTCAATGTCGACGAGTTTGTATTCGCGACTTCCGAGTCCTATCTTTTCAGCATATTCAGTAATATATGTACCATGCTGGCGATTTATTCTCTCGATAAGAGGTTTTTCGTTGTCGCCCTCAGATGCCTTGTGGTTGAAAACCATGTCGAGACATGCTTGGTCTGCTGCTACAGGGTCGAGGCTTGCAACGATTCCCATATCTTTGAGTTGCGGTGCTGCTGGATGTGCATCGCAATCGCAGTCAACACTCATGTTGTTCATAATGTTGATGTACAACACCTTGCCATCCATATATGTGTGAACCGCCTGAGCTGCTGCTGCCATACTCTCAATGAAAGCATCTTGTTCTGGTAGATTCTTCCATGCCGTTTCAGGCTCCTCTGTCTTGCCTGCAGAATGGATATATGCTTTGCCATTTGTTGATGCAATGCCTATCGAAGCGTTTTTCAAAACACCTCCGAATCCGCCCATTGCATGACCCTTGAAGTGAGCAAGGTTTATCATGAAGTCGTAATTGGCAAGATGGTCTCCAACCACATCATATTTGATGTGTTTTTTATCCTTAACAGGAATGCGCATCTCTCCATACTGGTCCATGATATCAACAGCGAACTCATTATCGAATCCGTGTTCGTGAATAGTTTTCCAATGCTCCTTCACATCTTGTCGAGAACCTTTGTAGGCTGTGTTACACTCTACAATAGTTCCATTGACTTTCTCTACAAGGTTCTTAATGAGCTCGGGCTTCAAATAATTGTTGTTGCCACTCTCTCCTGTGCTGATTTTAACAGCAACATGACCTGTAGGTTCTGCGTTGAGAACTTCGTATATGCGAACCAACGACTCAGGAGTGATATCCTTAGTGTAGTATACTGTTGGTTTCGGTTTTGGCATTCTCCATGGCTGTGAGTACGAAACGACACAGAGTGAGAGAGCTACCACTGATAAAATAATTTTTTTCAATTTGATTAGGTGTTATGGTTTTTAGTGTTTTAGTTGTCGAAAGTCCGACTACTTGTCAAGCAAAAGTAATATTTATTTCAATAAGATACGTTTATTATCTACGAATGCCCATTTTTTATAGACGAATCGGTGAGTTGAGTTAAAAAACAGCATGGCAGAATAATCTGCCATGCTGTTGAGTTAAAGATTTAGGATTATTATTTGGCTTGAAGTTTCTTGTGTAGGTTTGCTGCTGCTTTGCGACCATCGCCCATAGCGAGTATTACGGTTGCTCCACCACGAACGATGTCGCCACCTGCAAATACATCGGCTACAGTTGTCTGGAGCTCCTCTGTTGCCTCGAGAGTTCCCTTCTGGGTTGTCTTGAGATCAGGATGCGAATTTGGAATCAGTGGATTTGGAGAGACACCAACACTCACAACCACGAGGTCGACATCAATTGTTTCGATTGCGCCAGGTATAGGAACAGGACTACGGCGACCGCGTTCATCAGGCTCGCCAAGTTCCATCTTCTGAACCTTCATCTGTGATACGTATCCCTTTTCATCAGCAACGTATTCAACAGGGTTTGAAAGCATGATGAACTCAACACCTTCCTCCTTAGCATGCTTGACCTCTTCAAGACGTGCAGGCATCTCAGCTTCAGAACGACGGTATATGAGCATGACACGGTCGGCACCGAGACGTTTTGCTGTACGGACTGAGTCCATGGCTGTGTTTCCTCCTCCGATGACAGCTACCTTCTTTCCAAATATAATTGGAGTGTCATAGTTCTCATCGGCTGCGTGCATGAGGTTAACACGAGTCAAGTACTCATTAGAAGACATGATGCCAATAGCGTTTTCGCCAGGGATTCCCATGAAACGAGGGAGACCAGCACCAGAAGCCACAAAGAAGCCCTTGAACCCATCAGCTCGGAGGTCGTCCATTGTGGCAGTCTTTCCTACTATGAAGTCCGACTCAAATTTAACACCCATCTTGCGAAGGTTGTCAATCTCTACATCTACTATAGCATTTGGCAAACGGAACTCAGGGATACCATATTTGAGCACGCCACCAATCTCGTGGAGAGCTTCGAATACAGTTACATCATATCCCAATTTGGCCATTTCGCCTGCGCACGTCAGACCAGCAGGACCAGAACCAACAACAGCGACTTTGATACCATTCTTTGGGGCTGTCTCTGGAACCGACATCTTGCCTGAGTTACGCTCGTAGTCAGCGGCAAAGCGTTCGAGGTAACCAATAGCAACAGCAGGCTTATTCGATTTGTTGTAGATACACTTGCTCTCGCACTGCTTCTCCTGAGGACAAACACGACCGCATACAGCTGGTAGCGTTGATGTCATCTTTATTACGCGTGCAGCTTCAAGGTATTCACCACGTTCAATATTCTTGATAAAGGTAGGAATGTTAATCTCAACAGGACATCCTGTCACACACATAGGGTTAGGACAGTCAAGACAGCGCTTAGATTCTGTAAGTGCCTGCTCTTCGGTTAGTCCCTGGTTGACCTCTACGTATGATTTGTTGCGGACATTTGGCTCAACCTCTGCCATCTTAACGCGCTCAATGGCCATACGGTCCTTTGGTTTCAAGCTACTGCGAACCTCTTCACGCCACTGTGCGTCACGTTGTATGCTGTTATCCATTTTGAATTTCAGTTATCAATTAATAATTACTCACTTAGCGCTCTCTTATTTCTGATTGTTATAGCGAGCGAGCGCCTCTTGTTCCTGAGGCTTGAAGCCTCCCATGCGTTTTAGCATCTCGTCGAAGTCGACCTGATGAGCGTCGAACTCAGGGCCGTCAACACAAACGAATTTGGTCTTTCCTCCAACAGTCACGCGGCATGCACCACACATACCTGTTCCATCTACCATTATGGTGTTGAGGCTGACAACTGTCGGAATGTTGTATTTCTTTGTTGTCAAAGCTCCAAACTTCATCATGATTGCAGGACCAATGATGACAGCCTCTGTAACATTCTCTTTAGCTATCACATCTTCCATGCCGACTGTTACGACACCCTGTTTGCCGTAGGAACCATCATCAGTCATTATTACAACTTCGTCAGCTGACTTGCGAACCTCTTCCTCAAGGATGATAAGATCTTTAGTACGTGCAGCAAGAACGGCTACAACACGATTGCCAACAGCTTTGTGGGCTTGTATGATTGGAAGCAGTGGCGCTACACCAACACCTCCTCCACAGCACAGAACCGTGCCTGGTTGCTTTTCAATTTTTGTTGCTTGTCCAAGCGGGCCGACAACGTCTGTGATGTAATCGCCTACGTTGAGAGCGCATAATTTGCGAGTTGATACACCAATCTGCTGTACAACGAGGGTGATAGTGCCTTTCTCTATATCTGACCCGGCGATGGTCAATGGAATGCGTTCGCCATTATCTCCAACGCGGACAATTACAAAATGTCCGGCACGACGCGACTTGGCAATACGAGGTGCTTCTATCACAAATTTCACCACGTTTTCCGAAAAATGCTCTTTGGCTACAATTAAGTTCATGTTATCTAACGATCTTAGCTATTCCTGTTGAGTTTAATTTTTTTGCAAAATTACTTCTTTTGTAATTATGAAGCAATTTTTTTAACAAGTTGTTGATAAAATAAAAGGACGGACACTGCTGTCCGTCCTTTTATAGGGGGTATGTAGCCTTATTTTTTATTTTTTTTAATGTATTGGTCGAGAGCCATAGTCATTGATGGGGCCTCTGGTGTCGGTGCCTCAATGTCGAGACGCAGACCAGCATCCTTGACAGCCTTTGCTGTGGTTGGACCAAAGGTTCCGATTTTAAGTTCGCCCTGTTCAAAGTCAGGAAAATTCTGTTGGAGCGATGCTATGCCTTGAGGAGAGAAGAATAGTACTATATCGAAATCATGAATATTGATATCTGTCATATCAGAGGCTACGGTATTGTATAACACTGCCTTTGTATAGGTCAGTTTCATCTTGTCCATCATGTCTGGCATTGTCTTACCGCTTATGTCACTCAATAGGAGTAAGAATTTCTCGTCTTTATGACGCTTTACACATGTATCGAGCATCTCTTTGAATGCACCTCCCTTAGGTGGAAAGAATACTTTTCTCTTGCGATATATTGTGTATTTCTGAAGATAGACTGATATCGACTCAGAAACGCAGAAGTATTTCATTGTCTCTGGAACAGTGATTCTCATCTCTTCACAAAGGCGGAAGAAATGGTCGATTGCTGTCTTGCTTGTAAAAATTACTGCAGAATGCGATAAAATGTCAACTTTTTGCTTGCGGAAATCCTTTGCACTAACGCCTTCTATGTGGATGAAAGGGCGGAAGGTCATAGATATGCCATTCTGTTCTGCTATGTCAAAATAGGGCGACTTGCTCTCGGGAGCTGGAGCCGGCTGGGAAATGAGTATCTTCTTGATTTTCATCTTGTTGTCCTGTCTATATTGCCCATAGAGTCTTAGTAATTACTATTATAGGCGCGATTTCGACGGCGCAAAGGTACAAAAAAATGTAAAATATCGACACTATAGTGTATGAATTTTCTTTTAGCAATTGGGTGAATCGCCACATGCATATTACTATGTATGATGCTAATAAGATGATTAATAGTGTTTTAGCACTCGTTTCGCTTATGTATGGAAGTAAGAGTGCGATAGGCAGAATTATTATAGTCATCAAGTGTGATGAAATCTCCTTATGACGTAATATGTTTGTCGTCTGTTGTGCTTCGTCGAAGGCGTATCCTATCATCCAATGTATGCTATATTTTGCAACCTCATACAACGTTGTGTATAATAGTATAACGATAAACTTCAAGAATCCTGTCTCATGTATTATGCCAAGTATTATGAGTATTTCGTATAATAACACCGATAAGAGAAAGCAGTGATTAATAGTCAAAATGGTAGCAGCATTACGATATTGAAGAGAGAGTGAGTCGTAGACTGAACCACGCCCTCCATGTGGTGCCACAGAGTAACTTACAATGCGATTGATGTAATTTGGAGACAATAGATAGACAAGTCCGAACAATATTGAAGCTATTATACAAGCTATAAATATCCATTCAGAATCTGCAGTCAGACAATTCTGACCCCTTGGTGTCAAAGTCATTTCCATAACATCATTTACGTCTTATTTGTTTTATTACTTCTATAACTTCTGCAGGAGTCTTGACGAAACTGATGCCTTGAAGACCTGATGGTGATAGAAAATGCTCTTCGTCCATTCTCAGTAGCAATTCTTGAATAGGTGTATATATACCCTCTGTATTAAGAATGATTATCTCTTTGTTATGCAGTTTGAGCTTGTAGTTGCATATTGCCATAAACATCTCATCGAGAGTTCCGACACCACCAGGAAGAACTAATATGACATCGGCGAGTTCAATCAGTCGTTGCTTACGTTCTTCCATAGTCTCGGTCAACTCCATGTCGGAGACTCTTTTATGTTGCCATTCGACCTCAACCATGAATCGGGGAATAACGCCCTTGACTTTGGCTCTGTTAGCCAGCATAATATCAGCCATGATACCCATTATTCCAGTTGAACCACCGCCATAGACGAGAGTATGACCATACTCTGAGAGAAGTCCTGCCATCTCTTGAGCTTCTATTATGTAGTGGCGAGGGATAGTATCGCTGGATGCACAAAATACTGTTACGTTCATTGGATGTCAGGATTAGAGATTATACTTTTCTTGCTTTTTCTGTTGGTTGGAATCTGGAATTCGAATGTATATGTGAATCCCAAAGCTACGCGACTATCGTATTTGCCAAGACCAGCTATTGCGTATGGATTCATTTCGTCGCTGTGGGTCGAGGTTAGTCTGACCTTGCATCTAAAACTCCATGCCATATATATGTTGGGTAGCATTTCGCATCTTAATCCGAATAGTGCTTCGAGCCAATGGCTATTTACTGGTGTTTTTTTTACAGAACCTTTGTATGATCCCCAATAGGTATCCAATATTTCGAAATTACTGCTTTCGTGGTTCTGCCATGCATAACCATAACGTGCACCTATAAGAATGTTATTGTTGGTAGGATAATCCCTTGACATGAATATGTCATAGTCGGCTCCTATGCGTAAAAACATACCATTACTCTCGTATGAGTAGTCCTGTTTGTCGTATTTGACGTTTTCATAACCAGCTTCAGCTCCAGCCCACCAACGTTTGGCAAAGCCATATCTCGCATTAAAAGCAAGTCCAGTTTGCTCCTTGTTTATGAATCTCATTATTATTGGAGCCACGTCAAACCCGAATGATAGACCTTGGTCTTTGATTATGATGACAACGGGTTGTGGTTTTACATCTTCATCGTCATCTGTTGTGGTGCCAGATTGTCTGCCACCATTATTTTTGTTTGTCAGTGAACCTATTGCGCCTGAGCCGAACTGACTCTGAGCAGGGCAGAGGAGTGTCGCAAGGGTCAACATCAAAATGGATAATATTATGCCACGACTTTTCAAATCAGTATACGAATATCTGGATGTTTTCAATATTCTCGTTGTACTTAATGGCTCTGTGTTTTATTGCGACAGAATCAATGAAGACTTGAGTATGTTTGACTTGGTTCAGGTTCATCTCCATCGTGATGCCTCCTGCTCCACTTACTGGTTCTATGGATCTGGTGTATGAGAACGATATTTCGTCTTGTAGTGTCTGAGTACAAAAGACGAATGCAGTTGTGTCTTGATTCATATTCAGATTCATGTATAGTGATGATGCAGAGGGGATGTCGTATAGAAGTGAGTCTTCTCTGCCAATGCCCCATATTTTTATCTCAGTGAGCGTTGTGTCGTTGTGGGTGTGCATAGAGTATAGCCCGACTTGAACAGTATTCTGGTAAGAGAGTAGCTGGTCGTCTTCTCCGTTGCATGCGATGAATCCGATTAATAATATTGTCAGTGCTATTGCGAGTCTCATCTTTTGACTAATTTTTTGGGTATGTTGTCATGGAATGCCTAATGCCATGCCTAAATTGGTCGAACAATAGCGGAAACACTATCTTGGCGTGACAAAGTTAGTCAATATTTCTTCTATTCTCGTTGTTACACTCAAAAAACGCCAACTTATATAGTTCTGCTCCTTTTTTGAGAAATGGATAGTGATTGTACCAAAGTGAGCGTTTATGTTTTCAGCCGTAATTCTCCAGTGTGGAATTTTCTGTTCCATCTGTGTAGCATAATCCACCCGCGAATATTCTCATCTGCAGCGAAGGCAATCCAAACCCCTGTCAGGCCAAGACCCCATGTAATACCAAGAACCCAAGACATGCCAGTAGCAATACCCCAGACGCTCAATGCTCCAAATGCAACAGGGAAGATGTAGTCGCCAGCAGCTCTAAGTGCTGCTATTACAATCATATTCAATGCTCTGCCTATTTCTAATATAACATCAATCCACACCACAATAGCTGCCATTGCAAGAACCATTGAGTCTTGAGTGAAGAGCCCCATGAGAGGACCTATTATGAGTGCTATTATTAGTCCGAGAGAGAGGCTGACTTGAATACCTCTGCGTGAGCAGTGTAGCATGAGTCGATGAGCAGCAAGAGTATGTCCTTCGCCTATGTAGAAGCCGACAAGTATGCTACAGCTTTGAGCAACAGCATAGGCAAACAGATAGGCAATCATTACGATATTGACCACGTAGGTGCGGGCAATGAGGGCTTCATTGCTTATGATGTTGATGAAATAGGTTACAGTCACTTGCGATAGTGAGTAGGAGAGCATTTCGCCAGCTCCAGGCAGACCTATCTGTAGTAGCTCTTTAAGCCGATTCCAACGAAAAGGTATTATATCGTTGATTGACAAGTCTGGAAGAACGATGCGTTTGAGAGCTGTGATGACAATTAACACTGATACCAAACGAGAGAATACTGTGCTAAATGCAGCGCCCGTGACTCCTAATGGCTCGAAGGGGCCATTGCCGAAGATGAGAAAATAATTACCTATTATATTGACAATATTGACACTGAGTATAGCAATCATAGGAAATTTCGGGCGTTGCAAGCTGCGCAGAATAGCTGAAATGGTGAGAGAGATTGCTTGTAACCATGCAAAAGAGCCTACCCAGGTCATGTAATCGACTGCATATTCGCAAACTCCTTCCCGAAGGTCCATAATGCCAACAATCTCCCTTGCATAGAAGCCCAAAAAGAAGCTTATCGTGCCTGAAAAAAGCAGGTTGAAGAGGATTGAGACACCTACAACCTGACGCACAGATGAATGTTGCCGCATTCCTAAATAACGAGCGCACAGCACGCTCGTTCCCGTTGTGACAACTCCAAACAGCAGAAAGACCATATTTAGCATTTGGTTGACAACACCAACTGCTGCAACTGCATTGTCGTCGTATGTTCCCAGCATAAAGATATCTCCCATGCCGAGTAGCATGATTAGGGATGTTTCAATGAAAATTGGCCAGGTGAGATTGAATAACTTTTCGTGAAGTGACCCTTTGTGTCTCATTTATCCTGAGGATTGATTAACTTTTGTATTTTGTCCTTAATGACGCCTGCCGTATCCGTGAGAGTGCCTGTTATGACGTCAGCTGTATCTGTCAAGACTTGAGGTAACTCGTTTGGATTGAAGCGTATTGATTGAAAATATTCTGGAGATGGAACAACAATCTTGAGGGCTTGTGGTATTATCTCTACCTTAGCATTAGGTTCAATGGTGATAGGTTCTCCATCAACATGTCCAAGAAGCGTTGTGTCATTGTTTATCTCGATTGATTTGGCACGGATAATCTCATCGTATTTGTTTTGTTCAATCGACTGATTAAAGAGTGATATGAGTAGCGATGGAATGGCGTAATTTGGGAACTCTTTGACCACGCATACATCAATCAAACCATCGTCAATCAGAGCATTTGGAGCAATACGGATGTTGTTGCCCCATTGTGATGAGTTGGCAAAACTGACGAGGAAAGCCTTTCTCATGTATAGGTGTTCGTCGATGTTCATTACATACTCTTTGGCCTTGTAACGTGGATACTCCTTGGCTATGAGATTCATATATTGTAATGGACCTCTTACCTTGACTTTCGCAAACTTGTGGCTAATGAACGCATCAAAACCGATTCCTGCAACGTTGAGCGAATAGTGGTCCTGTATTTTCATTACGTCGATGGTGCGGATGTTTGCCTCGTTGATTATCTCAATAGCATTTGTTATTCGCAATGGTATGTCGAGCTCCCGTGCAAGTCCGTTGCCTGAACCAGCAGGAATGATTCCAAGTGCCGTTGACGAGTTGATCAGCCCTGTCCCTATCTCATTCACTGTTCCATCACCACCTACTGCCACAATGATGTCGACTTTGTTGCGGTAGCTTTCAGCTAACTCGCGGGCATGACCTCTATGAGCTGTATAGACAATCTCAATCTTGCTGTCGCTCTTGCCATTCTCTTTCCATAGCTGGCGAATCTCTTTAGCTATAGAACGCTTCTTGCCGACTCCTGAATTGGGATTTATGATGTAGACTATTTTTTTCATCGGAGTCGGATTACACTGCCTATATTTAGTTTCTCATCTGGTGATATTCCATTCTTACTGCAAAGTTTTTTCAACTTGATGCCGTATTTCTGTGAGATAATCCATGGTGTATCGCCAGCCCTGACGATGTGGCTGGGACAATCCCGGTGTGCCCTGTTGCGTTTTGTTGTAAGGTAGAGATACTTCATGTTGGTGATGTTCTCTGTTCCATCTAGGTCGTTGAAGGAAAGCAAGTCGCTTACGAGCAGATGAAACTCCGCGGCAATGCGCTCCATTGAATCGCTATCGTCCAATTCTATATATCGTATCCCATTATTATATGAAGTCTTATGTTTTTTGAGGGGATTTATCTCAAAAGCATATGAAGAACTCTTTATGACGGGTTTCTTATCGTCAACTGGAGTCGTATTTTTGCGTTGTTCTGCCGTTTGAACATCTTCTTCTTTGTCGTTGCGCTTGCCTTGCTTGATGTCGTAGTCCAATTCGTATAACTTGAGGTCCTCAATGATGACAATCAGATTGCTGGCATAGGAGGGGTCTGTAGCGTACCCTGCAGCTTTTAGTCCTGTTGCCCATGCTTTGTAATCGGTTGAACTAAGTTCAAAGAGGCCTTTATAGCGACTTTTAGTGACGAGGAATTGGGTGTGGTCGCGGAATGAATCCTCGGCATTATCATATTTTCTAAAGCACTCGTCATCTTTGTCATCATCGTGATGCATAGTCTCACCTGTCCAGTCAGAATGACATTTTATGCCAAAATGGTTGTTTGCCTCTGTGGCAAGTTCACTATTGCCACAATCGCTCTCAAGAATGCCCTGAGCTATGGTTATGCTTGCTGGTATGCCACTTGCCTCCATCTCTCGAATAGCCCATTTCTTGAACTTGTCAACATAGTCAGTACGACTCATACGACTTTGAGCCATTGCGGGAATGGAGAGCAGAAGGAATAGTATTATGTATATGTGCAATCGCATTTGTTAACTCTTTATCTCAATTATGCCAGCAGCAAGTGAGTCGGCAGATTGTATCAAACAAAGCAAAGGACAGTTCTCGCGGGCTGTATTGAGGTTACTTTTGATATCGGCACTCTGAAAAGGCAGGTCCCAGGCTGTCATATGCCATCTGATGGCGAGAATCTCATCGTTTGTTAAGTCGAAGCCACATCGGAGTATGACAATGACGCTTTTTTCGCCATGCCCTACGGGAAAATTATTGTAGTCAACAGTGTAACCAGGAACATCTTCCCATGTGCCTAAGTCGTTTTTCTTCTTTAGTATCGTTGGTTTGTATATGTCAGATTTGCATACATCGTGAAGCAATGAAGCTATGATGACACTGTCGCGACTGAGTCGTTCTTCCATGTCGGGCATCATATCAATCATCTGCTCGCGTAGTCGCAGGGCGATTCTGCATACATTAAGAGAATGCTGGCATAGACCGCCCTCTTCATTAAGATGAAATTTAGTAGATGCTGGTGCTTCAAAAAAACCTAATTCTGCAATGTCTTCTATCACATATTCAATGTTTTCTCGTCCAGTGGACCTGAGAAGTTCCTCAAATTCACGTCGGCATTCCGACATAATGAGTTTGTTTTCATTTGGTAGTGACATATAACGTATCTGAATTAAAGAGTGACGAACGACTAACTGCAATGTTTCAAACGCAAATTTATCAACTATTTTTGTACTGTCAAAACTCAAATTTATTAACTTTGATTTCCGCTCAAGTTGACCACGTTCTGGAAGACTAAAGCGAGCTTTGCGTTTTCTGTACTTAATAGCAAATCAATAATTATGGATATAAATCAGATAATTCAGAAACGAGTCTCTGTCAGAAGTTATGCAGAAGCCGTCCCTACAGATATTCAGTTGAATGAGGTCTTGGAGGCTGGTCGTTTGGCTCCTTCAGCCGTGAACCGTCAGCCTTGGATTTTCTATGCAGTCCGGTCGCAAAGCGCTCTTGAAAAATTGTATGAAGCCTATCCTCGTGATTGGTTTCGTACGGCCCATTGTATTATTGTTGTAGTAGCTAATCATAACGAGAGTTGGCACAGGGGAAACGATGGCAAGGACCATGCCGATATAGACATTGCAATAGCCACTGATCATATGACATTGAAGGCGACATCAATGGGACTCTCCACCTGTTGGGTCTGTAACTTCGAGTCGTTAAAGGTGTCGCAAGCCCTGAATTTACCAGATTATCTCGAACCTGTAGTGATGCTTCCTATTGGAGTGGCAGCTAAAGTTGAGGAAAAAGTGAAAATGAGGAAGTCTTTGGAAGAAGTATCCCGTTTCGTCTGAGGAGGAGATACGCTTGCATTGTGATGCCGTTCTTAAGAATAAGTGGGAACTTTATTTATTGAAGAAATTTTTCCATAATTGTTACATGTTGTTGAAATAGGTATTATCTTTGCGAACAGATACGAGAAACACGTATGAAATTAACACAAAATACAAAATATTAAATCAGAACACAATGAAAGTTACAGTAGTTGGAGCAGGTAACGTAGGCGCTACGGTCGCTGACGTTTTGGCCTACAGAGAGGTAGCTAACGAGATTGTATTGCTCGACATCAAGGAAGGTGTTGCAGAGGGTAAGGCTCTTGATATTTTCCAGAAGTCGCCGATTACTCAATACGACTCAAAGACAGTAGGTGTAACAAATGATTATAGCCGTACAGCTAAATCAGATGTTGTAGTCATCACAAGTGGTCTTCCACGTAAGCCAGGAATGTCACGCGATGATCTTATCGGAGTGAACGCAGGTATTGTAAAGAGCGTTGTTGAGAACATCGTTAAGTATAGTCCTAAGGCTGTCATCATCATCGTTTCGAATCCTCTTGACGTGATGACTTATCAGGCACATCTTACATCTAAGTTCCCACGCAACCGTGTGATTGGTATGGCTGGTGTTCTCGATACAGCACGTTACAAGGCATTCCTGTCAGAGGCTCTTGGTGTTAGCGTTAAGGATATTCAGGCTGTTCTCCTCGGTGGTCATGGCGATACAATGGTTCCACTGCCACGTTATACAACAGTTGGTGGTATTCCTGTAACAGAACTCATCGACAAGAAGAAGCTTGAGGCTATTGTTGAGCGCACAAAGGTAGGTGGAGGCGAGCTTGTTAAGCTCATGGGTACATCTGCATGGTATGCTCCAGGAGCAGCCGCTGCACAGATGGTAGAGGCAATTATCAAGGATCAGAAGCGTGTTTTCCCTTGTTGCGTTAAACTCGAGGGTGAATATGGCATAGACGATTGCTATCTTGGCGTGCCTGTTGTTCTTGGTAAGAAGGGTGTTGAGAAGGTTCTTAAGCTCAAACTTACAAAGGATGAGATGGCTCTTCTCCAGACAAGCCGTCAGCACGTTCTCGACGTTATGAAGGTTCTTGATACAATGAAGTAATCCTTCGGGTATCATTAGATAATTCAAAATAGTTAGGGTGTATCATATTCCATTATGATGCACCCTGATTTCTTTTTGTGAATATCCTATTTTTCAGAGAAAAATCGTTACAGAGAACGCAAAAAAGTTTTGAACTTTGGCTGTATATCATTTTATAATTCTATATTTGCAGAGGTAACAATGGGTGCGTGGATGCCCAGAAGTAAATTTTTTGATATGGCATTAACGAAATGTAGTGTTTGTGGCGCTGATATATCAGAAGAGGCTACGGTGTGTCCTAAGTGTGGACAGCCACAGGTGGTTAAGGTTCATTGTGCAGATTGTGATTGTACCTATTCAGCACAAGCCTCGGCATGTCCGCAGTGTGGAGCTCCTAATCCACGACGGAAAAGTAATTCTGAAGATCCTTTCGCGAATGGACCTTCGGGTAAGAGCAGAGGTATGACGGCCGTTTTAGCAATCTTGTTAGGAGCCTTTGGTGTTCAGTTCTTCTATGTAGGAAAGAATACGGCAGGTATTGTTTTTCTTGCCGTTACATTGGTTACCTGTGGATCGCTTGGCGTCGTAACAAGTATTTTCAGTATTGTACAAGGAATCATATTGTTCACTAAGGACAATGCCTATTTTGAGTCGAACTATATCGAGTCTGACAAAACATTTCCAATATAATTTCATTGTGTATGGCGCAACTTATTGTTTGTCCCTCTTGTGGGGCTGAAATCTCGTCAGAGGCCCGTCAGTGTCCGCATTGCGGTCATCCCATCAAATCGTTAGAAAATTGTAATGGGGATGGTGCTATGAATAGAAAACCTGATACGCATTTGGCCAAGGCTATTATAGCAACAATTTTATGTTGTTTGCCACTTGGTGTGGTTGCAATAGTATACGCTTGTAAGGTTGATAGTCTATATGCGGCAGGTGATTATCAGGGTGCTCTATCTGCAAGTCGTAAGGCAAGTTTATGGGGTAATTGGTCGATAGGGGTTTCGGTTTTTATTTGTATTTTGTATGTCATCTTTTATGTTGCTTTGGGTGGCTTTGCCTTTCTCTCATCTATAGGAAGAACATTCTGACAGTTTTGCAAAACAATAACTTCTTGTGAGAGGTATGATCCGAAGGATTTTATTTCTGTCACTGGGGGTGGTAGCAGTTGTCGGACTATTGTGCGTGTACTACTTATATGACCCACGTGAAGTTGCCTTATTTCCGAGATGTTTGTTCCAGACACTGACGGGTTTAAGTTGCCCTGGGTGCGGTTCGCAAAGAGCGCTTTATAGTATTGTTCATCTCGACATAGCAGAGGCCTTTCGGCAGAATGCCTTCTTGTTTGCAATGATGCCCCTTTTGGCTGTGCTTATAGTCGCAGATGTCATGAAAGAGAGAAAGCCACTACTCCATAAAATGGTTTTCAGCAGGCATCTCTCATTCGTAGTCTTGGTTGTTACGCTCTTGTGGTTTGTGCTTAGAAATTTTTTCGCATGCTAAGAATAGAGATGCGGTGTATCATATTAAGTATGATGCACCGTTTCTTCTTTGTATGAATCGAATATATTACTTAACTTTGGACATCTAATATGTGACACAATGAAAAAGTTGGTATCTCTAATAGCGATGCTCATAATCGGCATTGGTTTCAATATGGCAGATGAAACATCTGAAAATGATAATCCAGATGTGTATGTATGTTCTGGTTCTCAATCAAAGTGTTATCATCGCACAGAGAAATGTAGAGGTTTGGCCTTATGCAATGGTGACGTATCTGCCATTTCATTGCGTGCAGCTCAAGCAGTAGGACGCCGAGAGTGCAAGATGTGTTATAAAGATAATATAGACAGCAATAAGCGTCAAGATGCGAGCGGGGAGTGAAAAACGACGAATGCCCGCAGAATGGGAAGAGGTTCATATGATACAGTTGACGTGGCCTAATGAGGATACGGACTGGTCATATATGTTTGAAGAGGTTGTAGAATGCTATCGTTCTATACTCTCGGCATTGCTTAGGGAGACGTCGGTTGACGTGCTTATTGTCACACGTTCCAAGGAGGAGACATTGAAGAGTGTGTCCGACGTAATTGGTGAGTCGAATCGGGTTTCCTTTGTAGAGACGGAGATTAATGATACATGGGCTCGAGACCATTCACCACTGACCATTAAGGTGGATGAAGAGCGTAGGTTGTTGCTTGATTTCCAGTTTAATGGATGGGGACTGAAATTTGCAGCAGACAAGGACAATAAGATTGGTCGCGAGGTTTATAGTCAGTCTCTCTCTGCAATGGGTTATCTCTACGAGTCGCACTACGACATGGTTCTCGAAGGCGGAGCTGTCGAGTCGGATGGAAACGGAACACTGATGACCTCAGAGCATTGCATGACATCTGTGAACCGTAACGGTTTTTCACGTGAGGAGGTTGAGAGACGTTTAATGGAGTATACTGGGGTAAAGCGAGTTCTGTGGACAGAACATGGGTCGTTGACAGGTGATGATACCGATGGACATATTGATACGTTAGCAAGATTTGCACCAGAGGATACAATCGTTTATTTGACACCTCCATCGGATGAGGCAGATGTGGACTACGAGGGTCTTAGGTTGATGGAGAAGGAGCTGGCATCTTTCAGAACACAAGAAGGGAAGCCTTATAAGCTGGTCGGCTTGCCATATCCACAGGTGAAATATGACTGCGAGACAGGGGAAAGGTTGCCTGCGACGTATGCTAATTTCCTATATGTCAATGACGTGATTCTCTTGCCCGTGTATGATGTGCCACAAGATTTGCAAGCTATCTCGCTTATGGTGGAGGCTTTTCCGGCGAAAAAGGTTCTTCCTATAGATTGCTCGGCATTGATTCGTCAGCATGGTTCACTTCATTGTGTCACAATGCAATATGTTAGATAGTTATGAAAGTAGGAGTAATACAAGAACAGATAACGAGTGATATAGAAGCCAATAAGCAGTTATTGGCAAAGCGTATTGAGGAGTGTGCCCAGCAAGGTGCCGAGTTAGTTGTTTTGCAAGAGTTGCACAATACACCATATTTCTGTCAGGTTGAAGATGTAAATAATTTTGACTTAGCAGAGCCGATACCAGGCCCATCAATCGACTTTTACTCGGCAGTTGCAAAACGATGTGGAGTAGTTCTTGTAACGTCCCTTTTTGAAAAGAGAGCAATTGGTTTGTATCATAATACAGCCGTAGTTTTTGATAAAGATGGTTCTGTGGCAGGCAAGTACAGAAAGATGCATATCCCAGATGACCCTGCCTACTACGAGAAGTTTTATTTTACTCCCGGAGATATTGGATTTGAGCCGATAGATACATCAGTTGGGCGTCTCGGCGTTATGGTTTGCTGGGATCAGTGGTATCCAGAAGCAGCACGTCTCATGGCTCTATCAGGAGCTGAGATTCTGATATATCCGACGGCTATAGGGTGGGAGAGTAGCGACACACAGGAGGAGAAAAAACGTCAGCATGGAGCATGGGAGACAGTTCAACGCGGTCATGCTGTAGCGAACGGATTGCCTGTCGTGGCGGTGAATAGAGTGGGTTATGAGGCAGATCCTTCTGGTGTGACAGGAGGAATACTCTTTTGGGGAGGTAGCTTTGTGGCAGGTCCTCAAGGAGAGTTGCTTTACAAAGCTCCGCACGATAGAGCGGTGGCGAATGTTGTTGATGTCGACATGAAGCGTAGTGAGGATGTGCGTCGTATATGGCCATTCTTGAGAGATCGTCGTATCGAAAATTATGCTGGTATTACAAAACGTTTTCTCAATTGATGTAGTATGAAGCGTTGTTTTTTTGATACTATATTTTTTCTATTACTTTTATTGTCGGCCTGCTCCAATGATAATGGTGAATTTGCCTCTCTCAAAGCAGAAGTGGATATGTCAGCTGTGCCCGCAGAAGGTATGGTGTGCAGTGTTGATGTTAATGCCAATGGAACATGGTTACTGTCGTCCAATCAGTCGTGGGTATCATTATCACAAAAGTCAGGTAAGGGAAGCGAATCGGTTGAGATTGTAGTTGATGCTAATCCAACAACGTTACAACGAATGGCATTGATACTTTTGGAGTGTGGAGCTATAAAGTCGCAGATTATAGTGACGCAAAAGCCAGGGAAGGGGAGTGTAAACGTGACAATAGCAGATGGTGACTGGTTGAAACGAATCGAAGTGCCAGCTCTAAAATATGGAAATATTGCGCGACCGTTACTTTCATACGAAGAGAGTTTGGCGGATAGTGTACTCTCGTTTGTTGTTGAGTGGGACCCAGAGAAGAGACATTCACGATGGGTGGCTTTTTCTTTCAACGACTATACAGCGCAGAAGAATTGGAGCCGTAGTAGCTGGACGAAAACAGAATGGGGTGGTGACCCATTTCAGGAAGATACATTTCTGCCAGAGGCTTGTCGTACTACTTTGGCAGATTATAAGGGGTCAAATGCCGACGGATATGACAGAGGACATCTGTGCGCCTCAGCTGATAGGCTATACTCTCAAAAGGGAAATGAGTTTACCTTCTATCTCTCCAATATTAGTCCTCAGTTGTCGGTTTTCAACCAGGGAGTATGGGAGAGTCTTGAGAGCTATGTTCAGGGTTTAGGACGTAATACAGCTTTCAGAGATACACTATACGTTGTTAAGGGAGGTACGATAGAGGATGATTGCATTCAAGGGTGGTATAGAGGTATGCCAGTGCCAAGCTATTACTTCATGGCATTGTTATGCCAGAAAAAAGATACCTATAAGGCACTCGGAATTCTTATGGAACATACTACAGGCTATTCAGAGCCATACTCGTATGCCAGTAACTGCGTAACAATTGATGAACTTGAGGCGCTGACAGGAATTGACTTCTTTTGTAATCTTGACGATGAGATAGAGAAGGATGTCGAGAGCCATTATGATATTTCGCAATGGAATGGACTAAAATGATAAATGAATGTCACAGGAAAGAACAGAGATAGAAGAACAATATAAATGGAGAGTCGAGGATATCTATGCCACAAGTGATGAGTGGGAATCTGACCTCGAAGAACTACGATTATTGATGGGTAAGATACCATCGATGAAGGGGCATATAGCCGACAGTGCAGATAGTCTGCATGCCTTTATGGAGATCTCAAATGAAATAGATAAGAAAGGTAACCAGCTTGCAACTTATGCTCATCTGCTTGTGGATCAGGATTTGAGAGATACAGATAATCAGGAGCGTCAGAAACGCCTCGAACTGGTTTTTGTTGATTATAGCCAGGCTACATCCTTTGTTGATCCAGAGTTGTCGTTAGTTAGCGATGAACGTCTTATGGAACTGGAGAGAGACGAACGTCTTAAGGAATACCATATGACTTTTGATGCAATCCGAAAACAGAGGGCACATGTCCTGAGCGACAAAGAGGAAGAGGTCCTTTCAAAGACATCCATCTTGGGTGATGTCCCTTCTGATACATATGATATCCTGACTGATGCAGAGATGCCATGGCCAACAATGAAACTCTCAGATGGCAAGGAGGTCAGACTCGACCATGCAGAGTTTGTAAAGCAGAGAGAGAGTAGTGTCAGGGAGGATAGACAAGAGTCGTTTAATAAATTCTGGGATACATACAAGAGTTTTGAGGGAACTATAGGAGAGCTGATGGCAGGTCATATTAGAGAGGATTTGTTTAGCACTGTAGTACGTAATTTCGGTTCGACGCTTGAGTCACGTCTTTACTATAAAGATATTCCACTTGATGTTTATGACTCACTTGTTAAAAACATAAATGCATCATTGCCGACATTCCACAGGTATCTTTCGTTGCGCAAGAGAATACTTGGAGTTGAACAGCTGGAATATTGGGATTTGTATGCTCCAGTGGTTAAAGATATTGATTTGAAATACACATATCAGGAGGCACAGAGCCTGATACTGGAAGCGGTAAAGCCACTTGGTGAGGAGTATTCAAAGGTTATTAGAAGGGCCTTTGATGAACGATGGATTGATGTGATGCCAAACGAGGGGAAGGCGAGTGGAGCCTATTCGACTGGAGGGGCCTATGACATACATCCATATATTCTAACAAACTTCAATGGGTCGCTTAATAGTGTCTCAACACTTATTCACGAGTTAGGTCATACTATGCATAGCTATCTTAGCAATAAGAACCAGAAATATCATAATTCGCATTATATGATATTTGTGGCGGAGGTAGCTTCTACACTTAATGAGTGTCTACTTGATGAGTTGATGCTGCAAAAGCTTGAGAAGAGAGAGGAGAAGATATCTCTTCTTATGAATATTCTTGATGGATATAAGGGAACTCTTTTCCGTCAGACACAGTTTGCAGAGTTCGAGAGAGAGATGCATGCCATAGCACAGCGAAAGGAGCCTATAACTGGCAAAAAACTTTCGTCGCTCTACATAGATATCCTGAAAAAATACTATGGTCACGAGAAGGACGTCTGTCATGTGGATGATAAGATAGCCATTGAGTGGGCGTTTATACCACACTTCTATCGGTCGTTCTATGTATATCAATATAGTACGTCGTTTGTAGCTTCTCACGCCTTGGTAAATAATATTTTAAGTGGTGACAAAGAATCGATAGACAGGTATCTGACATTCCTCTCATCTGGTGGTATTGATTATCCGATAGCACTCCTGCAAAAAGCTGGTGTTGATATGCTTCAGAGTACACCATTCGAGAATGTCATAAGGCATATGAACGAGTTGATGGATAAGATTGAGTCATTATTAAAAGAGTAGAGATGGAAGAAAAGGAGAACTATATATTTGGCATACGTGCCATTCAAGAGGCGATAATAGCTGGAAAGGAAGTAGATAAGATTATTGCAAGAAAGGGCTTGAATGGCGAATTGTTCGGGCAACTTCAAAAGTTGTGTAATGAAAAGAGGATACGCATACAATATACTGAGGCTGAAGTTTTGGACCGTATCACAACGGGCAATCATCAGGGAGTCGTGGCGCTGATGAGTGCCATCGAATATCTTACGCTTGAAGAACTGATAGAAAAGTTGAGAGCTTCTGATAAGACTCCTTTGTTGCTCATGCTTGATGGTGTGACCGATGTGCGTAATTTCGGAGCAATAGTACGTACTGCACATTGTGCGGGTGTTCAGGGAATCATTGTGCCAACCAAAGGTTCTGCGCCAATCAACGGCGAGAGCGTAAAGACTTCGGCAGGAGCATTGCATCACATGCCGATATGCAAGAGTGGAAACCTGTATCTGGCAGTAAAAATGTTGAAGGGTAATGGCATTCAGGTAGTCTGTGTCACTGAACATGGGGCTGATGATTACTATTCCGTTGATTTAAAGAAACCTACATTGCTGATAATGGGTTCTGAGGACAAAGGTATATCTAATCAGCTTCTTAAACTGGCAGATGCAAGAGCTTGCATACCTATGGAGGGCTCAATTGAGAGTCTGAATGTATCAGTTGCAGCTGGAATATTGCTTTTTGAAACAAAAAGACAGAGAACAAAATAGAGTATATCATGGAAAAGAATAGTAAGATATATGTAGCAGGTCATAGAGGATTGGTTGGGTCTGCCATTGTAAGAAATTTGAAGAATAAGGGTTATACCAACATAATTGGTCGGTCTCATTCGGAACTGGATTTGACAGATGCAGCATCAGTTGAGAGTTTTTTTGAAGAGGAGAAGCCTGAGTATGTCTTTCTGGCTGCTGCCAAGGTCGGTGGTATTATGGCAAATAGCATCTATAGGGCAGACTTTATTGTCATTAATCTGCAAATAGAGACCAACATAATTAATTCGGCCTATCGCAATGGTGTTAAGAAGCTTATGTTCCTCGGTTCATCATGTATCTATCCACGCATGGCTCCACAGCCTATCAAGGAAGAGGCTCTTCTTACGGATGAATTGGAGTATACTAATGAGCCTTATGCTCTCGCAAAGATTTGTGGTATAAGGATATGCGAGTCGTATAATATACAGCATGGAACCAACTATATATCTGTCATGCCTACGAATCTATATGGCCCGAACGACAATTACAATCTCCAGAATAGCCATGTGCTTCCGGCAATGATAAGGAAGATGCATCTCGGTCATGCGTTAGAGGAGGACAGATGGGACGATATTCGAAAGGATTTAGATGCGCGACCCGTAGACGAAGTCGATGGCTCGGCATCAGAGGAGAGAATCCTCAAGCTTCTTGAAAAATTTGGTCTTACAAGGGGTGATAAAGGTGACGTAGTACTGAATCTGTGGGGTAGTGGTAAGCCTCTGCGTGAGTTCCTGCATTCCGATGATATGGCTGATGCTTGTGTCTATCTTATGGAGAAGGTCGATTTTAATGATATTGTAGATGCGCGTAATATGAGAGAGGTTCGTAATACGCATATTAATATAGGATCAGGTACAGAGTTGCACATTTCAGAACTGGCAGAGAAGGTCAAGAAGACCATCGGCTTCAAGGGCGAGATTCATTGGGATGCAACCAAGCCAGATGGAACGCCTCGTAAGTTGATGGATGTCTCGCGTCTTGCAAATCTTGGATGGCGCTATAAGATTACACTTGACGAAGGTATAGAGGGTGTGTATAAGTCGTATGTTGAGAATCTGAATCGTTAGACTTAGTCTTAAATAAAGTTAAATGGTCAAGATTACACGAAATAGAGTTTTCAGGGTTCTGGCGTTTATTGTCTCGTCAGTAATCATTGTTTTTTCTTTTCCAGAGGTTGAAAAGTTCAGTTATGAATATGAGTTGCAAAGGCCGTGGAGGTATCAGAATCTGATAGCACCATTTGACTTCTCGATTATAAAGACCGACGTAGAGCTCAATGCCGAGCGGGATAGTCTCAGACGTAATATGCGACCTATTTTCCGTAAGGATAGCATTGGTTCGATGCAGGTTTTTGATGAGGTGAAACCGCGTCTCGAATCGGTTGCTCAGAAGTTTCAGTTGCTATGCCCTAATGAAATAGATGCGGAGGATGTTCTATTATTTGTTGCGGAATCTCTAACCAAACACCTTTCGTCAGAATACGCAACAGGCGTCATTGAGATTCCTGATTTGTTTAGTTCTGAGGGTCTTTCTGAATTGTCGCTGATTCGTGGAAATATTCTTGAACCATTCAGTATCGAGGAGTTTCATTCTATGAGGGAGGCATATTCGATTGCCTCCGAAAAACTACAGGCAGATTTTAACGTGAAATATGGCGCAGATGCTCAGTGGCATAAACAACTATTGCAGAGTCTGCCACTGGCGGAGATGATTATAGCCAATGTGACCTTTGATGCCGAGAAGACAGATGCTGAGCTTGAGCAACGTCTTGATAATCTCTCCATTGCACAAGGGAAAGTCCTTGCAGGACAGCGAATCATAGGAACCGGAGACATTGTTGATAAGAGATCGGCTAAGATTCTCGATTCATTGCGTAAGGCAAGTGAGGAACATTATGGACAATCAACGACTGAGACACCAATAGTTTTTGGTGAGGCACTTATGACGCTGTGTCTGATGGTGACACTCTTTCTGTTTATATTCTTTTTTCATAGAGATGTCTTTACAAATCTTCGCACATTACTTTTTGTGCTTATCATTGTAGTGCTCTTTATTGTCGGTGCAAGTGTTTTGTCGGCGCGACACGAGAATATAACATTTGTAGTTCCCTATGTCATATTGCCTATTACACTTCGACTATTTCTTGATTCCCGAATAGCTATGTATATACATACGCTGACAATTTTGTTTGTCTCATTTATGGCGCATAATAGTCAGTTGTTTCTTGTGTTGCACATCCCTGCAGGAATGATTGCCATTATTAGTCTTATGAATCTGACACGAAGATGGCAACTCATGAGAACTGCAATTCTTGTCTTCTGCTATTATGCCTTGTGTTATTGGGGATATACGATATGGCAGACTGGTGATCTTGTGCATTCGTCAGGCTCTATCCCTTATGTGTTGTTGGCGATTAATTCCATTCTGATACTATTGTGTTATCCTGCCGTCTACATCTTGGAGCGTATTTTTTCTTTTGTCTCGGATGTTACTTTGCTCGAGTTGTCAGATACCAATAGTCCGCTTTTGAGAGAGTTGAGTGAGAAAGCTCCAGGAACATTCCAGCACTCTATTCAGGTTGCCAATCTGGCGCAGGAGGTAGCATATCATATTGGAGCAAATGCTATGCTGGTCAGAGCAGGTGCCATGTATCATGATATTGGTAAAATCGTATCTCCTATGTTCTTTACTGAGAATCAGGTGGGAGGAGTGAATCCGCATAATGAACTTGAGTTTACAGAGAGTGCACAGATTGTGATAAGGCATGTCCAGAATGGTATTCAACTTGCCAAGAAGAAGGGTATACCACGCCAGATTATTGATATAATAGCAACTCATCATGGCAATACTACGGCAAAATATTTCTATATTGCCTGGTGCAATGCCCATCCCGATCAAGAGCCTGATCTCTCGTTGTTCTCATATAATGGACCGACGCCATATACAAAAGAACAGGCAATCACAATGATGGTTGATGCTGTTGAGGCCTCGAGCAAGAGCTTGAAGACCTACACAGATGAGTCGATCGATCAATTGGTGGAACGGATTGTGACATCTCAAGTCGAAGATAAGCAGTTTAATCTATCGCCTTTGACTTTCAACGATATCGAGGTGTCAAAGCAGGTTATGAAAGATAAACTAAAGAATATTTACCACGCAAGAATTCAATACCCAGAGCTTATGAAATAAACCTCTACTCAATTTTTTATATTATGAGTAGCATATTATCTCACCTTAGTATTTTGCTGATTGCAGATCATTTTCCTCCGTCGTTTGCACCACGTATGGGATTTCTGACTAAGAATTTAGCGATGAAGGGACATACGGTCACGGTAGTCGCTTCGTTGCATCATCGGGATATGAATTCTTTCGGACATCTCGAAGGTTATGCAACAACTGTAAAAGATGTTAAAGTCTTTCTACCCTCATGGAAACGTTTAGGAGTATTGCTTAGCAATTTATTTGGCTATGTCGTGTCGGGTCGAAAGTTATGGACAATGTCTGACGATAGAGCGTATCGACTTGCTATCGATGAGGTTAAAAATAATAGTTTCGACTGTATCTTAGTCTCTACTTCAAACTTCTTCCCCTTAATGGCAGCTTCAAGGGTTGCTGAGGAGACAGGCCTTCCTATATTCGTGGATATTCGCGATATATATGAGCAAGCACCTTCGTTTTGGCCTATGAATGGTATATCAGGGAGGTTGAGAAAGGCACAGATTCCAGTTAGAAACCTAATTCTTTCGAAGGCAAGAGCTGTTACGACAGTTTCTAAATGGAATGTTGATATGTTAAGACCATTTAATCCTAACACATTGTTGATATATAACGGCTATGATTCTACGATGTTCCGCCCTACAGAACCAGTGCCAACAACGCATCTGACAATATCATTCACAGGTACTATCTCTACCCCAACGGGTAGCATAGAGGCTCGAAATCCAGAACTCTTATTTAAAACTCTGAGGGTAATGATTTCAGAGGGCATAGATGTTCTTGGAAAGATTAGAGTGCTTTTCTATACAGATGCTAAAAGCCGTGACATGGTATTGCCTCTCGTTGCAAAATATGGATTGCAAGAGTGTGTTGAATTACATCCATGGGTATCAGCTCTTGAGGTGTCGAGGATTCTCCCAGAGAGTAACATACTGCTTCTTTTGGCTGATAATAGGAAATTAAAAGGTGTATTGACAACCAAATTCTTTGAGTATATGGCGACTCAGCGTCCTATTATTTGTTTGCCTTGTTCAGGAGGCGTCATAGGGGAGATTCTGGATGAGGCTGGTGCTGGAGTCTGCTTTGACGATGTTCAGCCACTCAAAGATTATCTTTCGTGGTCGCTTAAGACTTGGACGGAAAATTCTTGCGTGCTACCTAATGCCAAAAGTCGCTTAGATTATATCAGGTCGTTCACTCGCCAGTACCAGGCGACTCAGTTCGAGCAGCTGTTTCATAATATGATTTGACTTTTTACTAATCTTAGAACTTATAGCTTTTTCTCAATTATTTAGTGTATTTAAGAAAATGGGGTCTTATTTCATTATTTCGAAATATCGATAAGGAGAAGAGATATCAAAAAATCTTTGCAAGCATTCTGCTTGCAAAGATTTTACTTTGCTCGTCCCAAGAAATAGGATTCAAAAATCAAGTTCCCTATTTAGTCCTCAGCACTGGACGCACGGTCCTACCATTATAGCGATAGTTGTTTGATAATATACCATTCGTCCCTGTGTTAAAGTACACTAAGTACGCATTCTTAACATTAGTATGACGGTATAGTCTAACAACCATATCCAGCTATGACGATTCCTCCTTGCTCATCCATCGCACCAAGGAATCCTTCAATGAAGATGGGTCGTATGTTCAGACTATTAAGTACACGAATGGAGAGATACGGTAGCCCATTAGTGGACGGAATGGGCAGGGGAGGAGTATGGGTATTCACAAAATTAGCATGCTAACAGTTAATGCAAAATGATATTCTCCAAGCTATCAAGGACGTTTATCAGTTTGCAATCCCCAACATTGGACTCTTCTATCAGTTTTATGGCATCGTCAAATGGTCCCTGAACAATGCCAGTATCTAAGTTTTTTAGAATAGGTCCGTTGTCAGAGAACTCTGCTTCGTATGCAACATTCTCATAATAGAAAGCAATGCCATATTGGAGTATACAGAAATCATAGAACAATGCCATTTGATTCTCTGTGGCATATCCACGATATTCATTTCCATAACGTTCAACGTTGGGTGGAAACTTACAATTATATTCGTAACCGAACAAATCGTAGCCAATAAAATCAGCTCTTGGTTCTGTCTCTTTACACATGAGGCACCTCCTTTTTTACTATTTCTAACAATTTTTTCATATCTGATGTTAGCTCATAGGCTACATTGGGGGAATTCTTTCCTGTTCCAGCTTTAACGGGATGTCCATTTTCCCACGGATGATAGTGAAAACTTAACCCATTGTGAGTATGATCAACGTGAATCTCATACAACTTTTTGCAGTCACTTCCATAAACTGCAATGGACTTTAATTTTCCTGCATATGGATCATTTTTCCACTTGCCTTCTGTAGCAGGTTTATTTATAGCTACGTAGATGCGATTGGGAGTATGACACTCTTCTGGCAATTTGACCATGGCATTCTTTTGATTTGCCTCAATGACCTTGATATTGTCAGAAATATCATGTTCTGTATGATACTGACGTTTGGATGCATCTTCCAATTGCCCACTTGCTTTACTTCCGTTTGCTCCCATGTCTTAAAATCTCTATCTGTTTGTTGTCTAAGTAAATACTGATGCTCTCGTCTTCTCCACATACCTTCGGACCATATCGCAAGATGCATATAGGTTCCAAAGCAGTTAGCATGTAGCTATATCCTTCCAACCAGATTGATGTGCTGAAATTACTATTAAGCACACCCATGCTATTAATAGCAATCACAGATTTTCGAGGATAGCCATATGCACTATACTCAAAGCTATCTGGCAAACTCCAAGTTACGTTAGGATAGATATTAACGCCCCGATTCTGCCAGTACGCAGTAAATACCTTATTCCAGTAATTATGAGACATTCGCTCAGAATAATCCATATCTCTGTATTGCGACAAGTCTGGAGCTATTACAGAATTGTATTGCAACAACCTACCAGTGTATGTCCATGGGTGAGACAACGCTGTTGCAAATCTATTGTCGTTGATATAGAAAATGACGATCGATTCTCTATTTGACGACTTTGAACCAATTCTATCAAAAGGTGTCGTGTCCGTTACGGATGGTATTACGTAGTTTGGTTTGATGATAGGCATGTCATAAGGGCCAATCTTCTCAATATCACGCGTAATTTCTGGGTAACAAAAAGAAGCAATGTGTGCACGGTAGTGCGATTGTCTCTGTTTCCATCGTTTCCGATGGAAACTAACTAATAGTTCTTGCGAACAAATATTACCGAATAAATCTTTCATTTTATGAATTTTAGGGTTAAACAAATTTATTACTACTCGATTTTGAAAGATTTTCGGTCATATTGCAAATTTATCTATTTTTGCAGTGCTTTAGTGCCCGTCACTTTCGATTCTGTCGGTAAGGCTAACTGTGCAAATCGAGGGGGCAACAGTTTATTACCTCTTGCTATTGGCAGATAGTGAGAGGTTTTTCGCCCTATAATAGTTCATGTTTTCATACGGCGATATAATTTGAATTAATTAATCCGTTAACTGTATATATTGGCAATAGACAATCTTTCCCATCTATAAGCCAATATTGTGCTATCCCAAATTTTTCTCCTAATTTTTGGATAAGTGGGTTAAACGATGCAAAAAATGCATCATGACGAATTGCATATACCAGCGCTCCGTATTGTTCAATACACACACTATGATTGGCATCTTGCTGATATACTTGAAAAGTTTCTATTACTTCCTTCTCGGTTAAAGTTACCGAGCAAATTCCATGTTTTATGCACAAAGATTGTTGTACAGAATTCAGTTTCAGCCAATCAAGTACTATCATCTCCAAATCAAGATTTTGGATTGAAGATAATACTTCAGGATTAAGCAATTTGTTCAATGTTCTCACATCACTTACAATTACATCCTTCCCCATTAAATTGTCTCCATATTATATTGAACATCTGTTAAGGGCTGCTTTAAAAGAACAGCCGCACGTTCTTGCGAGATTAGTCCTTCTGCAATTGCCTTGTACACCATTGCCTCAAAACGCATCGTATCTGACTCGTTGAACATAGAAGTGGAGACTGCCTTTTTCATAAACGGCTTTGTATTCTTGAGAAATTGGAATGTCCTAAACCTTACATCATTTATCAACCCCAACTCATGAAGTTTGTAAACTATGGCTTCTAATGAGATTCCATATGATTGCTGAAAATAAATTAATTCTGGCAAATGTATTTGCCGTTTTCCTTTAAAACCATTCCTGGCTACATTTTCGGGTAATAACATTTCATTTGCGAACGAATTACAAAGTTTTTCTTTCTCTTTAGGCAACAAATCTCTGTCAAACAGATCATTGAATAGCAGATGGGCTAATTCATGAAACATCGTAAGACGTTTGCGTTCGCAAATATCAATCGTAGGATTGATAACGACTACAGGAAATATATCATTCCCTTTATTTATCATTCCACTTACACCATCGAAGCCATCTGGTCCTTTTGTATTTATCACAACAACGCCCTTGCTTTCAAATAGTTCTTTAACATTTAGAATAGGATTGTTTCCCAATTGCCATTTGTCGCGAAGAAGTTTGGCCATACGCCTCATATCGTCGCTCGTTTTCAAAACCGACTTTGTCAGAGGTTCTAGTTTTGCTGATTTGTTGCCTAACAAAGTTTCAAGCTCTAAATATCTTTCTATATCATCCTGAATATCAACTTTCAATGCATCTAAATCCTTTGTAGAAACAGAAGCTTTTTTTCGGAAAGAGATGCTCAATTCGTTAATGTCAAAGTCAAAAGGCCGTGCAAAATACTCTATTTCTACATTAAGAGCCTTAGCAAGAGCAATCATTAAAAGCCCATTCGGCATGCACTTGCCTGCCTCGTACTTTGAAATGGTCTGCTTGCTTACAGAAGGTTCCATAATGCCGCATAGTTCATCCATCGACAACTTTGCTCTTTTTCGAGCCTGTCTGAGACGTTTTGAAAATATGTATAGTATATCATCCATATTTATTTTTTATGTGTGCAAATATAGACAAGTTTTTCACTTTTAACCAAATTTATGCGACAAAATCGCATCATATTGAATATTTGTCAATAAATAATAGCTAAATACCCCTAATATTGGAATAATATAAACACAAATAACACCATTAATCTCTTCGATTCAGAAAAAATCGCCTCCAGTTTTATGCGAAAAGGAGGCGTTTTTAGCGTTCAATAGAACCCTTTTCAGAAGGTAGATCTTTTGGTTTCATACTTTGATTATTTGATACTCGTTTGATAAATATGTTTGTAGTTTATTGGTTTTCAATGTTTATGCCAAATATGAGTCATAATCTTCGGGCTTTGTTTCACCAACATTCTATCTTGCTCAAAGCTGGTTGTCGGCGATTTGTTCTCTCTCGGCATCGAGGCCACCGTTGGTGGTCATCTTGAGTTCGTAGATTGCGTTGCGCCATTTAGTCTTGCTGAAGATGTCGACTCTGCCGGTTGTCAATATAAGCAAAAAAACAAATGGGTGTCAAGCGTATGCCTGACACCCATTGTTTATAAAGAGTTTTATTTCAAAGATTATTCACCCTTCTCATTAGCCTCGAGTTGGCTCTTGAGTGCTGCGAGCTCAGTGATGTCACCGAGTGTTGTAGCTTCGCGGTTGTCGTTAACCTTCTTAACGCTTTTCTTTGTCTCTTTTGCTTTAGGCTTGCGCTCTGTTGCTTCGCTCTTCTTCTCCTCCTCGAATGTACGAGAGTGAGATAAGATGATACGCTTAGCGCCCTTGTTGAACTCAATAACCTTGAATGCGAGCTTCTCGTCAACCTTAGCCTGTGAGCCATCCTCCTTTGTGAGGTGGCGAGGAGTAGCGAAACCTTCAACACCATATGGGAGAGCTATGATAGCGCCCTTATCGATGATTGCAGTGATTGTGCCCTCGTGAACAGAATCAACTGTGAAGATTGTCTCGAATACATCCCATGGGTTCTCCTCGAGTTGCTTGTGTCCGAGGCTGAGACGACGCTGCTCCTTGTCGATTTCGAGTACTACAACATCAATCTTGTTGCCTATTGAAGTGAACTCATTTGGATGCTTAATCTTCTTAGTCCATGATAGGTCTGATATGTGGATAAGACCATCTACGCCCTCTTCAATCTCAGCAAATACGCCGAAGTTTGTAAAGTTACGAACTGTAGCGCTGTGCTTAGAACCAACTGGGTAGCGTACATCGATGTCGGCCCAAGGATCCTGATGGAGTTGCTTAATGCCGAGTGACATCTTACGCTCCTCGCGGTCGAGTGTAAGAACCTGTGCCTCAATCTCTTCGCCTACTTTGAGGAAATCCTGAGCTGAACGGAGGTGCTGTGACCATGACATCTCAGAGACATGGATGAGACCCTCAACGCCTGGAGCGATTTCAACGAATGCTCCGTAATCAGCCATTACAACAACCTTTCCTGAAACCTTGTCGCCAACCTTAAGTTCCTGGCTGAGAGCATCCCAAGGATGAGGAGTAAGCTGCTTGAGACCGAGTGCTATACGCTTCTTCTCGTCATCAAAGTCAAGTATAACAACATTGATCTTCTGGTCGAGTTGTACAATCTCTTCTGGGTGAGAAACACGGCCCCATGAGAGGTCTGTGATATGGATAAGACCATCTACGCCACCGAGGTCAACGAATACTCCGTATGATGTGATGTTCTTAACTGTTCCTTCAAGTACCTGACCCTTCTCGAGCTTAGATATGATATCCTTCTTCTGTTGCTCGAGTTCAGCCTCGATGAGAGCTTTATGAGAAACGACAACATTGCGGAATTCGCTATTGATTTTAACGATTTTGAATTCCATTGTTTTGCCAACAAAGATGTCGTAGTCGCGGATAGGCTTAACGTCAATCTGTGAACCTGGGAGGAATGCCTCGATGCCGAATACATCAACAATCATACCGCCCTTAGTGCGACACTTGATATAACCCTTGATGATTTCGTCTTTCTCGAGAGCTTCATTGACACAATCCCATGAACGCATTGCGCGAGCCTTCTTGTGTGAGAGGACGAGCTGTCCCTTCTTGTCCTCACGATTTTCAATGTAAACTTCTACTTCGTCACCTACTTTGAGGTCTGGATTGTAGCGGAATTCGCTACGAGAAACGATGCCGTCAGACTTTGAACCTACGTTCACAACGACCTCGCGTTTGTTGATTGAGATGACAGTACCCTTTGTTACTTCGTTTTCTGCTATAGCAGAGAGGGTCTTGTCGTACATCTCTGTGAGCTGCTCACGAGATGCTGATGTGGTTACACCACTTTCGAGCGTTTCCCAGTCGAAACCTTCAACGCCTTCTACAAAATTACTCATTAATTAAAAAATTACTTAATTAGTCGTTAGACATTATATTGATTGAAATCGAGTGCAAAATTACTCATTTTGAACCTCTAAGATGGTTGGTAAGAAAATTAAATAGATTGATTTAAATATATTTAACAATTCCTCACCTTAGACTCTATCTGTTTAATCTCCTTTTCCACCTCTTTGTCGACGGATATTCTGTCTTGCACAGTTTTTAAGGCATAGAGTACAGTAGAGTGGTTGCGGTTTGCAATGTTAAGACCAATGGTTGCCAGACTCGCATTTGTCATATTTTTTGCGAGGTACATACACACTTGACGGGGCCATACAAACTCTTGTTTTCGTGATTTTTTGCGAAGGTCGGATGAGTCCACCTTATAGAATGCACATACGGTGTCAATTATCTGATCGATGGAAACTTCTCTCGAAGGTGTGTTAATCATATTCTCCACAACTGCTTTTGCAACGCTCATTGTGATGTCGCAATGCATCACAGTTGCTCTCGCCATTAATGAAGATATTGAGCCTTCAAGTTCGCGTACATTATTGTGCAGATTATCTGCCAAATAGCTGATGATTTCGTTTGAAAGTTGAATGCCAATATGCGATATCTTAGCCTTGATTATTCTGGTTCTGGTCTCGAAGTCGGGACGAGTTATCTCTTCGACAATTCCTGATTTGAGACGTGACAGAAGTCGGTCTTCCATGCCAATAATCTCATGAGGTTTTTTGTCGGAAGCAATGACTATCTGTTTGTTGTGTTCCTTCAGGTGGTTGAATATCTGGAAGAATGCGTTCTCTGTGCCAGTTTTACCTGCTATCTCTTGGATGTCGTCAATTATAAGTATGTCAACTCCTTGGTAAAATTCGATAAACTCGTATGTCTTACCATCTTTGGCTGCTTGCATCATCTGCCGCATGAAATTGCTGGCGGCTAAGTATATGACGCATAGTTCTGAGTCGCGTTTACATATTTCAAGACCGATAGCCTGAATTAGGTGAGTCTTGCCAACTCCGCTTGCTCCATATATATATAGTGGGTTGAATGGCGTCAAACCAGGCTTATTGGCAACTTCAATTGCAAGTGCCCGTGCCATTTTGTTGCACTCGCCAGGAACGTAATTGTCAAATGTGTAGTTCTCGTTCAGCTGGGGAGCAACGTTAATACGTCGTTGCTTGAACGGGTCAAATGTCAGTTCTTCCTTGACATTATAACCATTTATAGGGAGTCGGTTTGTCTCTAAGTTGCTCTGCTCTATAGTCTCAGCTTCGAGCATGTAGTACTTATAGACAACTTTTGCATTGCTTCCGATGACGGACTGAACAGCTTCTTGAAGTATACCCTTGTGTTGACCCTCGAGTGTCTCAATGAAATACTGACTTGGAACTCTCAGGTACAGAGTACTGTCCTCGAAATTAACAGCTTGTAGAGGCTTGAACCAACTCTCATATGCCGATGTCTGCGCATACTTCTTGATTATTTTCAAGCATTTATCCCATATTTCTTCTGCCGCATTAGACATCGTAGATATTTTGTTTTGATGGTTGATTAATTGTCCGCATTATTTAACGACTGCAAAGTAAGGTAAAAAATATGTGTCAAAAAAACTCTTGACCTATTGTTTTTTAAAAAAAAGTGTCATACATCCTGTGCTCAAAAATTATGATAAATTTTTACCATCTCTCTCAAAATGCACTAACTTTGTTGTCGTTCTATGTTAGATCTACAAAGATGAATTGGGATAAAGATTTTGAGGATTTTGAGGCATATCTGAAATTGCAGAAAGGTTTGTCTAAGAATTCAATTCAAGCATATATTACAGATTTACAGAAGTTATTTCTCTTTCTTAAGGGTGGAGGATATGATATATCTGCAGAATGTGTGGATGTTCAGCAATTAAGAGATTTCCTTCAATGGCTTGCAGAGAATGGCATCAGTGCAAGAACTCAGGCTCGCATAATTAGTGGTATAAAACAATTCTTCAAGTCTCTTCTGATTGAGGAGAGGATTGAGAAGGAACCTACAGCATTGTTGGATGTTCCTCGTGTTGGCAGAAAGTTACCAAGTGTATTGAGCCTGGAACAGGTTGTTGATGTTATAAATGCGGTAGATGATAGTCGGCAGGATGGTCAGCGCAACAGGGCTATTCTTGTGACGCTCTATAGTTGTGGCTTGCGTGTTTCAGAACTTGTAGAGCTTAAAATTTCAAATATATCTTTTGAGAACAACTATATTCGTGTTGAGGGTAAGGGACGCAAGGAGCGGTTAGTGCCTATGAACCAAAAAGTAAGTGAGGCATTACTTAGGTATATTGAGGGTTGCAGAAATCTTGTACCTGTGAATCCAACTGATTCGGATATTGTTTTTCTGAATAAGAGAGGGGAGCATCTGTCGAGGGTTATGGTATTTTACATTATTAAGAAGGCCGTGAAGGATGCGGGTCTTGATATTGTTGTTAGTCCTCATACTTTCCGACATTCTTTTGCAACTCATCTGATTGCGGGTGGTGCTAATGTTCGCGCAGTTCAGGAGATGCTGGGGCATGAGAGTATTATAACGACCGAAATATATACTCATTTGGACCACAAGTATCTTGAAGATAGCATAAAGAAACATCCTCGTTCTTGAAAATAAAAAAACTACCACTTGAGGTGGTAGTTTTTATTTTTAGTTATAGTGGCGTTTTATTTAAATTCGTCACTATTGAGTTGGAAACCTGTCATTAAAACAACGAATCCTGAAGAGGTGATACTCTCATCAAGTTTTGCCTCTATGATGCAATCCATATAACCTTCGACTGTGAAGTCCCAATATGGAGCATTGTTGTAGTCATGATTTGAGAAGAGCAGATTGCGGTTGCCATCGTAAACATTGAAAATTACGTGTTGCTCAGCATCTTCTCCTTTATTCCCCACGGCGATACGATATGTAGTGCCAGAAAATAGTGTTGTCCTAAATTCCGTTGTCTCGTCGCCTGTAAGGATGGCTTTGAACGGCCTGTTGGTAGGTATGAACGGATTAGAGAAATAGCTTAAAGCGCTATTTTCCAAAACGTCAGCCTGCGCGTTTGTCCTAACAGAAAGTGTCAAGAGTACAAAGGCAACTATAGCGGATATAAATGTTGTTCGTCTCATAAATCTTGCTTTTTGCAAATGTACGATAATTTCTTATACTAATACTCAAATTTTCAAAAAAGGTTACTTCATATTGCTGATAAATAAGAGTAATCTGTTTGCAATATTAGCTTCAGAAACGCCTCCATCGAAATCGAGAGCAAGCATATTGAGCTGAGGGTAGAGGGATTTAATCTTTTTCTCAATGCCTCGTGCTGCTATATGGTTGGCTATACAGCCGAATGGTTGTAGGCTCACAACGTTATTGCAACCCTGTTTCATATATGCAATTGTCTCAGCTGGAAGTAACCATCCCTCTCCACTCTGAACGGAGAGGCAAAGAACCTCCTCTGCCCATTTGCTTATTGTGCGGATGTCAGGTTCTGGCTCGTAATACCTGAATCTGCTTGCAGCCTTTTCGAACTGATGAACTCTTTTATATATGAGTTTGTATATGAGGTCCATCATCCATGCTGGCATCTTAGGATCTGTGAGCTTGTTTTTACGATTGAACTCTACATTAACAAGAATCTTCAGGAAGAAGTTATGGAATGTAGGAGGACATACTTCGACTCCATGATCCATCAGCCAATCTGATACATGCTTGTGACTGAAAGGATTAAACTTGAGGAATATCTCTCCTGCAATACCTGCTTTTGGATATACTTTGTCGTCTACCTCAATGCTGTTGAACTCTTCGGCTGCTTGTGAAAGCAAGCCTATCAACTGTTTGGAGTGTTGCGATTCGATGTATGGTTTAGCAAGGTCAAGATATTTCTCGCGTAGACGTTTAGCTTCGCCTTTTTGCTTCTCTCGGACAGCTATTGCATGGTACATTATTGAAATCCAGTCGCCATATAGCAAAGAATTCAATACTATAGGTCCTGCAATCTTAAAGTCGAGATGGAAACCAGGATTCTCTGTCTTGTCAAGGCCTGCAAGTGATATAACGGGGACTTGTGACATACCTGCATCTTGAAGAGCCTTCTTGATGAGTGCAGGGTAGTTCGTAGCCCTACACTGTCCAAGCTGAGTGATTGTAACAGCGGTTTTGTTGAGGTCGTACTTGCCACTTTGTAATGCTTTAATAAAGTCACCTACAATGATGGTAGCTGGGTAGCATACTTCGTTATTGGAGTATTTAAGTCCTAATTCATTACTCTCAGCATCTCCCATTGGAAGAGCAACCAGGTTATAGCCAATCGCTTTAAATGCTGATGGGAGTAGTGGCGACATATACTCAGTGAAGAATGGTGCCAGAATCGTATAGTTCTCTTTGTCTCCCTCTTCAAAACTCTGAGGCTTAACGAAAGGCTTAATCTCTGTTTTTATCAGTTTCTCATCGTCATATTTCAAACTCTCTATGAGCGAGCGAACACGTAGTTTGAGCGAACCAATATTGTTAACGTCATCAATTTTCAGGAGTGTGAGGCTCTTGCCATGACGCCCTAATATGCTTCTTACTTCATCTGTCAGGAATGCATCTGGACCACAACCGAATGATGTCATCTCGACGAAATGGATATTGTTGTCTTGTTCGGCAACCCACTGTGCACTGTTCAGGATACGATTGACATACGACCACTGTCTGATATGAAAGGCCTCAGGGGTTTCTGAATCAAGGTGCACAGCCCCGCCCCTTGCAATCTCTTCAGTGATGACATCAACCCCCATTTTGGCAATCATATCGGAAATGTTATGCTGAACAAGGGGGTCAGTATGATATGGACGGCCTGCAAGAAGAATTGTCATGCGACCCTCCTTGCGGGCAGCGTTATATATCTCAGTATTACGGGCTCTCAAGGTCTCGCCCCACTTGTCCCACTTTCGCATGGCAAGGACAAGCGCATCCTGTGCAACCTTCTTCTTTACTCCTAATGTCTTCATGTAGTCCACAACTTGCTTTAATAGCAACTTGTTATTCTTGAAGGCTATAATAGGAGAGTCGACAGGTACATCAACGTCGATTGCACTATCAACAACATCGGGATAACCGATTATGATAGGGCAGTTGAATGAGTTGTATGCGTTTTGGTCCTCTACTCTCTCGTAAACAACTCGAGGGAAGAATATGCGGTCAACTCCTGCCTTGGCAAGCTCGTATATGTGGCTGTGTACCAGTTTCGCAGGGAAACAGATATTATCCGACATGACGGAGTGAACACCTTTTTCGTAGTTCTGATATGTGGATGTCGAACTTAGAACAATCTCAATACCACATGCCTCAAATAGGGTTTTCCAGAATGGATACTCTTCAAACATATTAAGGACTTGTGGAATGCCTATGACAACATGCGGTTTGCTGAATGACTTCTTCTCGCCCTCATTCTTAAAGAGAGAATTATACTTGAAATCACTCATATTGACACCTGTGTATTGAGCATTTGCTCCGTTGGTGAAAATCTTTTCACACTTATTGCCGGAGTAGAATGTTTGACCAGTCTGGAATTTATAACGCGTTATCTGACATTGATTTTCACATCCTTTACATTGTAGTGAGTCGAGTGTGTAATTGGCAGCTTGCATTATACTATCCAATTGTCTACTCTCAACGCTCTTTTTTGTGGATTGTCGTTGTGCATACAATGCGCAACCATATGCACCCATTAATTCTGGGATATTATTGCGGTATACCTTGCGATTGGTAAGGTTTTCAAAGGCCTTCACTATAGCATCGTTGCGCATTGTGCCGCCCTGAAGTACTATATTGTCGCCAAGCTCGTCGTAATTCTTAATCTTCAAGACTTTAAACAAACAGTTTTTGACAACTGAGTAGGCGAGACCAGCTGAAATGTCACTAAGTGAGTATCCCTCACGGAGCACCTGTTTGACCTTTGAGTTCATGAAAACTGTGCATCGTGTTCCAAGGTCACATGGTGTCAAGCTCTTGCAAGCCTCCTGTACGAACTCAGATATTTCGCATCCGAGCGTCTGAGCAAATGTCTCAATGAATGAGCCACAACCAGATGAGCAGGCTTCGTTAATCTCCATACGGGTCAGGATGCCATTCTCAACGTATATGGCCTTCATATCCTGACCTCCAATATCGAGAATGAAAGAGACATTCGGACATATGTCTTGTGCTGCCACGTAATGAGCCATAGTCTCAATCATACCATAGTTCAGAGAGAAAGCAGCTTTAATCAGGTCTTCTCCATAGCCCGTAGAACAACCTGCAGCTATGTTTATTGTTATGCCCAGTTCGTCTGCCTCTTTCTTGAGCTTGTTCAAACCGAAGGTGACTGCTTCGACTGGATTGCCTCCGTTGTGTGCGTAGTGGCGGAATAATATCTTGCCGTTAGCGTCGGTTAAAACAATCTTTGTTGTTGTTGAGCCTGAATCAATACCAAGATATGCAGGAGCTCCATTGAGGTCTGATATTGAGCCAAACTGAATGTCGCTTTTGGATTTATCTTCTTTCCAGGATGAGTATGCATCATTGTCAGCAAACACAGGGGGCATCTGTACGGTATAGACGTACTTGCTTTTTTCCACTCCTCGTGCATCCCGTTCAATGACAGTGCCATCGAGAATCTTGGTCAGACTCTCAACTGTGTATCGTTTTGAGTCGTCATAGGTTATAGCAGTACCCCATGCTGGAACATAGTTAGCATGCTCGAGTTTCAGGATGTCGCTATCAATGTTGAGGTGAAAATAATTTGCTATAGCCTTGCGGAGTGATGGAAGAAAAGTCAGAGGACCTCCACACATCATAACAACGGGCTTTACTTCGCATCCGTGACTGAGAGCACTGGCAGTCTGAACAGCGACTGCTCTGAATATGCTTGCTGCGATATCCTCTTTTGTTGCATTGCGCGCTATAAGGTTTTGAATATCGGTCTTAGAAAAAACACCACAACGCGATGCAATCGGGTATATTATCTTGGCATTGCTTGCCAGTTGATCCATCTGACTCACCTCAACACCTAAGCATAGGGCCATTTGATCAATGAAAGCACCTGTGCCACCAGCGCAGTTGCCATTCATGCGCAAATCTGTGACCTGTCCGCCATTGAGATATACTATCTTTGCATCCTCGCCACCAATATCGATGATTGTTGTGACGTCTGGATGAAGTTTCTTAGTGAACTCAGTTGCAGCAACTACCTCTTGTACAAAATGAAGATTGCATCTTTCAGCTAATCCCAAACCAACACTGCCAGTTACGGAGAAGGTGAACTCGTCATTACTTAGTTTCTCTTTTATGGCATTCAGAAATAACTTGATGACTGCTGCTGGGTTAGCCTGATGCCTTTCGTATTGGGCATACTCCAACTGACCATCTTCAGCCAACACTACTATCTTCGCGGTTGTTGAACCGACATCTAAACCTATTCTGTGCACTTGTATGTGTAGTTTATTTCTAAATCTATTATTTGCGTATCCGAAAATTGTTCGGATATGCAAAGATAAACAAATTTTGAGATAAATGTTTTATGGGAGACACCACTCTCTATTGTATCATTCCCTTGAGTCGATTGTGCATGGCGACCATTTTGATTGCGGTGATAGCACATTCAGTACCCTTATTACCATGCTTGCCTCCGCATCTGTCTTCAGCTTGTTGAAGGTTGTCGGTTGTTAGTAACCCAAAGATAAACGACTGGTCATATCTCAGGTTAAGGTCGACAATGCCCTGTGTGGTGCCTTGACATACGTAATCGAAATGGGGTGTATCGCCACGAATGACACAGCCGAGACAGATGACTGCATTGAGATTTTTTATGTTATCTGCCATCCATTTAGCTCCGCTTGTCAACTCGAAACTTCCTGGAACCCACTCTATGAATATGTTCTCCTCTTTGGCTCCGTTCTCTATTAGGGCTGAGGTTGCCCCTTTGAGAAGTTCGCCTGTTATATTTTCGTTCCATTCGGATACGACTATGCCAAAATGCATATCTGCGGCTGATGGTACCTTGTTGGCGTCGTAGTTGGATAGATTATGAAGTGCTGTTGCCATATTTAATATATAAAAAATCGCAGGAAGTTGGCAATGCTAACGTCCCGCGATTATATGTTTTAATGTAAGTTATTCAACTGTTGCTATTGACTTGTCAATAGATTGTGCTGCAGAACTACGTGAGTAGTTATCCTTAATCTTCTGATAGCACTCTTTAGCCTCTGTCTTCTGACCATTTGCACGATAGAGGTCGCCGAGTTTTTTCAGGAAAATAGGCGAAGCAATCTTGTTGTCAGCGTTAGCTGCTTTCTTGTAAGCTGAGATTGCTGCATCTGTATTACCCAACTCTAATTCAGCATCGCCAATCAAACCCTTTGCAAAGGTGTTGAGGGCGTCATCGTCACTTGAAAATGATGAGAACTGCTCTTTAGCATTCTCAAACTCACCAAGGTTAAGATAGCAGATGCCTGCATAGTACTTTGCAAGTTTGCCGGCTGGTGTTGAACCATACTCGTCAATAATGGCAAGGAATCCAGAATTCATGCCATCGCCATTGAGCGCAGTCTTGAAACTGTCTACCTCAAAATAGTACTGAGCATTGAATATGTTGACCTGAGCTTCCTTCATTAAAGGCTCACGATATACTGAATTATATAACCAAACGATTGCGACAATGGCAATTGCTGCCAATGCACCAATCATAATAGGCTTCTGGTTGTTCTCGATAAATTGCTCTGCGCGGTTGAGCGCAACCTCAACATCCTGAAGATTCTTTTCAGCCTGTTTTTCCTCTTTTGTTTCTTTATTTGACATCTTTAGATAGTATTTTCCTTTTTCAGCGTGCAAATTTATTATCTTATTGCTTTATATGCAAATCTTTCGACTTACTTTTTCTCATTTTGGAATGAATATATGAGGCTTTGTCAATGGAAGGTCTATTCTTTGTAGTTGTACACCATATGCGCGACTCAATATATCTTCCGATAGGCTCTCTTCTGTCGGACCATCTGTCAATACTCTGCCATCATTCAGGATGACTATGTTATCGGCATACCTGGAGGCAATATTGATGTCATGTATCACGATAACAATTGTTGTCGTATGTCTGACAATAATATCTTTAAGCAAATGCATTATCTGCTCCTGGTTCTTAATGTCGAGGTTGGATATTGGTTCATCAAGTAGCATGATGTCGGGTTCCTGTGTCATAGCTCGTGCTATTGAACATAGTTGTCGTTCTCCACTGCTGAGATGCCCCATCTTTCTATTGGCGAGATGTAGTATGTCGACCTCCCTCATGGCCTGTTCTGCAACATGTAGGTCCTTTTTACTGTCTAACACATCAAATAATCCTCTGTGGGCAATGCGACCGGTCATGACATATTCATAGACGCTCATAGGTAGTGATGACGTGCTTTGTTCTACCATGGCAATCTGCACTTTGTCAATATCATTGCCGAAGTCAATCTTCCCCTTGAAGTGCTCTGGAATCAATCCTCCTATCGAATGAAGCATAGTTGTCTTTCCTGCCCCATTTGGACCGAGAAGTGCAGTCATAGCGGCACCGGGTATGGTTAGATTGATGTCACTCAGTACATTTTTCATTTTGTTGTATCCAGCCGACTCAATATGTATATGGATGTTCTTCATGCCGAGTGACGTTGCTTGTGATTAATCCAGATAAATATGACTCCGCCTATAATACCTGTTACTACGCCTACGGGAAGTTCGCGAGGATATATTATATGTCGGGCTATTATGTCGCACGAGAGCAAGACTAAAGCTCCTGTCATTATTCCAGCTGGAAGGGCGATGCGTTGGTCTGAACCTATCGTTGTACGAATTATATGGGGAACAATCATACCTATAAATGCAATCATACCAACGATGGATACGCAGAAGGCTGTGGCAATGGACGATATAACGAATAAGAATGGAATAGCAACTCTGACGTTTATTCCAAGAAAGTGCGCCATGTTTCTACCGAGAAGCAATCCATTCATGGTGTTTCCTAATAGGGGAGAGACGATAAATAGCAATGTCGTGATGATGCATCCAGCTATAGACTGCCATGGCATTGTCGATTCAAGACTACCTATGCTCCAGCTTATTATACATGTCATCTGCTCACGTGTTGAAATGCTTATCAGAAGAGTAGTAAACGCACCCGAAGAGATGCTTATCATGATGCCTGTCAACAACATACTATATGTGTCGGACTTGTGTCGGGATATAGTCGATAGAACTATAAATACTGTTGTGATTGCACCTATTATGGCGAAGAGCATAGTTGAGAAAACACCAAACACTTGTGTCAGTTCTAAAGATATGCAAAGTGCCACTCCAAGTAGTGATCCTCCTGATATACCTAAAGTATAAGGCTCAACCAGTGGATTTCTGAATAATGTCTGCAATACAATGCCGGAAAAACCGAGAAGTCCTCCTACGGAAAGCGCAAGAAGTGTTCTGGGAAGTCGTAACTGAGTTATAATAAGGTGTTGAGTTTCATCATAAGAGCTATCGGCTATGCTCCTTAAGTACGAGATGTCAATCCCATTCTCGCCTATGCAAAGAGAGATTAGTGTTATGCCAATCAGCAGGCATAGCATGAACGATAATATGATTATCCTCGACATCCTCATTGTTCAATCGCTTTGAATAAGTATTCAAGTGTCTCTCTGAAAAACTGAGGTGTCGGACAACAAGACTTGTTGGAGTCGACCATTATCAATCTGCATTGAGGTAATAGTTTTTCCCAGATAGCTTTCTCTTTTTGTGCCATGCCAGTACTTCCCATATCGCTTATAAATATGTATTGAGGCTTTGATAGTACAACAAATTCTCTGCTACACTGTCCGTTTTGGCTGTCAATAATATTGCATAAACCTAAACGGCTCATATATTCGTCCATATAGCTATTTATGTCTACACCAAAAAGCGGATTGCTCCCAATCTGGAAAAAAGCTTTGAAATCATTTCTTTGGGAGAGGTATTTCTTTTCAAGGTCTTTGACAAACAATTGCTCTCTTAATACATATTTTTTTGCATAATCAGTTCTTTGTATTTCTTGTGCTATGTTGATTGTCTGTTCGCACATCTCATTGAAACTACGGGGTGTTTCCATTGAAACGACATGGATGCCAAGAGATTTTAATTTCTCAATAGCAGATTGTTTGGTAAACGACATAGTGAACACAACATCTGGTTGCAGCGATATAATGCTTTCGATGTTTGTCGATATGACATCCCCAACAATTAATGCACCTGGCACTTCAGGACAATAGCTGGTTCGTCCGACAATATTCTCCTCTGCTCCGATTTGTATTAATGTGTGGGTGACAGATGGCACTAAACTAACAATTCGCTGTGCCATTCCTCCGTATGAAGGAAAAAGCACAACGAATAGTATAAGTGAGAATAGTCTTATCACAATATAATTCTTACTATTTGGTCTCGGTTATTCCGCTGGCTGAACGAGCGTAAACAGATGCATCATACATTGCTTTAGTCTCGATTGATGGCATATAGAATATACCATTATATGTAGCGGAAATGTTTACGCTGAACGAGACAGATCGACCAGAAGAAAGATTGTCGATGTAGCACAATACGCGGTCGTCGCGGATGTCACGATATGAAACGCCACCTTCGCTACTGTAGTTCGCTTCGTCTTTAGCAAAACGAGTGTCAGCAACCTCCCAACCAGAGGGAAGAAGGAAACTTGTTGCTAAATTATGTATATTATCGGTCGATATATTTGAAATCTTCACAATGGCCTTGAAATTGTCGCCTTGACGTAGCTCGCTGAGTTCTACAGAACGACCATCAGATGTAAAATAACTAATTTGTTGACTAATCTTATTTGAAGCTGCTTCAATGTTGCCTTGAAGTACATCCGATGATGTGCTTACTGTTGCATACAACTTACCCTTGCTTTCGTTCTTGATTTTTACTTCAGACGTCGCCTTCGTTGGTTTTGTAGTAGCTGTGTATGCAGAACGTGTCGTGTTGACTACTATTGTCTTTTGACCTTCGAAGTCGATTGAAGCACGAATATCATCAGCAACAGAGTTGTTTTTATCGTGTTGCGCAACAGCCATAATGGCAAAGGCGGTCTCTTGAGTTGAGAGATATTTATTAGATGTAAGTGATTTACATATCTCTCTGCGTACATTCAGAGCTTCAGCCTGCATATTCATATCCGTCAGCGTAATCAGGTTTATTGATTTAGCACGCAGCGAAGAACTGAAGGTCCAATAGTTGCTACTTTCTGGTTCCGATATATTCGTTGTGATGGCGTAAATAGCCTTAGCTACATTGGTTGTTCTGTTCAATGAGTAGGCACTTGACAAGAGGTGACGTGCTGTTATGCTGATGTTGTTACCTTTCTCTTTAAGACGGTTCATCGCGCTTACGTCCGCTTTGCCCATGAGGGCAAGGACGTATAGTCGGTATGCCTGAGTCTCTGCAGTATGGTCGACATTGTTGTCATAGCGCGTTTCGTATCTCCATGAGCTTGCACTCTTCTTCACGAATGAAGTCAACGTGTTCATCTGATATGAAGGAACTGAGTATCCCGCTTTCTCAGCGAGGTAAAGAGTGTGCAGAGCATATGTTGAACCCCAATCGTGAGGATCTTTATTGCCAGGCCAGTATGCCAGTCCTCCACTTGTAGTTCTGAACTGAAGAAGACGCTTGATACCATTCTCGATATTCTGCTGCACTTCATCAGACTCCTTTGTGCTGAGTTCGCAATACTGTCCGAGGTACAGTTGACTAAGAATCTTAGATGTAGTCTGCTCCACGCAGCCATGAGGGTAGGCAATGAGCTCTTTAGAGCGACTCTGGATATTGACTGGTTCGAGAGCTGAAAGTTCTACATTTAGCTGGCGGGTACCATCAATTCCTTCAATGGCTATCGATTTTTTCCAACTGTCACCTGCCTTTATCTCTGCAGTCTCTGTCGTGCTGATAGTGTTCACAATATGACGAATAGCGAGGTCTGTTTCGTACGCAGCTTTATCTGAACTTGCAGAAGCATTTACCTTGATATTCACTTTGTTGATGTTTGCCGAAACATTATCTTTCAGCTTGACTCTGAAGGTAATTGTTTGGTCACCTGATTTTCGGCTCTGGATTGTCTTGCTTGCATCCCCAACGATTTCAAGTTCATTGCCTGTTGACAGAGTGACTTTTATGTCGCCTACATTATCTTTCATTGAGAAAACAGTTACTGGCAAGTCTATCTCATCTTTTGGAGAGATGTTGCGAGGCATTGTAGCAAGAATCATGACTGATTTAAGGACTTTCGTAGACTTCTCAGCCTGACCGAATGCGACACCACCATCAGTAGCAACTACCATCGTACGTATACGACCAGTGTAGTTAGGCATTCTCCTCTTGTGTGTTGCGGTCTTGCCCGCAGCAAGTTCGAAAGGACCTTCGCAGTATACAACAGGAGTAAACCTATTGAGGTTTGTGCTGGAGTTAGGGTTTACGAATCCATCGCCTCCTATACTAAACATCTGTTCAATTGTTCCTCCAAAAGCTCCTACGACATAGTCGTATATATCCCACATTCGAACGCCAAGAGCCTCCTTCGCATAGAACGATGGCCAGGGCTCAGGTGTCTTGAAATGTGTCAGATCAAGAAGTCCCTCATCAACATATGCCAATGTGTAGGTCATAGATTTACCTTTCTTCTCCTTTACCTTGATGGTAAACTCCTGCATTGGCTCAATCTCATCATCCATGTCTATCTCAGGAGTGAGTCGTGTCATATCTGAAGATACATCTACATTGACGATACCATACTTTCGTATAGGGTTGTCGTTGAGTGTTGCACCATGAGGTTGTATAAGTGAGATACCTATGTATGAGTTAGGCATCATATCTTCCGTAGCTTCAAATGATGTCTCTGTGCGACTGCCATTACATTCAACGCACTTGATATCAATAACTTTGGCGCCATTCATAATGGTTATTATAGCATGTGCTCCTACGGATGAAGGGAATGATACAACAATGTTATCTCCTGGTTCGTAGCTCTTCTTGTTTGTGTTGAAAAAGAGAGTTGTTGCAGAAGAACCTCCATTACTATCGCGAGGAGCACCCAGATACTCCCAGTCAAAATACGCCTGTATTGCTGATTGATGGTGAGATTCTGCATCTGTCGCAATGATGATATATCGACCCCATTCATTGTCAGAGAATTCCAAATCAAAAGTTGCCTTCCCACTTCCGTCTGTATTCAGGTACATCTTGCTGATAGGAGTGTGATACGAATTGTTAGCGTATTGAGCAATGTCGCCTGATGAATACCACCACCATGACCATTCAGTCTTGTAGACTTTTATCTCGATTCTCTTTTTTGGCGCAACTGTTCCATTGTCAAGAAGCGATACGACATTAAATGTGTGCTTTTTGCCTGTCGCAAGATAAGTGTAGTTGTCTGCTGGCTTTGGAGCTTTAACACCAACATAACTCTTATAGTTTAAGAGCGTTGCCTGCGAAACGTCGATACTTGTCTCCCCTGATGGCTCATACACGGTCGTGGTGTATGTCGCACGTATGGAACCGCTCTTTTGTCCATTGGTTGATGGCATAGGTATTATAACGACTGCATCGCCATCGTTGTCTGTTGTGCCCTGAGCTATTGTGTTGTCTTGGTCTGTCTCAGATCCAGCCTTTACATCGAATGTGTAGTCTTTATAATCGTTGAAATTTGTGCTAACCTCCTTATAGTCAGCACTGACCCTATATTTCAAATTGCTTGATGTGGCTCCAGTCTGCCATTCAGTGTGAATGTTGATATCTCTATTGTCGCTTAGGTGTATCACCGAAGGAAGAGAGAAATCAATTTTCAGACGGTTTGGTTTTACCGTTTCAATGCGTAGATTCTTGCTGAATGATGTGCCTCCAACATTTATGTTGACATCCCATAATCCTGTTGGAGCTTCTACGTCGGTTGGTATGTGAAAGAGGAAGAGTCCCGCTGCTGAGCCCTGCCGATCTTTTGATGATACCGTCTTTTCGTATACAGTCTGTCCACTCGGATTCTGAAGATGTAGGGTTACAGGATGGTTCTCTGGAAGACGTTTCTCAATGTCTGACATCATAAATGCTATATGCAGTGTGTCGCCTGGTCGCCAGACACCACGCTCGCCATAGATAAATCCTTTAATGCCTTTTTGAACAACTGCACCATCAACTTCGAAGAGACTTGTTGAAAGCGATGAGTAGTCGTCGGTTTTGAGATATGAAGCACTTTCACCAGATTTTGCAACAACTATTCGGATGTTTCCTTCTCCTTCTGTTGACTCCATACTGGCTGTTCCATTGCCATCAGTCGTGGCTTTCGCAACGATACGATGCTGTTTGTTGTATCCTATAATCTCAACGCCTTTCATTGGAGATGAAGTGTTGAGGTCATTAGCTACAACAATCAGTTTGCCTTCTCCATTGGTGTATGACGTTAGACCTATATTGGATGCTATGACGTTGCGTGTTGCATAGCGATCTGTATAGTATATCTTTTTGGATGCATCCTGACAATCATATGAGTGATACCACTCATCATTCTCTTCATCGTAGTAAGCCCAGCCAAAGTTCATGCTGCTAAGGTAACAACCATTGTCGTCATTCTCTTGTAACTCACGCAGACGCAAACCATCGTTCGCAGAATATTCAGTAACGCTCATCTTCTGAACGCCATCAATTTCATATTCCGACAATTCAGGGACAATATGCATTCGGATTGAGTAGAGCGCACCAGGTTCTACCTTAATCAAATCCGATAAATCTATGCCATACGTGTTCCAAGTGCTTAAGTCGCGTCCTTGTTGTTCAAGATTGATAGTTTTATATGCAATGTGGCGTGCTACGGAACTGAAGCCGTAAGACTCGTTCATTGAGTAGTCTGCAAGGAAAAATGACATATTGTCGGCGTAGAGTTTGAGAACCTCACAAACTACACCCCTGACACCTGTAGCCTTAAAGGGAACAACAACACTCTCCGTGAATGGCACTATGACACCATTGCCTATGAAGTCAACGTTCGGAAGCTCAGAGTCGATATCTATTGTGAATTTATAGTCTTTACCTAACTTTTCGCCTTTCTTGTTCTTCAGAGAGCTATCAATTATTACACTTAAAGATTGTCGACCTTGTTTGTTGAGTGTAGGGTATATACGAAGTCTGTTTCCTTCGTAAATGTCGATACGAACAGAAGCGTCGTTGCCGGCGTACTGCTCTTTAATACTGACAAGACCTTTCAGACTCTGTTTTGTATCAAGATTATTTGTAAGTGTTACCTCTAAACATTTTTCTGTTCCTGAGATATATTTGTATGATAAGACTTCAAATGTGTCATGCTTAGGAACTGACAATGTGCATATTGTAGCATTCTTGGTCGAAATAGTAATGTCAGGTGTGCCTGCTTTTATATCTTTAAGAGATAACGTATGAGTGCGTTTATTATCAGCGGAGCTATGGCTCTTATTGATGTCAGCAGAAATATTGACATTGTTCCATATCTCGTTCTCCTCAGTAATGTCGGGCGTCACCAATACGATGTCAAAATTGAATGAACCATCATCATTGACACTCATCGACTCTGATTGCTTGCTAATACTTAAAGGAAGTGTCTTAACCATGAATTCAAAGTCGTCATCAATCTCAGAATCGAGTTTGGACGTCTTAACTTTGACTGTGTAGGTCTCGTCAATTCCGAGTTTGCCCTTCTGTGCCAAAACAAGAGTTTTCGAATCTCTCCATATTGCCTCCATTGATGCAACTGCAGGGGAGATGCTAATGTAGTCTTCTGCAGGCTTGTTTAGAGTCTCCTGACTCATTTCTTTAGTAAGGGTCACAACTACTGACCCCGTTCGTGATATGAAACCATCCGTAAAACTCTCTACGAGAGGATTTACTTGAACCACATTGTCGCCACATCCTGTCAGAAGAGATAGTAGAAGTGAAAATGTGAATGAGATAGACAATAATGATTTTCTCATAATGATAGCTTTTTAGTAAGTTAATTAATAGTTATGCTGTAAAAAGAAATATGGTTGGTCTTTTTTTGAAATCTGGAATACCTCTTTCTTTCCATTCGTTTATGGTTAATGTTGTGATAGTCTCTGTGTCGCAGGCCACATCGGTAGCAATGCAGAGACGAGTCTGAGGCCTTAATACTCTTATGAGGTCTGAAAACAATCGTTCGTTCCTGTATGGTGTTTCGATGAATAGTTGAGTTTGGTGTTCTTTGAGAGAGCGTTCTTCTATTCGTCGTAAACATTTGTCCAATTCATTTTTTTCTACGGGAAGGTATCCTATGAATGCAAAGTTTTGGCCATTCATCCCCGATGCCATCAGCGCTAAGAGTATACTTGAGGGCCCAATAAGGGGAACGACTTGTATGCCCATTTTGTGAGCCACTTCAACAGCTAAAGCGCCAGGGTCGGCAATTCCGGGACAACCAGCTTCGCTCATTATCCCCATGTCCTCGCCTTTTTTTGCTGGAGATAGAAGCTCAGCTATCTCTTCAATCTTTGTCTCTTTATTTAGTTGCTTTATGTCGAGTTGGTCGATATCTATATTATTATCCATTCTTTTCAGATGACGACGTGCCGTGCGGATGTCTTCAACCAAAAAATAACGAATCCCACGTATGACAGAAATGTTATACGTAGGCATCGTTTTCTCAGCTGATGAATTGTCTCCTAAAAATGTCGGAATCAAATAAACCATTATTAAAGATTTTTCTCTATTCTTTGGAAAAATAAGCTAATTGATAACTGTTGTCTTTATATATTCAGTTAGTTCTTCAGCCATGCGGGCGTGCTGAGCCTTAGAAGGATGCCAGTCTGCTCCATAGCCTAAGTCTCCACCTTGAGGAGAGAAGTCAAACCGATATATCAAGGAATCGCCTTTCTCGGTATAATGGTTCAATGTGAAGTCAAGCGATGTTTTTGCATCGTCAAGTGCTTTCCCATTCATCATACTCCCTGTCAGTAATAGTATTTTTGAATTTGGATATTCTTCTCTAAGCGTACCAACAAAACTTACATATGCATCACGCAGTTTGTCTACGTCGTAATTGTCAAGGCTGGTGTCGTTGGTTCCGAGATTCAGGCATATCAAGTCGGGTTGATAGTCAGAATGATTCCATTGGTAATTAGGATTGTCGAAAAGCGTTCTTTCAAATTGTATGGGCATTGTCACTTCGCTTCCCTCTCTCTTGTCGCCATAATTGCGATAAACTCCTATTCCTGAGCGCGAAATGGAGTGCCACTGGGCGTTTACATTACGGGCGGTAATGGCTGCGTATGTGGAGTAATGATTCTCAGTAGCATACGAAAAACCCTCGTTAGGATTGTCACTTTCAATGCCATAACCACATGTTATAGAGTTGCCTATATAAAGTATCTTAAAATCGGGAAGCTGATGCTTCTTCGTCAGTTTTGCTCCTGGTGATAACCGTAATCCGGCAAAACCAGGGTTGTGCTCATAGCCTTCAATAATATACATTATCTCAATGCTATGTTCCTTATCTTCAAGACTATCAGCGAGTATAATCTCTCTGACGTTTTCATCGAATTCGACTCTCTTTGGTTCTTGACCGTCCAATGTGTATATGAAAGAGCCAGAGCCTGGTCTTGCCAGCATAGAAACCTTTGTTCCTGAGAAATTAGCATATATGGCACTCCCTGGAAAATTGAAGTTCAAAATACTATCACACTCAGTATAGATTGTACGGCCCATCGTTATCAGCATAGGGTCGTTGGCATAAATACGAGTCTCTTCTTTTGTAAGATTACAAGAAGATAATACAGTGCATGCAATCAAGGGACATGCAATAAGATATTTATCCAGATTAAGGTGCAACATCGTATTAAGCGTCAATATTAGCGTATGTAGCATTAGCTTCAATAAAGTCACGACGAGGTTCAACTTCGTCTCCCATTAGCATGCTGAACACCTGATCTGCAATCTCGGCATCTTCGATGTGAACTTTTCTCAGTGTTCGCTTGCTTGGATTCATTGTCGTGTCATACAACTGAGCAGGGTTCATTTCACCAAGACCTTTGTAACGCTGTACGTGAACGCCGACTTCATTTCCCTCTGAATATTTTTGTATAAATGCAATTCGTTGCTCTTCTGTCCAGCAATACTCTTCGACATTTCCCTTTTTGCAAAGGTAGAGTGGTGGTGTTGCTATGTATACGTGTCCACCATCAATTAACTCCCTCATATAGCGGAAGAAGAATGTCAATATGAGAGTAGCAATGTGTGAACCATCGACATCGGCATCGGTCATTATGATAACCTTGTCGTATCGAAGATTGGAAATGTCAAGCTTCTTGTCATTTTCAATGTCTCCTGGAATTGTACGGACACCAAGAGCTGTATATATATTGCGAATCTCTTCTGAGTCGTATGCCTTGTGAGTCTGGGCCTTTTCGACGTTAAGAATCTTACCTCTCAGAGGTAGTATGGCTTGGAATAAACGATTTCGACCTTGTTTAGCCGAGCCTCCTGCCGAATCACCCTCGACGAGGAACAGCTCGCAATTGGCAGGGTCCTTATCGGAGCAGTCAGCCAATTTGCCAGGCAGACCACCAAGACGCATCACATTCTTGCGCTGAACAAGTTCGCGCGCTTTTCGTGCTGCGGTGCGTGCTGTTGCGGCAAGTATAATTTTGTCGACAATGAGACTTGCCTCTTTTGGATGCTCTTCAAGGTAGGCTTCAACAACAGCACTGACTGCGTCAGAAACGGCTTTGTCAACCTCTTGGTTGCCCAGTTTGGTTTTCGTCTGACCCTCAAACTGAGGCTCCATAACTTTTACTGAGACAACGGCTGTGAGCCCCTCACGGAAATCCTCAGCTGTAATCTCTATATCTTTGAGATTCTTGAATTTTCCTGCATTCTCACCCCATGCTCTGAGAGTCTTTGTCAGACCACGACGGAATCCAGTCAGATGGGTACCTCCTTCATGGGTGTTGATGTTGTTTACGAATGATAGCAGTTTCTCAGTGTATGATTGATTGTAAAGGAATGCAACTTCAACAGGAATCTCTCCCTTGTCAACATTAAGATATATTGGCTCAGGAATGAGTGGGGTGTTGCTTCCATTGATGAATTTGACAAATTCCAACAGACCCTTTTCCGAGTAGAACTTGTCGTGCATCTCTGGCGTCTCATTGCCATTGCTGTCGACTGTTCTTTTGTCGTGAAGCTGAATCTCGATTCCTTGGTTGAGGTATGCTAAGTCTCTGAGTCGTGTAGCAAGAATCTCATACCTATATGTTGTAGTCGTAAAGATAGAACCGTCAGGTTTGAAGGTTACAATCGTACCTGTGTCCTGAGTGGTTCCCGTAACATGAACCTGATTCAAAGGTTTGCCAATGCTATAGTCCTGTTCGAATATCTGTCCGTCACGATGTACCTCTACATGCAGACTCGTTGAAAGTGCATTTACACATGAGACTCCGACACCGTGCAGACCGCCAGAGACTTTGTATGATGACTTGTCGAATTTTCCTCCTGCATGAAGGACTGTCAAGACAACTTCGAGAGCTGAACGCTTCTCTTTTGGATGTATGTCAGTAGGTATACCTCGTCCGTTATCTCTGACAGTGATTGAGTTGTCAGGGTTGATGGTTACATCAATCTTGTTGCAGAAGCCAGCAAGTGCTTCGTCTATTGAGTTGTCTACAACTTCATATACAAGATGGTGGAGACCTTTTTCGCCAGTGTCACCAATATACATTGCAGGGCGCTTGCGCACAGCCTCTAAGCCTTCAAGTACGACAATGTTTTCGCCTGTGTACTCTTTGTTATCCTTGTTATCGCTCATTTTTTAAGTTTTTTGCATTTCAGTTTCACAACGAACTAAATGCGACGCAAAGATAATATTTTTTAATGAATAGGGAATAGTAAAACGATTTTTTGCGTGGTTGTCATAGCGTTGCCACGTCGAATATTTTGAATGTCATTTTCATAAATTGAGCAATAATTACTAATTTTGCAGTGTATTAACCATTAATGACGCATATGGGGTTGTTTGGTCTCTTTACCAGAGAAAAGAAAGAGAGTCTTGATAAGGGACTCGAGAAGACGAAGCAAGGTTTGTTTCAGCGCCTTGGTCGCATTCTGACAGCTAAACATAAGGTGGATGACTCTGTTCTCGACGAACTGGAGGAGATCCTGATTACTTCTGATGTTGGTGTTGATACGACCCTGAAAATTATTGAGCGTATTCAGGAGCGTGTAAAGCGTGATGCTTATGGCACGACTGATGAGCTGGATACAATTCTCAGAGAAGAAATCGCAAAATTGTTATCTGAGAATAATAAAACTGATGTTGATGATTGGGAGTTGCCTAAGAGTGAAGATCCATATGTCATCATGGTAGTTGGTGTTAATGGTGTAGGAAAGACTACAACTATCGGTAAGCTTGCATATCAGTTTAAAAAAGCTGGTAAGAGGGTAGTTCTTGGTGCTGCTGATACATTTAGGGCTGCAGCAATCGAGCAACTCACAGTTTGGGCCGACAGTGTCGGGGTATCTATTGTTAAGCAGCAGATGGGAAGCGACCCCGCGAGTGTCGCTTTTGATACTCTCTCTTCAGCTAAGGCTCAAGGTGCTGATGTTGTCATAATTGATACAGCTGGTCGTCTTCATAATAAAATCAATTTGATGAATGAGTTGACCAAGATAAAGAATGTAATGCAGAAAGTCGTGCCATCTGCTCCACACGAAATCTTGCTTGTCCTTGATGGTTCAACGGGTCAAAATGCTTTCGAACAGGCTCGACAATTTACTAAAGCTACTCAAGTGACAGCTCTCGCTATAACCAAACTCGACGGTACGGCAAAGGGTGGTGTCGTGATAGGTGTGAGTGATCAGTTTTCAATACCTGTTAAGTACATTGGTATAGGTGAGGGAATTGAAGATTTGCAACTATTCTCTAAGGAGGAGTTTGTGGATTCACTGTTTAAGCATTAATCTATAGTGAAGGTTGATATAATATCTCTCGGGTGTTCCAAAAATTTAGTCGATTCTGAGTCGCTCATGGCTCAGCTTCAAGCTTCTGGAATCGAGGTACATCACGATCCTGTGCGTCCGCGTGGTGATGTGGTAGTTGTCAATACTTGTGGCTTTATTGGCGATGCAAAGGAGGAGTCTATTGATACAATATTGCAACTCGCTGATGCAAAAAAGAGGGGGAAGATTAAGAAACTTCTTGTCATGGGCTGCCTGTCGGAAAGGTACGCTAAGGATTTAAGAGAGGCATTGCCAGAAGTGGATAAGTTCTATGGGAAATTTCATTGGAAGGATATCGTTTCGGATCTTGGCTTAGGGCTGAGAAAAGACCTCTTGACGGAGAGAAGTCTGACGACTCCCAAGCATTATGCGTATCTGAAAATTAGCGAGGGATGCAACAGGTTTTGTTCCTATTGCGCAATACCCATTATTACAGGTCGTTATGTGAGCCGAACAATTGAAGATATCCTTGACGAAGCTAAAAAGTTGCGTGATAAGGGCGTAAGGGAGTTGCAGGTAATCGCTCAGGATTTATCAATGTATGGTGAGGATATCTATAAATCGGGTAAACTTGCAGAATTGACACAACGATTGTCTGATATCGATGGTATCGATTGGATACGTCTGCATTATGCCTATCCTGCTGGGTTCCCAAAAGATCTGTTGCCTGTTATGGCTTCAAACCCTAAAGTCTGCCGTTATTTAGATATAGCATTACAACATATTAGTGATAATATGCTCGTGAAGATGCGTCGTAGAATCACTAAACAAGAGACTTTCAATCTGCTCGATGAAATACGTGCAAGTGTGCCTGGTATTCACTTGAGAACTACTCTTATCACAGGACATCCTGGCGAAACAGAGGAGGATTTTGAAGAACTCAAAGATTTCGTTGTTAAGTATCGTTTTGAGCGTCTTGGTGTTTTCCCTTATTCGCATGAAGAACAGACCTATGCATATAAGAATTATATTGATGATGTGGCAGATGAGGTTAAGAGTATGCGCGCGGAGGATATAATGAGAATTCAAGCAGATATCTCACGCGGAATAAATGAAAATAAGGTAGGTACAACTATTCCCATTATGGTAGATAGAAGAGAGGGAGACCATTATGTCGCAAGGTCAGAATTTGACTCTCCTGAGGTTGACCCTGAGGTTATTATAAATGTTAAAGAGGGACAAAAAGTTAAGGTGGGTACTCTCACAAATGTGAAAATAGTCGGAGCCGACGATTATGATTTGTTCGCAGAGTTGGTGTAAATCATTTGTTCTTGTTTTAGTTGATTAAATGCCGATTGCGAGTATCTGATATTTGTGGTATGTTGTTGCTATGTGTTAGCAACAACATAAAGCATTCATAGATAATGTAAGGCGTATTGCTGCTGATGAATATGTTGTTCATATAGCTGAACGCATGGGTCAACAAGATTGGGTTAAGAAGAATGCCAATGTCATTGAGAAGGTTTTGAACTACTTGAAAGGTATTCTTGCTAAACTCGGTTTCATACACGCAGAAGAGTTTTGCAATAACTTTATCCGTACTGCATTGTTGGATAGCAAGAAAAAGCTGAGAGGCAAGCAAGTGGTGAAGAGTCGGAAAATCAGGAAATGAAGAAAACTATACGTTTCAGTATGAACTTGTCTCCTGAAGTCATAACAAATATGGAAGCGGCAATCCTTCAAAGTGAATTACTAAAAGGCGTTAGAAAAACAAATTCAGACGAGTTGATAATTAGTGAAGACCTACAGACTCGTTTCTCAATGGAGCAACAAAACGGAAGAGGTAAACGCACAAACGATTCCTACAATCCAAGATTGTCTCCTACTGAGAACTTGAAAGCATTCTTGGAAAGAAATGTAAATGTAGATGTTGATATAGTGTATATATCCCCAAAGAGGTTCCAGCTCTCTGCTTATATAACCGCGAAAACGAAATGTACAATTTTACAAAACGAAATGTACAAAAATGTTTTA
>JABUTU010000072.1 GCA_021443545.1 Marinilabiliaceae bacterium | reverse complement strand
GACTGCGCTACACCCCGAATATTCATTCTACAAACTTACCTTCTTTCTATTCCGCCTCCCTCACACTTCATCAGCGGAGAGAGGGGGATTCGAACCCCCGGTACAGTAATCCCGTACGCAAGTTTAGCAAACTTGTGGTTTCAGCCACTCACCCATCTCTCCAAACTTGCAATGTACGTTCCAGCTCTCTCGAAGAGGTCCGTCTCTTCTCGATTGCGGATGCAAAGGTATAACGCTTTTTTGAATCCACAAGCGATTTACCCTATTTTTTTGAAAATATTTTTCTCCTCAGCAGTAAAGAACTATCAAACAACAACATACAAGAAGACTAATTTTTACCATAAGTTCTCTCCTTAAACTATTGACTATTAAAATCGAATTACATACCTTTGGGACTTTAAACAAAGAATAACTAAACATCTAAACAAATGGCCGAACTTATTGGTAAACTCTACAAAAAGGGAGAGATTCAAACTCGCGGCAACAATGGTTTTCAATTCCGCGAATTCATAGTTGAAGAGCCCAACCCACAGAATCCACAATGGAGCAACTTCGTTCCATTCCAAGCTTCCGGCAATAGTCTTAATGCAATTGACTCATTCAACGTCGGTGATGAAATTGTTGTTACATACGACCTTCGCGGGCGTCTGTGGACCAACCCTCAGGGCGAGGAGAGAGCTCTGCTCAACCTGAGCGCATGGAGAGTAACACCATACACTGGGCAGCAAATGCAACAGGGGTATCCTCAACAGGGTTATCCTCAACAGGGTTATCCTCAGCAACAGGGATTCCAACAAAGCGGATTTCAGCAGCCAGGATTCCAGCAACCAGGGTTTCAGCAACCCCAACAGCCAGCATACCCACAGCAGCCTTTCCAAGCCCCCGCTGCTCAGTCTCCAGCACCTCCTACTCAGAGCGCTGCTCCTCAACAAAGCGCTCCAGACGACGATATGCCCTTCTAAGGCTTAAAAGTTACTATTGTTGATCTAACTCTTTGCTCAGACTATAAAAGTAACATCAATGCATGGCAAAGTTTAGCATTGGTCAAGAAAGATGGGCTGATACATCTCTCGTTGTATCAGCCCTTACTTTTGCAATAAAGCATCTTGAATAGTATACTATCGAGGATTCAGGGCAATGAATTGTGCTATTTTGAGCTCTACAATACTGATATAATATCTACATTATTATCAAATCAACGAAAACAGTTCTGCGACTCCCCAAATAGATACTATTGGAATAATGACCGACAAGAAAGAACGAATCCAATTTATGTTATACAGATAGTGTATGCCACATGCAATTATAGCATAAAACAGAACGAACGCTCCATTTACAATCCATGTAACAATATTTAACATGTCAATTTGTTGTAGCATATCTACCATATCTTCTCCGCCGCCCACATCTATGTCGTCTAACAATAGAATAGCAATAAACATACACACAGCTGGAATAATGAATGGCAAAGTAATGACATGTAGCAATGTGACGAATTTCTGTTCTCCATCTAATAACAATGCGGTAAGATGCAACAACAATGAAAGTACCACCCAAACTGCAATTGATGAGGCTATGACGGAAAAATAACTAAATCCCATAAAGAATCTATGTATATTTGTATATTCAATCTCAGGCCCCATAAAAAGTTGGTTAATTACCGACAAATACTCTGCCGCAGTAACTGCATAAATCAGAACAACACATAAGCCACACCATTTAGGTAGAGCTACAATCTTTTCTACAAAATTTTTCATTTCATTATATTCATTGATATATACGCTTCAACATAAGCTGCACACAGGATAATTATCACCGTAACAAATAGGAGCGTTCCCATTTGCTTAAGCACAAGCATACTAAAAGCTTCTTTCCCGGTCATAAACCTAATCATCTGCCAGGTGATCATAAAGCCTACCGTTCCTGAAAGCCAAAAACCGACAAGTTCAAAACTATGTGGAAGCGTTGCCTTAAGCATAGTAGACAACGAAAACCCAGCATCACAGGTCGAACGGAATACATCGGCGGCAGCTAATCCGTTAATCAGCAGATTTACTATAGTTGCGACAGATAAGAGCACACCCCCGAGCACATTGATAGCACACCCTTTTATATTGTTTATAAAAATCAATTCAAAGGTTCTAACGTCATCATTATTATCAGCAGCCTCAATTATATTCTCTACGACTTTATTTGTGCGGCCTCCATTATCATTTACTACGGGCTCTATATGAACAGACAATCGAATGATGAAAGACAATGTCCACAAGGCAAATGAAAGAAAAAAAAATATCTGTTTCATAATTTTGCATCTCAGTGAAAACAAAATCCATAGGTCAAAAATCAACGCAGACTACAAACGAACTCTTGCTTTGTCCTTTAAAACAAAACCCTGTGGAGATTAACAGAGACTCTCCACAGGGCAAGTTGGTTACGCCTGCTAACCAGTAAGTCTATTACACGGATTTGTATATTCTTAAAAGCACACTTAAATGCTTCCCTTTCAAGATAAAATAACTATAAAGTGGTTAAATACGTTTGCGCGTATTTAGATATGTTACTATTTTTTTTATTAAAGGCAAGGCAATAAACACAATGGTAGGCGAAATAATCAACGTAAACAATACACAAAGTGCCCCTTTGAGCCCACCTGAGATATTAAACATATCCATTATGTACATGTCAAATATATAATTCAAACATGCTCGAACTGGTATAGTTATTACCGATGTTAATATTACAATTAACAATATAAAATTACTTTCTTTCATACGATTAAATTTCAACTGCATAAATGGGGAACAATAGCCACATAGGCTATTGCTCTCCATATAGATATTACAATCCGATGACTCCCGTTACAGCCCAATAAGTCCATCCAATTGGGTTTGTTGTTGACACGTAAGCGGTACCTATTCCATAAGCAGCCATACCTCCAGCTGCGCAAGCTGTCATGTTAGAAGCTGAATCCCAGAACCCAGACCATCCACCTTCTGTTGAACCTGCCAAATATCCGCATCCAAGAGTATTATTCTATTACACCAGACAACCGGCGAATCGACGCAGATTATATCGTGACGACATGACCTCGCCATAGGCGCCTGCGCTTCTTATCGCTATAAGGTCGCCTCGCTTTGTAGAGTTCAATACTGCGGCCTTACCAAAACAGTCGCTTGACTCACAAACCGGACCTACCACATCATACTTCTCTGACGACGCATCCGAAGTAATATTCTCAATTTTATGGTATGCATGATAGAGTGCAGGACGTATCAAGTCGTTCATTCCCGCATCAACAATCGCGAATTTCTTCTGCTGTCCCTCTTTGACATATAGAACACGTGTTATCAGAGAGCCACATTGAGCCACAATGGCACGTCCCAACTCAAAGTGTACCTCCTGACCATCTCTGAGCTCCAGAAAACGATGGAAAACTGCGAAATACTCTTCAAAATTGGCTATTGGCTTCTCATCTGGATGCTCATAATCAACACCCAAGCCACCTCCTACATTTATTATGTCAAGCTTTATCTTATTCTCCTCAAACCACTTCTGAAGCTCATTAATGCGTGTACATAACATTTGAAAAACCGAGAGGTCAGTTATCTGCGAGCCTATATGGAAGTGAATACCACGGAGTCGGATGTTTGACATCTGCTTGATACGCGTACATACCGTCTCTACCTCCCACAGACCTATACCGAACTTATTCTCCTCCATACCAGTCGTTATGTACTGGTGCGTATGGGCATCAACATTAGGATTAATACGAAGAGCAACATCAGCAGTCTTACCAAGCTGCGACGCCATCTCATTAATAACCTCCAACTCAGGAATACTCTCGACATTAAAGCATAAGATACCAGCTTCAAGGGCGAGGCGTATCTCCCAATCGCTCTTTCCTACGCCAGCAAATACAATCTTCTCAGGGCTGAAGCCGTTCTGGATAGCACACTCTACTTCATAACCACTCACACAATCAATCCCAAGACCCGCCTTGTTAATCTCTGCGAGTAATCGTGGATTTGCATTTGCCTTTACTGCAAAATGCACATGGAAATTATACTTACCCGACTGAGCCACTACAACGTCCAACGTCTGACGCAACAACTCCATATCGTAATAATAGAACGGAGTCGGCTCACTCTGAAATCTATCTATAGGAAATGCCATATCTTAGGTGATTAGAATAGTTTTGCACTTAACGATTTCAACGTCCTAACCTTATCTTCTGCATCGATAAGTATCGAAATATTATGAGACGAACCGCCATACGATATCATACGAACTGGTATCTCCTTGATGGCATCCATTACCTTGCTTGCGTAACCCACATTTGAAGAGCGGAAGTCTCCAGCTATACAGATGATACACTGCTCATTATCGACCTCCACAGTCCCGAACTTCTTAAGGTCATCAACAATATCATCAAGATGACGGATATTATCGATAGTAACCGAGACACCAACTTCACTGGTCGATATCATATCAATAGGAGTCTTGTAACTCTCGAAGATCTCAAATACCTTACGAAGGAAGCCATACGCAAGAAGCATTCGTCCGCTCTTGATTTTAATTGCAGTGATATTATCCTTTGCAGCAATGGCAGCGATGCGATTCTCACACTGATGACTCGAAATGAGAGTTCCCTTTGCCTTCGGCTCCATAGTATTGAGGAGTCTGACAGGTATATTATTAACCTTAGCAGGAAGAACACATGTAGGATGAAGTATCTTAGCTCCAAAATAAGCCAGCTCCGCAGCCTCATCAAAAGACAACTCATCAACTGGTTTTGTACCCTCTACAAAACGAGGATCATTATTATGCATACCATCGATATCTGTCCAAATCTGGATCTCATCAGCCAAGAGAGCAGCTCCTATCAGCGACGCGGTATAGTCTGAACCGCCTCGCTGCAGATTGTCAACCTCCCCAAAGGCATTGCGACAGATATACCCTTGCGTCACATATATCTCATAACCCTTGTTCTTCTCAAGTTGTGCATTGAGATTCTCTCGTATATATGCTGTGTCAGGCTCATTGTTCTTATCTATGCGCATATACTCAAGCGCTGGGAGAAGACACGACTTAATGCCTCGCTCCTGTAGATAGAGATTAAACATCCCCGTCGAAATAAGCTCACCCTGCGACAGGATAACCTTCTCCTCGAATACAGTGAAGATATTATTTGTAAACGACTTGATGTAATTAAAATGCTCACGAATAAGGTTCATTCCCTTCTCTCGGTACTCATCGCTCGAATACAACTCGTTGATATCTTTCGCATACTTGACCTCAAGCTTATTAATCACATCATTGGCGCCATCGCTATTCTTCTTGTAGAGATAGTTTGATATCTCAACAAGACTATTGGTCGTCCCACTCATGGCACTTAGCACAACAAGATTCACCTGACCGTCAAGAACCAAGTCAGCTACACTCTTCATTCTTGCAGCACTTCCCACTGAAGTGCCACCAAATTTCATTATCTTCATCTTATTTCGTTAAGAAATTAACAATCTGATTAAAATTCACTGTGCAAAGTTAGATATTTAATATTACTCTAACTACTAAAAAAACAAAAAAATGAGTCCATCATCCAAAAAATAAACCACATAGGATGATTGCAACAACGACACCTGCCAGATCGGCTATCAGTCCACACGTGACTGCATGTCGTGTATTCTTGATTCCAACAGAACCAAAATATACTGCCAATATATAGAAGGTGGTATCTGCCGCTCCCTGGAACATACAAGAGAGGCGTCCCACATAGGAATCAGCGCCATACGTATTCATAGCTTCAATCATGAAACCACGCGCACCTGTTCCGCTCAATGGCTTCATGAAGGCTGTTGGCAATGCATCAACAAACCGCACCTCATCAGTAAAGAGTGCTACTACCCATCGGATAAAATCAACAACATAATCAAGGGCTCCACTCGCCCGGAATAGTCCAACAGCTACAAGAATAGCTATCAAGAAAGGGATTATCTGAACAGCTGTCTTAAACCCATCCTTTGCCCCTTCTATGAATGCGTCGTAGACATTGACTTTCCGCATTGCTGCCATAATCACAAAAACCAATATAACGCCTAACAGAATGATACTTGAGACAAGCACTGAGACTCGCTCGACCTGCCCACTCGTCATTCCACTTACAGACCATAGCAAGAGGGCTACCAACAACGACAGTCCCCCTAAATATGCCAGAACTGTCCTCTGCAAAAGATTGATTCGCTGAACGACCGAGACGGCAAGCAACCCTGCCAAGGTTGAAAAAAATGTCGTTATAAGTATTGGCAGAAAAATATCCGCAGGGTTTGCCGCTCCGCACTGCGTACGATATGCCATAATAGATATAGGGATTATTGTCAACCCCGATGTATTCAACACCAGGAACATTATCTGCGCATTTGTTGCTGTCTCCTTATCCTCATTAAGCTCTTGCATCTCACGCATTGCTTGAAGCCCCATAGGTGTCGCAGCATTATCCAGTCCAAGCATATTAGCTGAAAGATTCATCACTATGCTACCAAAAGCTTTATGCCCCTTCGGTATCCCGGGAAATATACGCACAAAGAATGGTGATACAACACGCGATAAGACTCCGACAGCACCGCCCTTCTCCCCAATCTTCATGATTCCTAACCACAACGAAAGGACCCCCGTGAGATAGAGAGAAATCTCAAAACCACTCTTTGCTGACGAAAAGGTCGAGTCGACTAACGACTGCAGCATTCCAACATCTCCCGTTATTAGGAAGGATATCAAAGCAACTAATATCGCCGAGACAATAAAGAATATCCAAATATAATTCAAAACCATATCAAGATTGACGTCTTTTCAATTCATCGCGTATACGTCCTGCCATCTCATACAACTCCTTGTCGATTGCCTCCTTCATTTTTTCAACAAGCACCTTTTCATCAACTCCCGACAAGTCCTTATCTAACGGCCAGTTGTTTAAATTCAATGAGGGCGCATAGTGACCGTCTGGCTCGCCTGGGAGGACTTCACGAATTTGCTGAAACACACGGTCATAGGCATATATAGGAGCGTCAAATGTCAGTGCCAACGCCACAGCGTCGCTGGTCCTCGAGTCGAACGCCACCTCTTTTTCCCCTCTGCAACACACTATTTCAGAAAAGAAAACCTGACTCTCAATTTTATAAATCACAATCTCCTTAACATCAAAATCAAATTGCTTCGACATCTTCAACAACGTATCATACAGGAATGGCCGTGGCATCAAAATTCTTTGCTTTTGTACTGCCACCATCTTTGCTTCTGCCGGACCTATGAGCACTGGTATTTTGCGCTCACCATTTTTCTCTTTCAAGAGCATAACAAAGACATCCTCCTTGTCAGTCCCATATACGCTGACCATCTCCAACTCTATTTTTATCTCTTTTATCTCCATAAAAGGCAGAGGCTACCAAATTAATTCTTTCGCTAAGGACAAAGATACTATTAAGCTATATAAATATCAAGTACACTTGATATTTGCTATGTCTGAGAATTAGTAGATACATAAAAAAAGAGGTGCGCCGCAACATCAGCCCGACGCACTTCTTATATTAATTATCGACTATTCGATTACTTAGAACGTATAGTGGTTGATTCACCGATGAAGCCACCCACTGAATAAGATTGACCAACCTGCATGCCATGCATGAAGAGATCCTCCTTAGCTGGGAAATATTGGCGATACTGAGAGATAAGATTATTAGCCTCTGTTGCACAACTCTCGTCTACTGCCTTTGCCTTAGCAAACTTATCGCATGCTACCCAATATCCAGCTCTCTTCTCCCAATCGTCTGTGCCGACAAGTTTTGAACCTGCAGCATAGATTCGACCGAGCATCAGATATGGCTGCCCCCAAGCATCACGCAACTTCAATGCATTATAAGCAGCTGCCTTTGCAGCAGCGAACTGACTCGCTGAGAAATATACTGTTGAGAGCTCAAGGTAATACTTCGCCTTAGAAAGATCCTCCGTCTCAAGTTCAATAGCCTGATTGTAATAGCTAACAGACTTATCAATATCATTTCTCTTCATATACATTCTCGCCAATCCACGTGCTGAAGATGCAGCTGGTTCAATGGCATGCATATGCTCTGATGTTGCATAGAAGAGATCCGACTCAGTGCAATCGCCCTTATCAAGTAGACGGTTGATGAAACGCAACCAATCGATATTGTCTTTATTGGCATCAAGCTGAGGACCGAAAATATTAGCAATTGTCTCGCAATCAGCGGCACCTGATGAGGCAAAACGCTGCTCTACCTGAGCCTTCGTATCTGCTATCACATCGGCATTTTTTTCTGTCTGTATCTTCTCAAGCTCCTTCATTGTATCTGAAGCCTTCATGTACACCTTAACAACATCCTCTGCCGTTGCATTCTGCGACTTAAAGAGATCTATCGTATTCTCAAGATACTTCACTGGGAATGCAGCCTGGATGGTCTTTGGAGCACCCGTAAGTGATGCTGCAAGAAGTTCATTGGCCTCCTTCATAGATGCTACATCGTCACCCTTGAACGCAAGCATATCAAGAGCTTTCATACCCTTAATGTAGGTTGTAGGATAGGTGGCATTATCTCCATAATACTTCATACGCTGATCGTATGTCTTCATGAGAAGAGCAAAGAACTCAGCCTTCTTAGCCGCATCTTTCTCTTTCTGATAGAGACTCTTAACGATTGTCACACCCTGACTGTATAGTGTTGAAGCCTTCCCCTTGAAAAGCGGAGCTTCATTAAATATCTTTAGCCAATCTGGATAGGCCGCTTCATAATTCTTCAACTTGAATGCATCCGTATAACGGACATTAGCCAAAACAACATCTATACTGTCCTGACCATGACCATATCGAGATCCATCCTCAACACCCTTCTGTGCGAAAGCAGTCGTTGCCATCAGCATCGTAGCCGCTATAAAAATGGTCTTTTTCATCGTTATATGATTTTAATTATTTACTTTATATACCTGTACTTAACTGACTACCCAAAATCGTGCCAAAGCTATAATCTGTTGCTAAGTGCAATTGACACAACTCCATCAAGCACCAAGTTTGGAAGCACAAAAGTGCGACAATTTCTTGAAATTTGAAAATATTTATTGTCATTTCCCGTTAATATTACGACAAGTCGCTCATCGAACTGCCTTCTCAGCTCTTCTATATACCCCTGAATCTCAAGTCTTACACCCTGTAAAACGCCCTGGAGCAATGCCTCTTCTGTAGATTTTCCCATTTGTATTTTTTCACACTCCACCGAAGCTTGCACCTCCACAAGGGGCAACCTACTCGTATATTCATGCAATGCTCGCAATCGCATGGATACACCTGGCGCTATATTCCCACCACAATAGGTGCGGTCCGAGGCTCTGTATACATCATAAGTAATGGCTGTTCCTACATCTATCACCAAATAATTCTCATCCAGACCAAATTTCTGAATAGCACCAGCTACTGCTGCTATCCTATCCATACCCAACGTCTCAGGCGTTGCATATTCTATTCTAAAGGGACAATGACTCCTCACATCTCTCACTTCACCAAACTCTTGTTTCAATGCGCCCACAATCTTCTCACTCCTTGTCACAACCGACGAATACCACAAACTGACAACATCGTCCTTCGACCACTCTCTAACCATTTGCAGCACTCCCGAAACCTCTTCGTCAGAATCGCCAGAGAGACGCACAACCCCCGACACCATAGTGACGTTTTCGTAAAGCGCCATCTTGGTCGAACTATTTCCAAAATCTATCGCTATAATTCTCATTCAGTTTTAAAATTAATCCTTATAACTCCCTCGATACATCCTTCACCATTTTGGTATAGACGTCATCATAATGAGAAACAAAGATATATACATTTAGGGGTATTTCTATGAAATGCTTTTTTGAAGTTCTTTTTTAAATTCAAGCAAGCTTGATTTTGCTCTCGCTTAATCCCCTTTGCCTCTGGCGAAGATACTACCGCTCGGCAAAATTCAAGCAAGCTTGATTTTGCTCTCGCTTAATCGTATCTTTGCCCCTTGAACCGACAGTTCGAAAACTTCCTGTCGTTAAACAAAACTAAGAAAAATGTCAAAAGCAGTTGTTTTACTCTCTGGCGGATTAGACTCATCTACCGCCTTGTACCTCGCTAAGCGAGATGGGCATGAAGTACATGCCATATCATTCGACTACGGACAACGTCATAGCCGCGAACTCGACTCTGCTCGTCGTGTAGCTCAGGCAGCTGGCGTCGCAAGTCACAAAGTGGTCTCTCTTAACCTATCACTTTGGGGAGGTTCTTCTCTTACCGATGCTAATATGACTATCGATGATGGTAATATTAATCGCACCGATATTCCCGACACTTATGTCCCAGCCCGCAATATGGTTTTTCTGTCTGTTGCCGCATCTATGGCTGAGGCTATCGGAGCTCAGCATATATACATAGGTGTTAGTCAAGTCGATTACTCGGGATACGTCGATTGCCGCCAGGTCTTCATTGATGCAATGGAGAGAGCTGTCAACCTCGGCACTGTCATGAGCGCTGAGAGAGGCAAGCACATCACTATTCATGCGCCATTCATCAATATGACCAAAGCAGAAGAGATAAAATTGGGTGCCGATTTAGGGGTCGACTTCTCCCTCACATGGAGTTGCTATCGCGGTGGTATTAAGCCTTGCGGAACTTGCGACAGTTGCCTACTTAGAGCCAAAGCTTTCGCTGAAGCCAGTGTTGAAGACACTTCGTTGCGATGAAGATGAGACTTTCAAGAGAGGGAATTTTTCCGCTTGCTTCAACCTCCAATAAAACGGGTTGGACTTTTCCTGGCACCATCCAGGGGGAGGGTAAACTGGCTGGTACGACATCTTTGTTCTTACGTTTACAAGGGTGTAATCTGAGATGTGCATGGCAACAAGATAACGGCACTTTCACTCAATGCGACACAGCACACTCATGGGAATGCAACGATGGTTTTGAAATGGAGACCGACGAGATAGCAAACACCATAACCGATTGCATCGCTAAACATCCCATTAACCACATCGTTATCACTGGCGGAGAGCCCTTCCTTCAAGCAGGCGAACTTGCCACCCTCATGCGATTACTGAAGAGTCAGGCGAATCCTCACATCACCATAGAGACCAATGGCACGATATTCGACAAAGAGGTAGCCATAAACGCTGACCTTCTCAGCATATCTCCCAAGACTGATTGCCACGACACAGTTAAGCACCTTATATCTAATGCCAAAGATTATCAACTGAAATTCGTTGTCTCACGATACGAGGACGAAGAGCGGGTCACAAGTTTTGTCAGCAAGCTACAAAAAACTGATGCCGACTCTATCCTCATAATGCCAATGGGGTTTACTCTTGAAACACTAAGACAAACAGCTCCAATAGCTGCGAAGATTGCAGTGCATAAAGGTTGGCGCTATACCCCACGACTGCATATCGACATCTGGGGTAATCGCGAAGGCGTATAAATAAAGCAGACCATCTGCTCACAACAAATGGTCTGCTCTGTTTTATATTATTCGACTATACCTTAAAGACGTTAATAGCCTCTGTCATCTCCCCAAGCATCTTCTTAATCTCGCTTGTGATTGCCGACATCTCCTCTGCCGAGGCTGCATTCTCCTGTGTGATACGATTAAGCTCAATTATAACTGTATTGACCTGAGCCGCCCCTGTATTCTGTTCTATACTTGCTGTCGTTATATCTCCCATCTGAGCAACAATCTGCTCGATGCGCGGCACTATGTCGGTGATTCGCTTATTCATCTGCTCAACTTCTCGAATACTTCCAGAGGCCGTTCTATTGATTCCTTCCGCCGTCGTATATGTCTGGTCTGCCAGTCGTCCGACCTCTTTTGCAACCACAGCAAAGCCCTTTCCTTGTGCGCCTGCGCGAGCCGCCTCAACCGACGCATTAAGAGATAGAATATTGGTCTGCTGTACCAACTCATTTATTCCAGCTATACTATCAGCGATTTGTGATATTGCAGCATAACTATCTTTAGAAGCCTTGCCTATTATCCTTATCTCCTCCCCTATGCTCTGTGCCAATGCATTGGCATTACGCGCATTCTCACTATTTTGCTCAGAATTGGAATTCATCTCCTCCATTGTACTTGAAATCTCTTCGAGAGAGGCAGCTTGATTGTTGGCTGATTGCGAAAGCGACTCCGAGGTGTGCGTAAGGACCATTGTCGACTCATTTGCCTGCTCGGTCTTATCGATAATAGGCATCAAAACATTACGGATACTATTCTTAACAGTCTGCACACTCTCCGCTATCTCAACTATCTCGTTACATGAGTGTTTTATCTGAATATCCTTTGTTAAATCACCCGTCTCAAGTACCTTCATCTGAGTTACAAAATCAGATACTGGGTGGATGAGTCTTGAGTATATAAGCCAGAATAGGAATACAGATATAATGACTGCTATGATACAGCAGATGAGTATCATATTACCCTGTTGCTCCAGGATGAGATCAGCTTGATGCGTATATGAATGAACAAGCACAACACAATTCGTATGCCCCTTGAAACTCTTCATCGGAGTCGCAAGGAAATAGCCCTTGTCACCAACAATCTCAAGTTCAAACATAGCCCCCTCGCCCTTCTCAAAACACGTATCTATAATAGCTTGTGGCGTCCTCAAGGCACTCAAATCGCCAATTGTATCTCGCGTTGCATTGATACAACATTGACGGTCAAACATATAACAACTCGAGTTCTCCACATTCATATCCTTAATCATGTGGCCCTTAATCGTTGTATTCATGCCAGAGAGCACTATCATTCCAATCAAGTCGCCACTTTCACTCTTGAGAAGATTAGCACTGATCGTACACATCTGGTTATCAAACAGGGGGTCCATACCCGAAACAAGTCCTTGCCGTTTCAAACATTCTTCGAAGTACTCTTGAATTGTCACTTCGTTAACGTTGTCTTGCGACGAACATATAATACTACCATCTTCATCGGTCACCACATACGCGTATGTATTGCTAATCTTAATGAACCATCCCATCTGCTCGTGCAGGCGCGAAACATCGCGGTTAGTCACCAGTTCACAGATATTGGAATACTGCTCTCCCAATAGATAGGTAGACCTGTCCAAAGTGTTGTTCTGTACCATAAAGGCAAAGCCAAACGCTCCTGCCTTGGCACTGACATCGCTACTCGAGAGAGCGTCCAAGTCGTTTCTTACAACAAAATAGTCTGCAAAAAGTATGCACAGAAACACAACAATAGTAGTAAGAACAGGACCCATGATAATCACGTTCATACTATTCAGTTTCTCTCTTAATTTAATCTTCATGTCTTTTTTATTAAAAAAACCACTAATAGTTCTATAGTTTACGCTTCCGAGAAAAATATGTTACTAAAATTTAAAAAAAGTTGCTACAAATAAAATATTATCTAAGACAAACTCTTTTAGATTCCTCTTTTGCAACATTCAATATGTCACGCATAGAAAATTCCGATGGCCCGTCCATAAACTCAGGAACGTTATAACTCATATCCAATCGCTTGTAGAATTGCGAAGGACTCTTCTGAGGCAACATAAAAGGCTTATACCATTTCCCTTCTTCGTCATAATAAGCAAAATATGGACGTGTATATAACCCATCGTCTCTACGCGAACTGAAGACCATCCACCTCCCGTTCTTACTCCAAGAGTGATAGCTCTCGACATCCGAAGAATTAATCTCATCTAAAATCTTCAATTTCCGCTCTCCGTCAAGACTCATTGAATAGAGATCCGCATCACTATGCCATATACTGAAATTCCCATAATTACTCAGCACAAAGACAACAATCCGTCCGTCTGGCGAGACACGGGGAAACGAAACACTCCTACCCGTTTGCTCAGCATTATAGAGTGTATCCACAATATTTCCAAAACCTCCGCGCTCCGCATCAAAGGCTATTCGGCACAATGAATAATGAACCTGTGAATAGTTCAGCTCCACATCTTTCACCTCTGGAGATGTACAAAAATACAACCACTTACCATCTGGCGAGAAGGTTGGAAATGTCTCACAGCAATCTGACGCTTTTAGCAATGGTGAATAAAAAACCTCATTCAGCTCTGTATCATACACAATGATGTCGGACGAGTAGTCAAAGACCTCTATTCTATCCCTGTGTGCGGTGTGAAAAGTCTGTGCAGTACTATTCGTTGAAAAGGCTATATACCTGCCATCTGGATGCCATGCAGGATAGACAAAAGCCGAAATTGTCGAATCTGTCTTCGTGTCGAGTCGCGCAATCTCTCCCTCTTTCATCAAGTAGGTGCCTGCACACTCTCCTCTCATGTGAAAGAGAGTCCTGCTACTACTCTGGGAACCTACAGTATGGCAATTAACACAGTTGGCATGAGTATGCGTATTCTCAAATATGACACTCTGCTCAGAGGTCGAGAGAGAGCATTGGTATATCCCCATCTTATACCACCCTACATACCCAGGTGGGATAAGGCGATAGGTTATATACTCATCAATGCTATCTGAGACAACTCGCATCTCAAAGGGAGTCGTGCCCACCCAGTCATCTTTCTCTCGCGTTGCTATCGTCATAGTCAGCCGCCCTCCTTTAGCATCCGCCAACAACTCATGCCACTCATGCAACGGTATGTCGAAATCATTATTTTTTGCTCTAACCCACAATGTTTTAGATGGCGCTTCAATCTGCAATGCATAATCACCTACATCTCCAAGCACTGCGAAGTTCATCGGAGCTATATTGCTTGGTATAACCACATTTTTGTAATCCGGATAGATTAAAACTTCCGAATCAATAACCCTTGTTATATGTCCCTTTTCGACTTCACACGAGGCACACAACACCACAACAGTCAAAAGTACACCTATCGCCTTTCGCATAACTTTCAGTTTTTATGGAGTAGTTTCGAACTTCACAAGTATAAAATTCAACCCTGCTTAAACCATTATTTATCATACGCCCCCATATTAGCATATGCATCCACATATTGCGTAGCGGGCAGCGTCGGCGAAGCAGCTGCTATTTGACTAACCAGATACTTCATGGCTGTCCACCGCTCAGGAATCGACTCTATCTCTATCGCCTTACGTCGTGAACCAAGTTCTTCATCAGCCTCCACTGCCTTGTCATCCCACAAAAAACGACTGTATGACTGTGCCCATGAACGATAGAACAATGTATTCTTCAAGTGACTCAGATACTTATCCGCTAAAGCATAATTTCCCTGTATGATATTCGTCTTTGCCAGTATCATGAGCGCCCGCGGTCGCATCATCCCCTCCGTTGGTTCGTTAAGCTCAAACGCCTCTCGCTGCGCTCCCGCCACATAGCCAATATAGTAATTCAACGTCATAAGATGACGCCGAACAATTATCGATTCAGACGAACCTATAATCAGCTGCTCCTCTTCCTCAAATATATTGCTGTCTCCAAGTCTTCCTATCGTACTAAGCAGGTAAGAATATATATTCGCTATATACAAATTATTAATATGTCTTTCACAATATTTAAAGGCTTCCACAACATTTCCTGTATCGATTTGCCGTTGCAACCAAAGACTTTCATGAGTCTCCTCTATTTTATGCGATTTGTAACTGAAACACCCTGTCAACAACACAATAGAAAAAGCTAAAACGACTGATATTGTTGTATCTCTAACCCTATCCTTTAAAACATTAAGTATCACAATGGCAATCAGCAAAAGCGATGATAGCCATACCCATATCATTGTTGCATCGCCACCGATTCTTATTGTAAAGATATCTGGAGAAAAGAGCTCCTCTGCCCCCACTGCAATACAATATCTCTGTGCCAGAAAGAGCATCAAGAGGGATGACAAAACAATGGTTCCAACCTCTCTCCACTCTTTACGACATATCGCTATCAGCATCATTCCCAATACCATAACCCACACGCATGTTGATGAGACGAATCCCTCTACCAAAAAAAGTAATGGTATTAGGATGAGGCGCAATGGTCTAAGACGACCCGACAAACAAGTGGCATAACACCATAACCCCAACACTGAAATAAGCATGGCAATATGACCCGTCAAGAAAAAAATCTTATCCTCAGTATAGACAAAGAGAAAAACCGCTGGCAACCAAGAGATAATCATTTCAACAAGCAACAGATCGCGCTCCACCACCATTGAACAGACTCTCTGCAACAACCACGTCAGCCCACCATACAACAACGCCACAACCAATGGTGCCACGTATGATATAGCAAAGAACTGCTGCAACCACAAGGCTATAAAATCGGAAACTCCTCCCACAGATGATAGTTGTGCTGCTATCTTATCCGCTTCGTAAACAAAGACTCTCGTCTGCTCCATGTCGAACAAAATATATCGCTGACATATTTGCACAAATACAAAGAGAATAACAGTTCCTATTGTCAACTGCCAACTCTTCAGGAAATCAATCAATCCATATTGTTTCTTATGAGAAGAATGCCGAGTCATCTTATCGTTATTATGAGTCACAAAACCTTTCTTGCAAAGTATACTCTTGCTATCTCTTTGCTATGACACATACAAAGTTAAAGAATTTCATTGAATTGACGTAGCAAATTCTTACCTTAGCACACTCAACGAAACTAACGAAAAATGATAGAGGCAACACTATTAGGCAAGCGCACAGAATACCCCAAGGAATACTCACCATCAATACTGGTTGCTGTCCCAAGACATTTGAACAGAGAGATATACGGGATAGACTCCTCAAACCTACCATTTGTTGGTTCCGACACTTGGCATGCCTACGAAATAAGCTGGCTGACCGATAAGGGCATGCCTGTTGTCGGTCTTCTGAAAATCGTCTATGACGCATCTTCCCCCTTCATCGTGGAGAGCAAGAGTCTGAAGCTATACCTCAACTCGCTCAATATGTTCCAGACATCACCATCTGACGACTATGGCATGTCAGAAATAGAGCGAATCATCACTAACGATCTCGCCAACATCCTCAAGGCAGAGGTCTCTCTTCATATCTTCCTCGCCAATCACACCTCTTCCGCTCTCCGCCTCACACACCAGGAATACTCTCTATTGGAGGAGATGCCAGAGTGTAGAGACACTCTGTTTACTCAATATACAGAGACCCCAACACTGCTCAAAGTATCCAATATTGGTGGGACAAGAAATTACATAACACACCTTCTGAGGAGCAATTGTAAGATTACGCATCAACCCGACTGGGGCTCTATGTTCATACACATTACCTCCAGCAATCTGCCAGTTCCTCAGTCGCTACTCCAGTACATCGTCAGTCTTCGTGGCGAAAACCACTTTCACGAAGAGATATGCGAACTCGTCTACATACGACTGAAGGAATATTTCAATCCCTCGGAACTCGCTGTCACCTGCATATATACGCGTCGAGGTGGAATTGACATTTGCCCCTGTCGAGCGTCATCTCAGCAACTACTATCTTCTGCACTCACAGATGCAAGAACTCTAACTGAGAAGCTTCTTCGACAATAGCATATTGATATATTTGACAATGATACACCATAATGTAGATAAATGTTTATATTTGCAATCGTACATATTAAATAGAGGTTAGTTGGCATCGCATCAGATTACAATAAAGGATATAGCACGAACTTTGGGGATATCTCCTTCTACGGTCTCGAGGGCATTGAAGGATCACCCAGATATCTCCGTTGAGACACGTAGGCAGGTTCAGCAACTTGCCAACAGCGTCAACTATCGTCCTAATGCCTTAGCTCTTAGCCTGCGACGACAGAAAAGCAATACTATCGGTGTGGTGATTCCCGAAATGGTTCACCACTTCTTCTCAACTGTCATCAGTGGCATTGATGATATTGCTTTCTCCCGAGGATACAACACCATGATATGCCAGACCAACGAAGACCCTGAACGCGAGATGCGTAACATACAGGCGCTCCTCGACTCTCGCATCGATGGTCTTATGATATCGGTATCGAAGAATACCATAGCTGCTCCTCACCTGCAACGACTCATTGATGATGGCATGCCCGTTGTCTTCTTCGACCGTATCTGCGAAGATGTCGTAACCAACAAGGTCATAATTGACGATTTCATGGGTGGCAGTATTGCCACAAAGCATCTGATAAGCATAGGCTGCCGCAAGATTGCTCATCTATGCTCTCCAGACACCCTTATCATTGGACAACAGAGAAAAGAGGGCTATATCACTGCTCTCCAGGAGGCAGGAATCCCAGTGGAGAATAGGTATATCATTCAAGCCGACTCCAAAGAGGCAGTCGATGAGAATCGCGAGCAACTTATAGCTATAGCTCCAGAGATTGACGGCATATTTGCTTCGAACGACATAACAGCAATTGCTGCCATACAGATTCTGACACAGAACGGCTATAGAGTTCCTGACGACATAGCTGTTATTGGTTTCGGCGATGGTCCTATCGCCACTATCACCTCTCCAACCCTATCGACAGTAGAACAAAAAGGATTTAGCATTGGAGAGGAGGCAGCTCGCATGCTTATTAATAAAATCGAAGAGGGCCCCGTACCTCTTGAGTACGAGACCCACATCTTCACTCCTCTCCTTCGCATTCGCGAAAGTACAAGAAAGATTTAAGCAAAATATAATCAATTACCTCAAACGAATTCTGCTTTTTAATGCATCATTGGAGGGGGAGGCATCATGCCACCGCCGCCACTACGACGACCACCATTGCCAGCTCCCATGCCTGGCATCATACCAGGGAATCGGTTGTTCTGCTTTGGCTGATCCCCGTATGTTTGGAACTTATATGTAAATGTTAGCATTGCGAAACGACGTATCACATCTGTCGTTGTTGTCGTAATGTTATTATCCTGAATACTACGTGTCACGCTCTCAGTCTTATCCAGAATATCGTTTACTCTCAGACGAAGCTCGCCACGACGATCAGGGAAAAACTTGCATCCTATGGCAGCATTCCACTTGACATAGTTGTTATCTCTGTTTTCGCCCAAACCATTGGTATATGTATGAACTGCATCCGTTGCCAAGACTATACGAGAACCAAGAATCACGTTTAGGACACCACTAAGCGAATGGTTGTAGTAGTTTTGGTTACCAGCTTTGTTAATGCTACTCTCAACTATATTATACCCACCAAAGTACGACACAGTGAAATCGACATTCTCGCTAATATTACTTGAAAGGGTCAAGTTACCTGAGAGCGAATAGTTCTTATTCAAACTCTTCACATTGTTTACTATTGATGGAGTCTGCATGATATTGGCACCCACACCCACATTCATTGTAGAACGGAGGAAGGTCACAGGCATTGTATAGTTAAGATTCGTCATTACTGAATAGTAACCATTTGTGTTGATTGGCTTTGTAAACGACGTTCCAGCAGGAAGGATAACCTCTATCTCTTTTCCGCTAAGATCTTTGGTAATAAGGGTAGAGTCAGTACGATATGTCGTTGTTGTATTTGCAATATAATCCTTTGTTGTTGAGAAGTTTAACATCACAAATACTCCACGCGATGTCTGAGCATTATTGAACGCAGCGAACAAGTTAGCATTGTGCGAGAACGACTGCTTCAAATTCGGATTACCAGTTGAATAGCTCATGATATTTGAGACATCAATAACCTCCTGCAACTGACTTACACTTGGAGCGCTCGTACTTGTACGATAGTTGATTCGCATATTTGAACCCATTCCTTGCTGGAATCGAACTCTGACAGAAGGCAAGACACTGTTGAACGATGTCTTTACCGTACTTTCAAACGGATATATCTGCTCACTCTCGAGTTGTGCATTCTGATAGTCGAGACCGAGTGTCGCATCAAAGACACGACCATTGAAAATATTGATTCCCATACCTGCTCTCTGACGGAGGTAACGCGTCTCCTTCTCATTAGAGAGACTTGATGAGAACTCATATTTGAACTCGTCAGTACTATCATAAGGAAGTGTTCCTGCACTAACCTTGCGGTCGCCTGAGTTAATATCGTAAGAAGGCGAATAATTAACTTGCAGAGCAACATGATCTCCAAATGGCTCGGTATACATCAATGATGATGAGAGAGCTGTCGACTTATTGTCGGACTTGGTAAGTTCTGACGACTTTGTAGAACTCATTGCCGATGCATATGGATTCTGTTCTGACGACTGATTATCCTCCTGGTTGTAGTAGTTCATCTTACTTGTCTCCGAATCGCTATCACTATTATTCATATTTGCCGTCAATGATAGCGAGAGAGTGCGGCGTGGGATACTAAAGCGATGACGCCATGTCAACATTGCTCTGCCTCGATATGAAGATGACTCGCTGTCGCTCATATTCGACGTAGATCGGTAGAGGTAGTCATCCGAAAGGATAGTCTCTAACCCAGGCAGATAGTATGTCTCAGAATTATTCAACGAATAACGAGTTCCATCCTGCCATGAGAAGTAAGAACGAAGAATGATATTGTTTGTCTTATTGATATCCCAATCCAAAGTGAGGTTGAGGTTATGATTGTAGTTTTTATTCTCGCTATCAGAGAGGCTCTCATCTATACGCAAGTCTTCATCGTCTGTCAATTTAAAATACTCCACGTCTGATGTCGAATTGCTCACATTCTTACGGTTACCATAACGATAGGATGTCTCGATACGGATTGTATCCTCCTTATCAAGGGTATAGTTAAGACCAATTGATCCAGTACGGTTCTTTCCACCTTGGCCACGACCTCCCATCATACCCATACCCATGCCCATACCTCCAGACGACATATCCTCGAACGAGAAGTTCTGTTGGTTTGTATTGTTGAGCATACCGACGAGTGACAGACGATGGTCGCCATAGAAGTAGTTATAGTTACCACCAGCCTCATATCGGTCGTCGGTACCATAACCAGCGTAGATACGACCAAAACGACCCTTCGAGATACCCATCTTGGTCAAGATATTTATAGTTCTCTCCTCTTGTCCATCAGAGAATCCTGTAAACTCTGCCTGATCACTCTGCTTGTCATAGACCTCTATCTTTGAGACCATATCGGCAGAGATATTACGCAGTGCTGCCATAGGATCGTCACCGAAGAACTCTTTTCCGTCGACGAGGACCTTCTTAACAGTCTCGCCACCACTCTTCACCTCGTTTCCCTGAACCTGCATACCTGGCATCTTCTTGAGAAGATCCTCTGTGGTAGCATCGGGATTCACCTTGAAGGCCTCCGCATTAAAGACTGTTGTATCGCCTTTCTGCTCCTGACGCTGCATAACACCTGTAACCTTAACCTCATCGAGTTGTTTATCTTCAACCTTAAGCTTCACGATGCCTATTTTCACATCTTCTTCTCCTACCTCAATGTCCTTCTCGAAACTTGTATATCCGACGAAGGCTATCTTGAGATGCCACTTACCTGCAGATGTCTTAATACGGAATTTTCCATCCAGGTCGGTACTCGTTCCTATAGGCTGACCGCCATCAGCTGGCGTCAGCGAAGCCTGTGCTCCTGGCAAAGGCTGATTATCCTTACGGTCGATGACCGTACCACTCACATATGTCTGCGCATTCATCGCGAAAGCGAGTAGCAGCATTGTCAAAATGGTCAATAGTCTTGCTTGCATATCTATGTTTGTTTTTTATATTATTTTCTGATTGCAAAAATATATCAAAGCTTTGGCTCGAAAAAACAAGAATAGACGAACAGGGGTTATTTAATGACAAACGGCCCATTTCATCGACAAAAAAGCGGAAAGAGTCATACTCTTTCCGCTCTATTCTGGCAGGTCTAAGAACTATTACTTACCAAACAAGAACTTACCGATGAATTTCAAAACAGTCCCTGAAGTCGCAGTCTTCACCACAGTATTCATGATCTTAGCATTTCTCTTCTCTTTCTCTTTTCTCTTTTTCTCCTCCTCTTTTGCCTTTGCCTTCTCTAATCTCTCTTGTTCCTTCGCCAATTTGGCATCTTCTTTCTCCTTTTTTGCACGTTCCTTATCGGTCAAAGCCGTCCCGTTTGCCGCCGCGTCTTCACGCTTGTCATGTAATATTTCAAAGGCACTTCTACTATCAATAGCATCCTCATACTTACCATATATATCACTTCGCTCAATAAACTGTCGGCGTTGCTCTGGAGTGATTGCACCTATCTGACTAAGAGGGAAGAGGACCTTGCATCGTTCTACGATACTTGGTGCTCCCTTCTCGTCGAGAAAGGATATCAAAGCCTCACCTGTCTCAAGTTCCATGATAGCATCCTCAGTTTTAAACTCAGGATTTGCCCTGAAGGTTGCTGCTGCTGTCTTTACTGCCTTTTGGTCCTTTGGTGTATATGCCCTTAAAGCATGCTGAACGCGATTACCCAACTGTCCAAGGATATCTTCTGGGATATCCATAGGGCTTTGTGAAATGAAGTATATTCCGACGCCCTTTGAACGTATCAGGCGTACTATCTGCTCAATCTTATCGGCCAAGGCCTTACTGGTATCCTCAAAGAGCATATGCGCCTCATCGAAGAAGAAAATCAACTTAGGCAGCTCCATATCACCAACTTCAGGAAGCGTCTCATACAATGAGGTCATCATCCACAACAAGAAAGTTGAATACATCTTTGGCTTAAGCATCAACTTATCGGCCGCAAGAATATTCATTACGCCCTTACCACCGATTGTCTTGATAAACTCTTCAACGTGGAATGCTGGTTCCCCAAAGAACTTATCGGCCCCCTCCGCTTCAAGCGTCATCAATGAACGCTGTATAGCTCCTATTGATGTAGCACTGATATTACCATAATTTGTCGTATACTGCTTAGCATTCTGTCCGACATAGTCCAAAAGAGATCGCAAGTCCTTCAAATCGACAATAGGCATCTGCTCATCAGAAGCAATCTTAAAGACTACTGTTAGCACTCCTGTCTGCGTCTCATTCAGTTCCATGAGACGAGCCATTAGCTGTGCTCCCATATCGCACACCCTTGTACGCAACGGATGACCTTGTTCTCCGAAGACGTCAAAGAATCGAACAGGGCAAGATGAGAACTCTGGATTGGGAACACCAAATTCATCTTTACGACTCTCTATAAATTTTGTCATAGAGCCGACCTGCGAGATACCGCTTAAGTCGCCCTTCATATCAGCCATAAAACATGGCACACCAGCCTGACCAAATGTCTCGGCTATAACCTGCAATGTAACCGTCTTACCTGTTCCTGTAGCTCCTGCTATCAATCCATGACGATTAGACATCTTTCCAACCATGCATATCTTCTTTCCTGCATGATTAGCGATGTACAGTTCATTTTCTTCTGTATACAAAACTTTAATTATTTAAGATTAAACTCAACACATCTATTCACATTATCATCGCCGTCCAACAATTTGGTTGCTCCAACACCAATTGCCGTCAGCTGCGCCTCCGGCACACCCTTCGCCTTCAGATAATCAACAATTCCTTGAGCTCGTTTCTCTGACAACTGCTGATTATAGTCAGCGTTACCCTCGGGTGACGCATGCCCTACAACCTCAAGAGAGGCTTCAGGCGTTGCCTTCATATATTCTACAATCTTATCCAATGCTTCATACGATTCAGAGGTAAATCCAGCGTTTGCCTTTTGAAACCTGACCGATGCCCCCTCTATTGACTTCTTCAGCTCCTCCATCTTTGCTGCAAGTTCGTCCACTCCTTGTTGGCATGCTTGCTCAGCTTCAATGGTCGCATTGGCGAATGACTGTTCTTCCAACTCACGCTTTGCTGCCTCGTCTTCAGCATCGCAACGAGGACAATCTGAACAGAACTTAAAGAGGAGTAATGAGAGAAGGATAAGCGCCGCTAAGAGAATCAGACTACACAACCATTTGCACGACTTACACTCTGCTGCATCATCTTGTGCTGCCTCTTCAAGAATCTCCAGTGTAAAACCTCCGCGTTCAAAAGAACCTGTCATCTCAAGTTCTGCCTCTATTCCATAGCTCTTTGCTAATTCAACAACCTTATCATAGTCATCCTTAACCCACTTTTCAGCCATGGCAACAAGTGTACCATCGGGAAGCTTCACCAACTCATCCTCATGCTCAAAATAATAATCGTTCTTACCATCGCGAAGCACTACATTTGGATCTGCGAATATCGACGCTCTGTTACTGCTATGCAATGTTCCAGGAAACGCTGCATTAAGCTGTTCAAGCGTCGTTGTCGGATTCAACTTGATATAAGCATTTACAATACCAAGTACGGTACGACTCTGTGCCCTACCATGAACTCTTATTTTTGCACTCATAATACGGAAGTTTTAAGGTTAAAGTAAAGTGTGTTTACGAGGTGCAACAAAAAGAGTTTCAATATATTGCAAAAAGTTAAAACCAGCAAATGAGACAAAAAAATAGCGCCACTTGATTGTAGCGCTATATAATATTAAGGATTGAGATTACTCAGCCTTTGCCTCAGCTACTGGAGCCTCCTCAGTCTTCTTAGACTTGCTTCGACGTGTACGCTTCTTCTCAGCTGGTTTAGAAGAGCCGAGCATATTTGCGTTGTAGTCGACGAGTTCGATGTAGCATACCTCAGCGGCATCGCCTACACGGTTACCAGTCTTAAGAATACGAGTATATCCGCCATTACGCTGTGCTACCTTCTCACCTACCTCTGTAAAGAGCTCCTTTACAGCAGCATTGTTCTGAAGATAAGAGAACACTACACGTTGAGCGCTTCTCTGCTCATCAACAGTCGAGAGGTTCTTTGTCTTGGTGATAAGAGGCTCAACATACATACGCAAAGCTTTTGCCTTAGCTACTGTTGTCACGATACGCTTATGCATGATAAGCGAGCATGCCATGTTAGCCAACATTGCTTTACGATGGGCACTTGTACGACCAAGATGATTGAATTTCTTATTATGTCTCATCGTAATTAATCTTTATCTAATTTATACTTTGCGGTTTCCATGCCGAATTGAAGGCCATTCGTAGAGAGAAGGTCATCAAGTTCAGTGAGAGACTTCTTACCAAAGTTACGGAACTTTAGGAGGTCATTTCTGTGATATGTCACCAACTCTCCTAATGTCTCTACGTTAGCTGCCTTCAGACAGTTCAATGCACGAACAGAAAGATCCATATCGGTCAAACGAGTCTTAAGAAGCTGACGCATTCTAAGAACCTCTTCATTGAACTCCTCGCCACTGCTCTTATCTGATTCGTCAACAGTAATCTTCTCGTCTGAGAAGAGCTGGAAATGATAAATCAGAATCTTGGCAGCCTCTTTGAGAGCCTGTTTTGGATGGATTGAGCCGTTTGTTGAAATCTCAAGAGTCAGCTTCTCGTAATCGGTCTGCTGTTCAACACGGTAGTTCTCAATCGCATACTTGACATTGACGATTGGAGTATGAATTGAATCGATTGCAATTATGCCGAGTTCTTCATCCTTTTCAGAAGCATTTTCATCTGCTGGCACATAGCCACGACCCTTATTAATCGTAAATGCGATATTGAAAGTTGTCTCAGGACTAAGAGAACAGATAACTTGCTCCGGATTGAGTACCTCAAAAGCATGCATAAACTTGTTAAAGTCGCCTGCCTTGATTTGCTCCTGACCAGAAATACGAACTGTAACGGTCTCAGAGTCAGTCTCAGGAACGATCTGTTTAAAGTTGACCATCTTGAGATTGAGGATGATTTGCGTTACATCATCGACGATACCCGGGATCGTGTCAAACTCATGCTGGACACCATCTATTTTGATTGTCGTAATTGCATATCCCTCGAGGGACGAAATCAAAATTCTTCTTAGGGCATTTCCAACAGTTATACCATAACCTGGCTCCAAAGGACGAAATTCAAAACGACCGAACCTATCATCGCTCTCGAGCATGATAACTTTGTCTGGTTTTTGGAAAGCTAAAATTGCCATAAGAAAGAATTATTTAGAATACAAATCGACAATAAGTTGTTCTTTGATGTTCTCAGGAATATCAGCACGCTCAGGTACGTTCAAGAACTTACCCGACATTGTGCTCTTATCCCACTCAAGCCATGAGTACTTCTTGACAGAAGAGCTTACGAGTGAATTTGAGATAACCTCAAGAGATTTAGATTTCTCACGTACGCCTATCACTTGACCAGCCTTAACGCGGTATGAAGGGATATTTACAACCTCGCCATCAACCACGATATGACAGTGACCTACGAGCTGGCGTGCAGCAGCACGAGTAGGAGCTATACCAAGACGATATACAACGTTATCAAGACGGCACTCAAGAAGGCTTATCAAAACCTCACCTGTTACACCCTTGCTACGCTTTGCGTCTGCATATACAAGACGGAACTGACGCTCCAATACACCATAGATGTATTTAGCCTTCTGCTTCTCACGAAGCTGTGTTCCATACTCACTTGTCTTCTTGCGACGGTTTACACCGTGCTGTCCAGGAGGGAAATTACGACGCTCGAGGACTTTGTCTGGACCGAAAACCGGCTCGCCAAATGAGCGAGCTACTTTGGACTTTGGACCGTGAAACTTTGCCATTGTTTGCTTTTTGATTTTTGATTTTGATTTTAAATGATGAATATGGCAGCCGCTAAGATTATAATGTAATCATATAACCAATCATTATTCAAAACTTAAACCAAAAAAGTTATGGATATAAATTAATAAATAAATTCCACTAAGGATTATACACGTCGACGCTTTGGAGGACGACATCCATTGTGTGGAAGTGGTGTCACATCCACAATCTCTGTCACCTCTATTCCTGCTGTGCTAATTGCACGTATTGCAGATTCGCGACCGTTTCCTGGACCCTTGACATAAGCCTTGACCTTACGGAGACCGAGGTCAAATGCTACCTTAGCGCAATCGGCAGCTGCTGTCTGTGCTGCATAAGGTGTATTCTTCTTTGAGCCCTTGAAGTTCATCTTGCCGGCCGATGACCATGCTATAGCCTGACCGTTAGCGTTGGTGAGAGTAATGATGATATTATTGAACGAAGAGTGGATATGAGCCTCACCAATTGCCTCTACCTTTACTACTCTTTTCTTTTGTGTTCCTGCTTTCTTAGCCATAATTCAGCGATGATTATTTAGTAGCCTTTTTCTTATTAGCTACAGTCTTCTTCTTACCCTTACGTGTACGTGCATTGTTCTTGGTCGACTGACCACGAACAGGAAGACCGAGACGATGGCGGATACCACGATAGCAACCAACATCCATCAGACGCTTAATGTTGAGCTGTATCTCCGAACGGAGCTCTCCCTCAACCTTGTAGTTGGTACCAATAATTTCACGAACGGCTTGAATCTGATCATCAGTCCAGTTCTCTACTTTTACACTACGATCGATCCCGGCCTTCTCGAGAATATTAACAGCTGTGCTCCGGCCAATACCGTAGATGTAAGTTAATGCGATTTCACCAATCTTTTTTGATGGTACATCGACACCAGCAATTCTTGCCATAAACTTGTTGTTTGTTTAAAATTAACCTTGACGTTGTTTGAATTTAGGATTCTTCTTGCAGATGACATAAAGGCGCCCCTTGCGTGAGACAACCTTGCAGTCAGCACTGCGTTTCTTAATAGATGCTCTTACTTTCATCGTTATATATTAATTGTATGAAGTTAGACTTATTACTTATAGCGATACGATATACGCCCCTTGGTCAAATCATAGGGCGACATCTCTACCTTTACCTTATCACCAGGAAGAATCTTAATGTAATTCATTCGCATCTTCCCTGAGATGTGGGCAGTTATGACATGACCATTCTCGAGCTCAACCCTGAACATCGCGTTCGAAAGAGCCTCCTTGATGGTTCCGTCCTGTTCTATTGATGACTGTTTTGGCATACTTAGGCGCTATTTTGGGCGCAAAGTTAGAAGTATTTTTTTGAGTTACAATATTTTTTTTCAAAAATTGTGTTAATCAATCGGATAGGTATCCAATTTCGCATTCCTCTCAGGATAGTCCAGAGTATAGTGCAAACCTCTGCTCTCATGCCGCTTCTGAGCCATCTTGATAATCAGATAGCCTATGTTTATCTTGTTCCTGAGCTCACACAATTTCTGATTAACATGACTCCTGTTGTATAACTCCTCCGTCTCACGATAAATAATCTCTAATCGATCAAGGGCTCGCTTTAATCTGATGTTTGAACGCACTATTCCGACATAGCTCGAAAGTATCGTCTCAACCTCTCTGTTGGCTTGCGTCACAAGTATCATCTCTTCATTATGAACTGTCCCCTCATCATCCCACTCTGGGATATCTGTTCTGACCTCCGTACGTCTCATAACCTCTGTAGAATCAATTGCTGCTACATCGGCATATACCAATGCCTCAAGCAACGAGTTGGATGCCAAGCGATTCGCTCCATGCAATCCCGTACATGAACACTCTCCCGCTGCATAGAGATTATTGATAGAGGTACGACCATTCAAATCAACCTTAATACCTCCACAAAGATAATGCGCTGCCGGAACAATCGGAATGTACTCTTTGGTTATGTCGATTCCTATCGAAAGACACTTCTCATATATCATTGGAAAATGATGCTTTGTCTCCTCCGCATCCTTATGCGTCACATCAAGATATAGGTATTCATCTCCTGAAATCTTCATCTCATTATCGATTGCTCTCGCCACTATATCACGAGGAGCCAAGCAACCTCTCTCATCATATTCCTCCATGAATGTCTTTCCATTACGACGTCGCAATATCGCTCCATAGCCACGCATCGCCTCCGTAATGAGGAAATTCGGTCGCTCATTAGGATTATACAACGATGTCGGATGGAATTGAACAAACTCCATGTTCTTTATGACTCCCTTAGCACGGAATACCATAGCTATGCCGTCGCCTGTCGAAATGGTTGGGTTGGTCGTTATTGAATAGACATTACCTATGCCTCCCGTCGCCATCATCGTCACCTTTGAGAGGAATGTGTCGACCTGTCCTGTTGCCTCATTCAATACGTAGGCTCCATAACAACGAATATCTGTCATCCATGGTTCGTTATTCCGACCAAGATGATGCTGTGTAATAATGTCGATAGCAAAGCAATTCTCATAAACATCTATATTAGGATGATTCTTAATCTGAGAAATCAATGCTCGCTGTATTTCAAATCCGGTATTGTCTAAATGGTGCAGTATGCGAAATTCTGAATGGCCTCCCTCCTTATGCAAATCGAAATTTCCATCTGCTTTTTTATCAAACTCTGCTCCCCATTGCAAAAGTGTTCTAATCTGCTCCGGCGCTTTTGTAATCACTTGTCGCACCGCATCTGGATCACAAAGACCTGCACCCGCGATATGGGTGTCTTTTATATGCTTCTCAAAATCGTCCTGAGTAAAATCTGTCACTGCCGCTATACCTCCTTGTGCATACGAGGTATTTGTAACATCAAGTGTCGTCTTCGATACAAGGGCCACCTTTCCCTTTTCCGCCACTTTTAGAGCATACGAGAGACCAGCGGCCCCCGATCCTATTACTAAAAAATCGTATTGCTTTGCCATGCCATTTATTCTTAAGGAATCACAAATTTACTGTTTATTTGATTTCATTGTACGACTATACAGATTTATTGATACAAAGTTTTATTTATCACAACAACAAAAAGGGCGGACGCACAAATCACTGAGACGTCCACCCTTTACTATTACAAATCGAGATTATTGTTTTTCTATGATACGATATCTTCCAGACAAATGCATCAATGAGAACAGGTGCAGGAATCCATCGTAATAAGCGTCGAAATAACCATCCTCGTAAGGCACATGCTTCGATTCGAGCAGATGCTGCACAAACTCTACACTCTTTTCATGTGTAGCACAAAGCGAGACAGCCCCCAGGGTCGAAACAAGTCCGATTGAATGGAGAAGAGCCTTATGCTCACCACCAGCTAAGATATTATCAACAGGGGTGCCATCCACATTATACTGGTCTACAAATGTCTTCAGACCCTGAGAATAGAAGAAATCTTGTATCTTATTTCCATACGACTGCTGCCACTCTCTGTCGGCACACGACCATGAGTAGTCCAGTGCTATATTCATTGGCACACGCCACGAATCGTAACGAAAGGCATCTCCTATAGTCCATTTGCTGTTAATCAGGGAGCCATCATAATTGCTATAATCAGGGTTCAACCCTGTCGAATCATTAATGGCCTTATGCAGATACTCACGACTCAATTTGGCGCACTCTGTCCAAAATTCAGAACGTCCATCCTCTGCCCACTTCGCCCATACTTCATAAAATGCTGGGACATGGTATGAGGGGTCAGTCATTCTACCTCCCCAGCGGTCGGGCGTAAACGTAATCAGTTTATGTTCGAGGTTGATAAATGGTGCTGAATGTTGGCAATCAACCTTTTCCATCGAGCAATTCAGAATATTCTGTGCCTCAGCAAGATAGTTAATTCCCGTCTCATTGCCCCATCTATTGCTTGCAAAAATCAGTGATGTGACGAAGTATAACTCACCATCAGATGCGGGGCCCTCAGCATTGCGCACGCCATCAGTCTTACAAGACCACGCGAAGTAGCCCTTTCGCTCTCCCTCCTGATGTTGCATATACTTCTTTGCCCAACGCCACAATCTGTCGAAAATATCCTTGCGGTCAAATTGCACTGCTGTCATCAGTCCATACGACATACCCTCTGTCCGCACATCATGATTCTTGATATCCGACACATACCCCATAGAATCGCCGACTTCAAAGTATACTCTATCCTTCCCAAAGAAGAGTTCATTGAAAACGCTGTCAACAAGATGATCTGTATCAAGAGAGGGGTCCACCTCTTTCAACAAATTACGATATTTACCTGTCTCAAAAGCGCCTTTGCTCCACGAGACAGTGACATCAGAGTTCCCATTTTGTGATACACACGACATTGTTACCATCGCTACAAGAACCGCACATATTAATGTTTTCATTTCTCTAATAATTAGTCTGTCACATAAGATAAGTTTCTTTTGCAAATATTGTCATAAATATCCAACGCTCAATATTATCTCGATACATTTTACTTTTTTCATGTAACAAAAAGAGGCTTTGATTCAAACATAACCAAAGCCCCATGTATTTATCTCAGATTACTCTAAAAATGCACTCTCAAGGTCTATCTGTCTACATGCGTAAACTCTGGTGCGACACCCTCTTCATTGCTTGTCACAACATATATCTGTGACTGCGACACTGTACCATTAGGTGCCTGCGACTCTACAACAAACAGATACTCCGCTCCTCCCATAATGTCTCTCTTTCCAAAAGAAACTGGACTGCCAAGTGGCATTGGATAACTTCCACATGCTGCATCGAAAACTGCTTTCTCTGCCTCTGTAATAGGAAGCTGTTCGCTGAATGGCAATTCATCGGCTACCTCTCCCTTCTTAATCCCCTTGCGAACCAAATAAACTTCGAGTTCACTTGCAGCCTTGGCAACTCGTGCATTACGAACACCATATCCATCTACGAAAGTTGCATTTGCCTGAATATTCTTCAAATCGGCAACACTGGTATTAAGGCCTCCGCTTCCGAATGTACAGAACGGAACTATTACCTTTCCTGAAAGATCCACACTCTTAGCCCATGATATAACAGGTGGTGCCATAGTGCCAAACCAAACGGGGAAACCAACATACAGCGTGTCATAATCAGCCACATTGTAGTTCAAGGCTTTTATTTCTGGCTGCTCTCCGCTCTCCATCTCTGCCTGACAACGGGCTATCGTAGCTTGAAAGTCTCCATCATATGGTCGAACAGCAACAATCGAATCCAGAGCTGCTCCGACCATCTCTGCCAATACTGCAGCAACTTGTGCGGTTGCTCCCGTCTGCGAATAGTAGACCACGAGGGACTTACTCTTTTGTTGCTCCTGAGAACTCTGTTTCGCACCACACGCTGCGAAAAGCACTGCTGCGAAAAGTAATAGAATCGTTTTTTTCATATTAGGACATATTATAATTTAAATGCAAAGATATAACATAACAATGAGACAATCAAGTTCTCATGAAGATGATTTCTACTAACATGACTAAAACAAAAAATCTGGATTCGTTTCGCAACGAACCCAGATTGGGAATTATTAACCTATTACAATGACACTGTTGTCGCACTTCCACTATACTCAACTTTCACACCTTCAGTGGAATAGAGCATAGCTTTTGGCGACTCCGCGTCAACAATAACTACATTAAAAGTCCTACTCTCCAACATTCCTTCATAAGAACCTTCTCTGCCTAAAATTGTTAGTGAGCGTGACTTATTATCGAAATGGAATGAAATTTTTGCATATTGACCTTGTTCATAGCCGTAATTGGTCTCCTCATCTTCATAGAGTGTAAAATCCGAATCTGCTCCTGCATACACATACAATGTCAACTCCTTGCCACTCTTCTCCGACGACCATTGCATCTCTGGCGCTACAGGTATTATTGAACCGCCCCTTACAAAAAGTGGCATCTTTTCGTATGGTGCATCTACCTCTTTTCTCTCAGCTCCATTTGATACTACCTCACCAGTATAGAAATCGTACCAGTTTACATTTGATGGGAAGTAGACTTCGCGACTGCGAGCCTTGTACGTAGTCACCGGACACGCCATGAACGAGGGGCCAAACATAAACTGCGTTGATATATCATTTACTTCTGAATCGTCTGTAAAATCCATAACAAGAGGACGCATTATTGTGTAGTCATCAAAGTAGGCCTTTCCATTCAGCGAATAGATATATGGCATAAGTGAGTATCGCAGATTTATGTAGCTAACGATGCTCTCGTATGCTGGATGTCCCTTAGGAGCTATGTTCCAAGGCTCACGAAGCGGAAACTGACCATGTGCCCGAAAGAGTGGACAGAATGCACCGAACTGGAACCAACGTGTATTAAGTTCTCTCCACTCGGTTAGATCAGCATTCTCACGTCCAGTCGCATCAAAGAGTCGCTGAGCAGCCTCATAACGCGACTCAACACAGAATCCACCTATATCCATAGTCCAAAATGGAATACCAGATATGGCGAAGTTAAGTCCCGCTGATACCTGGGCTTTCATATCCTCCCAACGGGTTGCTATATCTCCCGACCATGTCGTTGTCGCATTGCGCTGCTGTCCTGCAAAACCCGAACGCGTCAGTATATAGACACGATTGCTGTCGTTGACCGAACGCTGCCCCTCATAGAATCCTCTGCCCTGCATCAATCCAAATGCATTGAAATACTTAGCTGAAGGACCGTAATAAGTAGGGCCACAAAGATCCTTGCGATATTGCAGGTCTGTACAATCTCGTATGTTTGGCTCCGACGCATCAACCCACCATGCATCCATACCAAGTGAGTAGAGATGTTCGTCTACTTGTTTCCAGAACAACGAACGCGCCCCTGGTGCATAGGCATCATAGAAAGAGCCTATATAGCCCGGACCTATCCAGTCGCGAATCGAATCCTTGACTGCTTGCTGATACATCCAACCCTGTGCTTCGAACTCCTTGTAATGTTCTGTATCAACATAGAACTTTGGCCAAACAGATATCATTATCTTTCCATTCATGGCATGAATATCATCTACCATCTGCTTCGGATTCGGAAATCTTGCTTCATCAAACTCATGTGAACCCCACTGCGACTCCGGCCAATAACTCCAGTCTTGCACTATATTATCAATGGGGATACGCCTCTCTCGAAACTCCTTCAACACCCCAACAATCTCATCTTGCGTCTTATAGCGCTCACGACTCTGCCAATAACCCATGGCCCATTTAGGCATCATGGTAGCTTTTCCAGTTACCTGACGATATCCCGACACGACATCATCCATATTATCACCCTTGATGAAATAGTAATTCACCTCATCACCTATCTCACTCCAGAATGCAATTTTATTCTGCTCCTCTTCTGCTACTGGCGTGAGAACACGCAATCCACAATACGAAACAGCACCATCAGGATTCCAGTCAATACGTATAGGAACGCGTTTACCCGCCTCGAGGTTGACCGCAAACTTATAGCTGTTCGGGTTCCATGCTGTTCTCCACCTCTCTGGAACGACAAGCTGATTGTCTATATATATCTTCATATAACCAGCATAATAGAGTATAAAACGGAACAATCCGCTCTCTGATGGTTCTATCTCACCCTCGTAAAGCACATGCGATCCCATATAAGGGAAACCGTCTATACTATTGATTACTTTCGACAATTTTGCAGAACGGTCGAGATACTCGAAATAGAGAGAATCTTCACGACGAACCAATTCTTGAGCTCCTGTCCGCGCTGCCGGAGTATAGGTCCCCGTCAGCGCTCCCTCCTCTCCATTCTTGTCGAAGAGACGGAATACTTTCCCAAGCTGCTGGTAATCACGCGCATCTCCAAACTTTGTCAGTGAATAGTTATCCCACAGAATAGCATACTTCTTGCTCGACACAATTATCGGCACCGAAACTTTAGTATTATATTGGAATAACTCTTCATTTTTTCCCTTATAATTCCATTCGTCTGCCTGGTGCTGACCAAGACCATAAAGAGCCTCATCAGATGGAGAATTCCACACTTGTCGCATGGTATATCCCTTAACACCCTCTACCTCAATCGGCTCAAGGGTTCTCTTATCCTCCGCGATTATGGGATTTCCCTTCTCATCCGCAAATGAAACCTTAACGCACTTTTTACAGATTGTAGCAGTAAGTTTTGAAGTAGACAGCACTACTGTCGTATCTGTCTCCGTAACTTGATATGCTTTTGAATAGTGCTGTTCTATTGCTATCAGACTCTCACTCTCTGAAAAACTCTGACCTGCGGGAACGGCATTGACATGAATAATATCATCTGCGAGAACTTCCAGCCTAACGCTTTGTGACTCGCCATTGACCACTATGCCATGTGCAACTCTCTCATAGCTGGAAGAACAACCCGCCAGTATTGCTGCTACCATTAGCATAGAGTAAACCTTCAATTGTGTCATCACTGTCATATAGTTTGTTTAAATGTTAACATCTGCAAAGGTAAAAAAATTGGTCTAACAACAAGTAATAATAAGATGAGTCGTTTGTAAGATGCAAAGGATAATTTGTTAATAAATTGGTACACCTACGTAAAATTGTCTTATTCTTTAACTTCACTTTTTCTTCATTTAGTTCTATTTCGATATAATGTTATATCGTTATATCAAAATACTTATCTTATTCAATCTTCCACTCATCAATTGTCCGCAGCTCACTGTTGAAGTTAACCGCAATCTTGACAATCTCGCGTCCGTCGCTCTCGTATGGAATCGTGTAACCCTTCTCGTCGATTTGGAGCAAGGCTTTCTCCACTTTGCCGTCGTACTTGAATTCAAAGACATAGATATGGGTAGGGGTCTTGATGACCATGTCTGTTCTGCCAGCGGAGTTCTTGACCTCAGACTGAACGAAGGCGCAGAGAAGACGCGAGATGATGAAGAAGATGAAGTGGTAGCTCTTCTCTCCGTCCTGAAGATATTCGTATGGAATCTCCGAGATAAAGGAACGCATCATGCCTAAGGCCTCTTCGACCTTATTGTCAATCATGCTGACACCAAAATTTGCGATGAAAACATTCGTCTGCTGTGTACTGGAGTGGACGTAGTAGGGAACGAGATTCTTGTAGATGCCTATTCTCACCTCGTTGTTTGGAACAGCAAGTTTATAGAGACACGTGCGCGGGTCGTAATCCTTGATGGTCAAATAGCCCGACTGATAGAGCAAGGGCAGAACAGTCTCCATGCCCTCCGTCGGTGTGTCGAAGTCGGACGCTGAGGCGCTGCTTCCCTCAAACTGATTAGGCAGGAAGTTGAATTTCTTAATCTGTTGCATCAGCCAGTTGGGCGTTCCGCTTGTGAACCAATAGTTATTAAGTTCTTTGTCGTCAAGGGCATTTATCAGACTGAATGGATTGAAGATATCCCGTGAGTTCCTACTGAAATGATAGCCATCGTAGTGTTTTTTCAGTGCCGCAACAGCCTCGTCAAAGGTCATCTTGTTGGCATCGGCAAAGGTCTGTATCTGCGGACGTAACTGTGTCAGCATCTCATCTTCTGCTATACCGCAAATGGCATCGTACTCATCGGACATGCTTATCAGCTTCAGATTGTTTATTTCACTGAAGATGCTGAGTTGACTGAATTTCGTAATGCCTGTGATGAATGCAAAGCGGATATATTGGTCGCACGATTTTATAGGGCTGTAGAACGAACGGAAGAGGTCGCGGAATTCCCGAAGCTTCTCCTCGTCGTGCATCACCTCGAGCATCGGGCTGTCGTACTCGTCGATGAGGATGATTACCTTTTGACCTGCCTGTTCGTAGGCGACTTGTATCAGTTTCGTCAATCTATCGTGAAATCCCTCATCTTTTGGTGTTACTCCATACTTTTCTTCATAATCACGTAACAAGCGATTGAGAGTCCCCTTTGAAAGATTTATATCCTTGTTCTTTGCCTGACTGACATCAAAACGAAAGACCGGGTACTTAATCCACTCCTTTTCGAGTTGTCCCAGTTTGAGATTTTGAAAGAGCTCCTTACGAGCCTCGAAATAAGACTCAAAGGTGGAGGTCAGCAGGCTCTTACCGAAACGTCGCGGACGGGAGAGAAAGACAAATTTGGCGTTATGAGTAATGTTATATACATACTCAGTCTTGTCAACATATATGTAGTTCTCCTCAACAATCTCGCTGAAGGTCTGAATCCCAATTGGATATTTAGTGCGGTTTATCATAAAAATCTCACGCGTCAGTTTCGAAACGCAAGTTACGATTTATCAGTAGAAAAACAAAATCAGGGTTACTGGGAGGATGTAATTTCGCAATTTCGATTTATCGAAAAAACAATAACCCACTAAACGAAAAAACTTTGCAAGCAGACAGCTTGCAAAGTTTTTATTTAAACCCGCCCTATGAATCAATTAATCAATGAATCGAATGCGGGAAACAAGTTCCCTATTGAGTCCTAAGCACCGCACGCACCGACTGCCCGCGATCGCAATCGTAGTAGTACCAGCCTGCCTCACCAGTCCAGCCCATAACTAGGCAGTACGCACCCCAATCACCCCCGATAGCTTTAGCCGACCAGTATTGGCCAACAGAACCCGCGCCGTAGAGATCCGAACCGTAACGAAAGCCAGCGCAGGGAACAAACAATGTATTGGCTGACTCATATCCTTTACCATGAAAAAGACGACCTTCAACTTCTTTGCCTGCTGCATTTCTCACCGCTACTTTCTCATTTTGTAAATCACAAAGTTCCTGAATTTCTTTCCATGTCGGCATTCGCCAATTTTCGCATACCGCCGTAGCAGCGTCGTATTGAGCTGTGAGATTTCCATTCTCATCGATTACTCCTCGTGATTGGAGTTCTGAATATGGCACATCATACCATGCACTATTCTCACTCGTGTACTCTTCTTTCGTCTTTGTTTCGCCCCATGCGTAGTAGCCCCCACAGTCCGCAGGCGTTGCTGCTCCGAGGTTACATATTGCCCACAAAGTTCCCGATGGCAAACCTAAGTCTACAAATCCTCGCCATTGGGTAATTGTTATAGATTTTTCAATATCGCCTGCTTTTATTGTTAGGAGTGCCTGCCGAGATTCGGAGTCTTCTAAACGTTCAATCTTTACAAAGAATTCTGCGCAATCTTCGTTTTCTTCTCCTTTTATTGAAAGCCAAGAAACTGGTTCGTTAGAAATATCATAAGAATTAAAGGTCGTCTTATCTATACTAATCAAAAATTCATCTTCATCCTCTCCAAAAGCAAATACATTGCGAGAAATAAAGATAGGTACTCTACCCTGTCTAATATTAATGGTTTGCTCTATATTCCTACTTTTTACTACTAAATTAGTCCAACGAGTTAGTCCCTCATTACGTTTAATTATTACTTCATACTCTACATAATCTTCTTTTACCCTTTTCCCTATTAAAAGCCATGAAGCTTCTTCTTGAAGAATAAATTCATATTCGTCAATTCTATCTACGCATATCAAAAACTCACCTCCACTCATATCAAAATCAAAACTATCTGCTGAAATTTGCATAGTTTTTCCGCTTTGATTTACTGTTATAGTCTTTTCAGAATCTCCTGCTTTTATTGTTATAGTTGCCTGACGAGCAAATCCTTGATTATCACTATGTTTAATCCTCACTTTGAATTCAATATAATCTTCATTTTCACTTGACTTCTTTATTGAAAGCCATGATTTTTCTTCTTTAAGGATAAATTCATATTCGCAATTTCTATCTATACTTATTAAAAACTCACCTCCATGCATGTCAAAATCAAAACTATCTGCTGATATTTGAAAAGGATTTCCACTTTGTTTTATTGTTATAGTCTTTTCAAAATCCCCAACTTTGAATGTAATAGTTGCATGTCGAATTAATCCTTCATTTACGCCAGCCTGCAAGAAAAACTTTTCAAAATTCTCGTATTGTTCATCTGATGCCTTAACCGTAATCCATGGATATTCATCTTGAAAAATAATATCATACTTTAAACCTTTCCCAATATAAAAAGGAATCTCATCTCCACTTCTCCCAAAGTCGAAGACCAAACTTTCCACCCAACCTGGAAAATGTATAGGATCTCCAATCTGATTAATCGTGATAGTCCTTTCAACGTCACCAGCTTTGATGGTCAGAGTTGCTTGAAGATCTACATATCCATCATTCTTGCTAATATGTATGGTAAGTTCTTCACAATCTTCTTTTCCCTCTTCTGTTGCCATAACAGAAAGCCATGGATAGACATCCTCAAAATCAACATCATACTTTAAATCTTTTCTTATGTAGATTGAGAAATCACCACCGTTTACCCCGAAATCAAAACTCTCAACTGAAAATTGAATAGGATCTCCGACCTGATTAATCGTGATACTCTTTTCAAGGGTACCAAATGTTAGTTTTATAGTCGCATGACGTGCTTCGAAACCTCTATTCTTTTCGACCCTCAATACGACCTTATACGTTCCAGCCTCGCCACTCGTCCGGGAAAGACTAACCCACTGCTGTCCCTCCTCAGACGAATCGCCTTCAGACGTGACAATCTCAAACTCCCAGTCCACATTACATGAAAATTCAACAATCGTATCTCCTCCAACGCTGGAATATTCCATCGGATTATTAAAGATATCGGTAGCTCCCCCAACTAATTTCACTTCGGGAACAACCTCATCGTCACTGCACGATACGAAACCGACACTAAGTAAAAACAACAGTGCTGTTAAGAATAAGTTTCTCTGACTCATATTTTTGATAGTTATAATTTATCACAATAAAAAACAAACCATACAAATACTATTATACCACCCACAATGCGCTTACGCGCACTGGGTGGCATAATAGTTTCTCCATTAATAGCTATTGCTTGCTTGCTTGCTTGCTTGCTTGCTTGCTTGCTTGCTTGCTAACATTTTATTTGATATATGCAAATTTTCGTTGAACATTTTTGTAAAATTCAATACACATATATACTTTTCAATCATACACATCAACTAATACCTATTGAATGTAATTTAGCTAAAACTCCAAGTATTATGCTGTTCGTTCACACTTTCCCGTCATAGAGTCATATAAACGTCAGCAAATTTAGGAAACTTTTTTGAAATATATCTCTTATCATTTGTTTTTCTTTTGCGCTGTTACGTGTTTTATGTTTAATCGCCATCATTTTGAAGGCACTTTTCTTAACCATTATTAAACAATGTTGCTGAATAACATCTCACAAACATACATAACTTTGCATCTTGTATGGAAAGGCTTTGGAATAGCAATTACATTAAGGTATGGACAGCAAACTTCATGCTCTTCCTCTCCTTTTATCTCATTGTACCACTACTACCACTTTTCCTGCATGACACCTTCAATGCTGACAAACAGACAATCGGACTGGTTCTCTGCGGCTACACGATAACTGCGCTTCTCATCCGTCCGTTCAGTGGTTTCATGGTCGACAGTTTTAATCGCCGCAAGGTATTATTACTCTGCTATTTCTTTTTTGCGCTCTTCTTTGCAGGCTACCTCATAGCCTCATCTCTTTTACTCTTCACCATTGTCCGTACCCTCCATGGAGCCCCATTCGGAGCTACGACAGTTGCCAATTCGACTGTTATGATTGATGTTCTCCCGAGTTCTCGTCGCACTGAGGGAATCGGATACTACGGCATGAGCAACAATCTGGCAATGGCCTTAGGTCCTTCCATCGGTCTCTATATGTACAATATGATAGGCGATTTCCAATGGCTCTTCACTCTATCCCTCGCCATCGGTCTTACTGGATTTGCTATTGACAGCACAATTCATTTCAAAACAAGGGAAACCATCAAGGTAAAAGAACCACTCTCATTCGACCGTTTCTTTCTGACGCGCAGTATTCCTGAAAGCATAACCATAGCAGCCCTCTCCTTTTCGTTTGGTGTTGCCTCAACATACCTCGCTATATATAGTCGCGACATAATGCACATTTCGGCAGGCACTGGCGTATGGTTTGCGCTTCTTGCCATAGGACTGATTAGTTCGAGAATTGTTGGAGGTCGTTCACTCCGCAAGGGTCGTATCATTGAGAATGCAGGGTTTGGCATGACGCTCTCCGTCGTCGGATATCTTCTCTTTGTTGCCGTCCCCAACGAGTTTGGCTATTACGCTGCAGCCCTGATTATTGGCCTGGGCAATGGTCATATGTTCCCTGCAATGCAGAATATGTTTATCAACCTTGCCGAAAACAACCGAAGAGGAACCGCCAACTCATCCCTTCTGACATCATGGGACGTAGGCATCGGCTCGGGCATAATCTTAGGAGGCATTGTAAGTGAGGCCATCAGCTACTCGGCAGCCTTCTGGCTCTCCTTCATAGTCAATGCCTCAGGAGTACTCTTCTTCTGGTGTTATGCTCGCCAACACTACCTGACACACAAAGTGCGGTAACCACTCTCCGCAAACGTTTGCGAAAATGCCAATTGTTAAATTTTATCTTCCGCAAACGTTTGAAATGGACATATCGGTTCTTTGCATAATATTCTCAATTCTGAGTTCGTTATATTTGCCTTTGAGGAATCTCTTTTCACCATCGTCATGTGACATCCTGTATGTCGGGTTTTAAATGACAAGGGGAGGTTTCCGCAATAAGTTTTTGACATCTAAAGCATAATAAGGCATGAAACGAGATCTCTCTTTCCGACAATTAGTCGACCTGAGTTTTGGATTCTTCGGAGTTCAGATTGCGTACGCACTACAGAGCGCCAACATCAGTCGTATCTTTGCGACTCTTGGAGCTGACCCACACAACCTGTCGTATTTCTGGATTCTGCCACCTCTTATGGGTATGATTGTTCAACCCATAGTGGGTGCTTTGAGCGACAAGACGTGGTGTCGCTTTGGTCGTCGCATACCTTACCTGTTCATAGGTTCTGCTGCAGCCATTATTGTGATGTGTCTGCTACCAAATGCAGGCGCATTTGGAATGAGCGTTGCTGCTGCAATGACCTTTGGTCTCATATCGCTTATGTTCCTTGACACCAGCATAAACATGGCGATGCAACCATTCAAAATGCTTGTTGGCGATATGGTCAATGAGAAACAGAAGGGTCTTGCCTATTCAATCCAATCGTTTCTCTGTAATGCAGGCTCATTAGCTGGCTTTGCTTTCCCATTTATCTTCACTTGGATTGGCATAAGCAACATTGCGGCAGAGGGTGTTGTGCCCGACTCGGTGGTTTATTCATTCTACGTCGGTGCTGCCATACTCATCCTATGCGTCATATACACGACATCCCGCGTCAAGGAGATGCCACCTAAAGTATATGCCGAGTTCCACAACATTGAGACTTCGACTTCTGAAAAGGAGGAGAAGAAGAGCATGTTGTCGCTATTGCGAAATGCCCCATCAGCATTTTGGACGGTCGGTCTCGTTCAGTTTTTCTGCTGGGCTGCATTTATGTATATGTGGACCTATATGACGGGTGCTGTATCGGAGAATGTATGGGATACGACAGATCCCAAGAGTGAAGCCTATCAGGAGGCGGCCAACTGGGTTGGAATACTCTTTGCAGTTCAGTCTATAGGCTCTGTGCTATGGGCGATTGTGATTCCACGATTCAAAAACCTCAAGTTCATATATGCGCTGAGTCTGATTATTGGAGGCATTGGCTTCGCCTCAGTATTCTTTGTTCATGACAAATGGCTTATGTTCATTCCACTTCTCATGGTTGGATGTGCATGGGCAGCAATGCTCGCACTGCCATTCACCATTCTGACAAATGCCCTGCAGAAGTCGAATGCCATGGGAACATATCTGGGTCTCTTCAATTGCACCATCTGCCTGCCTCAGATTGTAGCTGCCATTATTGGAGGTCTCCTCTTGTCATTCGTTGGCGGAAGTCAACCAGCAATGATGGTTATAGCTGGAGCATTACTCATTATGGGAGCCATCTCAGTTCGCATCATAAAGAACAATTAACCAACTAACATCCTGTTTTTTATGAACAGATACATTAAAGCAGATTCTTGGAGCATTATTGAAGAGGGTTTTTGCCGTGACAACCAACGCTCTTCCGAGAGTATCTTCAGCCTTGGCAACGGCAAGATGGGTCAACGCGCCAACTTCGAAGAGAGATATACTGGTCCATCTATCAAAGGTTCATACATAGCTGGAATATACTACCCCGAAGAGAGTCATGAGAAGAGAAGAGGAGCAGGTCGACCTGAGTACTCAGCCAGAGCCATCAACACCCCCAACTTCATAGGAATCGACGTCATCATTGATGGCCATATGCTCAACCTCTTTATCTGCGATGTCAAATCGTTCCGGCGCGAGTTGAATATGAAAGAGGGAGTTCTGACACGCTCATTCACTGCAGAGCTCCCAAATGGCAAAGCTATAGAGGTCTGCTCGACAAGATTTCTGAGCATGGCCGACACAGAATGTGCTGCCATACGCTATAGCATTAAGGCGCTCAACTTCTCGGGCAAGATTTCAATGATTCCGTATATCGATGGCAGTATCACCAATAAGGACTCCGACGACTCGATGTGGGACATTATTCGTATGGATGTTCACAATTCGGAGGCCACACTTCACACCAAGACCAAGAAGCTTGACTTCCATGTCGCGGTTGCTATGCGCTCTTCGATATATGTCAATGGGACTAAGTGTCAGGACATCCGACCTGAGCTAATCAAGAAAGAGGCATGGGTGGGCAACAGATATAATCTGAATATCAATGAGGGCGATGTAGTATGCTTAGAGAAATATGTAGGTGTATGCACATCTCTCAACCACCATATCGAGACATTATTTTCAAAGAGTTTGGAGCAGGCAACCAAATGCGAAAAGAGGGGTTTTGACTCCATGCTGTGCGACCACTCGCAAGTGTGGGCACTAAAATGGAAACAAAGCGACATACGCATTGAAGGAGATATCGAGGCACAACAAGCTATCCGATATAATATTTTTCTGCTATGCCAAACATACACCGGAGAAGACGCCCGTCTTAATGTACGTCCAGATGGCTTCACAGGAGAGAGAGCCGGTGCAACAGCCTATTGGGAAACAGAGGCCTATTGCATTCCCTTCTTTCTCATGACATCCCCACAGGATGTAGCACGTCAGCTTCTGATATACCGCTACAAACATCTGGAGCAAGCGATAGAGAATGCAAGCAAGTTGGGTTTCACCAATGGGGCGGCCCTCTACCCAATGGGAACAATAACGGGAGAGGAGTGCCACGACGAATGGGAGATATCACTTGAGGAGATTCACCGAAATGGAGCTATAGCCTTTGCCATACATAATTATATTCGTCATACCCTCGACTATAAGTACCTTGATCAATATGGTCTGGAGGTTCTTATCGGCATTGCCCGGTTCTGGAGCCAGCGCATTACATTCTCGGAAGAAAAACAGAAATATGTCATGCTTGGCGTCACTGGGCCTAACGAATATGAAAACAACATTGACAATAACTGGTACACCTCACGTCTTGCCTGCTGGTGCATGAAATACACCATTGAGTGCATCGATATCGTCAAACGCAACACACCGACAGCCTGGTCGCGCATAAAGACTAAAGTTGCCTTTGATGAAGCCAAAGAGCCTGCTCTATGGAAGAAGATTATCGACAACATGTACTATGCATATAACCAGCAACTTAACATATTCCTACAGCAGGATGGTTATATGGATAAGGAGCAGATGTTTGCAACAGATATTCCAGAAAAAGAGCTTCCGCTCAACCAACATCAATCATGGGATAGAATACAGCGTTCGTGCTTCATCAAACAAGCCGACACACTACAAGGCATATATCTCTTTGAAGATGAATTTGACACAGATACCATAGCGCGACATTTCGATTTCTATGAACCACGCACTGTTCATGAGTCGAGTCTGTCGCCATGTATACACTCAATCCTTGCCTCGCGTCTGGGACGCACAGACAAAGCATACGAAATGTACCTCAGGACCTCACGTCTCGACCTTGACGACTATCAGAATGAGGTTGCAGAGGGGTGTCACATCACATCTATGGCTGGCACATGGATGAGCATAGTAGAGGGGTTCGGGGGAAAACGCGCTTACGAAGGAAGGCTATACCTGGCTCCTATAATACCTCAGCAATGGGAGAGCTACTCATTCAGATTAGCCTTCCGTGGACACGACATAGAGGTAAACGTCAGTCACGAAGATGTCACCATTATGCAGAGAGGAAACGGTGAACTTCCAATTGCCGTGTATGGACATAACTACATCATAAACTCCGGAGAGGAGCTTCGAATTAAACGATAACAATCACAGAATTAAATAAAATGAAGAATTTCAGATCAATAATTGCAGGAGCTTTGCTCTTATGTGCAATTTCAGCCTATGCTCAAACCAGTCGGATTGAGCATATCGAGCCCAACAACTGGTGGGTAGGGATGAAGAACAACAATCTGCAGGTGATGATACATGGCAAAGAGATTGCTAACAACCGTGTCAGTATTGAATATGATGGGGTCAGCCTCAACAAGACCATCACAGTCGACAATCCCAATTATCTCTTTCTCGACCTGACCATAGCTCCTGATGCCAAAGCAGGTCTGGTCCCTATTAAGTTGACTGGCAATAACAAGAAAGTCACAACTATTCAATATGAATTGAAAAGTCGAGCATCAGGTTCATCGGAACGAAAAGGATTCACCTCGGAGGATGCAATGTACCTCATTATGCCTGACCGATTTGCCAATGGCGACCCTACCAATGACGACATACAGGGCATGTTAGAAAAAAGCAATCGCAACGAACCTTATGGTCGTCATGGTGGTGACCTAAAGGGTATAAGCCAGCATCTTGTCTACATAACAGGACTTGGTATGACAGCGATATGGCTTAACCCAATACAAGAAAACAACATGCCCAAATCCTCATATCACGGATATGCCATCACCGATTACAGTAAGATAGACGCCCGTTTTGGAACGAACGATGATTTCAAAGAATTCGTCGCTCAGTGTCATGCAAACGGGCTAAAGGTAGTTATGGACATGGTCTTCAACCATTGTGGCTCTAACCATTGGTGGATGAAAGACCTGCCCTGCCGTGACTGGGTGAATATGAGTCAGGATAACCACACCATAAGCAACTACAGATTATCGACAGTCTCTGACCCTCACGCAGCCGATGTAGACCGAGACCTGGCAACACGCGCATGGTTTGACCATACAATGCCAGATATGAATCTCTCCAATCCTTTAGTCAGAGACTATTTCATTCAGAATTCAATATGGTGGATTGAGAATTTCGGCATCGATGGCATCCGTCAAGACACATACCCATACCCCGACAAGTATGCTATGGCAGAATGGAACAGACGTGTAACCGAGGAGTACCCGCTCTTCAACATAGTAGGAGAGACCTGGATTTCAAGCACAGCCAAGGTTGCTTACTGGCAGCGCGATGTCAATAATAAAGACGGTTATAACAGTCACCTCGCAGTCACCATGGACTTTCCACTACGCGATGCTCTATGTTCAGCACTTAACGAAGAAAGCGGTTGGAGCACTGGTCTGCAACGCATATACGACGTACTCGCCGAGGACTATTTGTATGCAGACCCACTCAACGTTCTCGTCTTCGGAGAGAATCACGACTGTGGACGTCTGTTACACACAGTGGGGGGCGACATCGACAAACTTAAAATGGCAACCATTTTTCTTGCGACAACAAGAGGCATACCACAACTCTACGTTGGTACTGAGGCATTAATGACCGGTGACGGAAGCCGCCATTGTGACATTCGTACAGACTTTCCCGGAGGATGGCAAGGCGATAGCATCAGTTATTTCACCGACATGCCATCAGCTCAGCAAGATATGTACGACTTCACAGCTCAGATATTCAAATTCAGAAAGAGCTCAGAGGCATTACAAAAGGGGACACTTACCCACTATGTTCCTCAGAATGACGTATACGTCTATTTCCGCGAATATGGGAAAGAGCGAATCATGATCCTCATGAACAACACATCAGATAGCCAAACAATAGATTGCCAACGATTCGAACAGAACCTCAAAGGCACACGACAAGGCATTGATGTCATGAGCAACCAGCATGTAAATCTTGAAAACTTATCGATAAAGGGGAGATCCGCTTTAGTTATAAAGCTATAATAGAGCATTTTTCTTCCAATTATCATCAGCGCAAACGTTTTCGGATATATTTAGATAAGTATGGTGTAAAATCGTAAAAAAGTGTTTCCTACTCAAACATCGTAATATAATTTTGCATCGAAAGAGGTTCCAAAACAGGAATACAATATAAATAATTAAATATTACCTTAATTTTATCTACCGCAGTATGAAAGGAAAAAATTCAGTCCGTATGCTATTAGTGCTATTTATGGCACTAATCAGCATGACTGTTGCATCTGCACAAAATATAACCGTAAAAGGTATAGTGCAAGATGCAGCTGACAAGAGTCCTCTTCCTGGTGTAAATGTCCTGATTAAGGGCACCACAACAGGTACCGTCACCAATTTCGACGGAGAGTATGAAATCAAGTGTAACCAAGGCGACATCATTGTCTTCTCTTTTATTGGTTATACAACACAAGAAGCTCAAGCTTCAAACACCCTGAATATTGATCTCGTGTCTGACACACAGAACCTTGAAGATGTTGTCGTAATCGGATATGGTGTTCAGAAGAAGAACGACCTGACGGGTTCGGTGACAGCTATCAAACCTGATGAGATGAATAAAGGTCTTGTCACAAACGCACAAGACATGATGCAAGGTAAGATTGCTGGTGTTAATGTAACGACAGCATCAGGTGCCCCTGGCTCGGGTGCTACCATACGCGTACGCGGAGGTTCTTCACTGAATGCATCCAACGACCCGCTCATCGTTATAGATGGTCTCGCAATGGACAACCAAGGCATCAAGGGACTTTCTAACCCTCTCTCAATGGTAAACCCAGCAGATATTGAGACATTCACTGTTCTCAAGGATGCTTCAGCTACCGCCATCTATGGTTCGCGTGGTTCAAATGGTGTCATTATCATTACTACAAAGAAGGGTAAGGCGGGACAGAGCCTTCAGATTTCGTACAATGGCAATGTCGGTTTCTCTATGAAGAAGAAACTTCGTGAAGTGATGTCAGGTGATGAGTATGCAAAATACATAACCGACCTATATGGTGTCGACAGCGAAGCTGTAGCAAATCTCGGATATGCGAAGGAGGGTGAGACACCAGTCATCTACAACACCGACTGGCAAGAGGAGATCTATCGCACAGCACTCTCTACCGACCATAACCTCACATTGGCTGGTGGCACAAAGAATATGCCATACCGAGTTTCGCTCGGCTACACAGGCCAGGAGGGTATCCTCGACACTTCAGACTTCCGTCGTGGAACAATCTCAGTCAACGTATCACCTAAATTCCTTGAGGACCACCTCTCTGTTAATGCGTCAGCCAAACTGATGTATGCAAAGACCATATATGCCAACACTGATGCGATTGGGGCATCTCTTCGTATGGACCCTACCAAGCCAGTTCGCGTAGCGGCTGATGACGCTCGTTTCAACAACTTCAACGGCTATTTCCAGTGGGCTAATTGGGGCAAGGGAACATTCAACGACGACTCATGGCTTGATACCAACAACTCATTGGCTCCAGGTAACCCTCGTGCTCTCATCGACCTGAAAGATGACTCAGCAATTTCAAAGGCATTCATTGGTAGTCTGGAACTCGACTATAAGTTCCATGGTTTCGAAGACCTTCGCGCTCATGTAAGTCTTGGAGGCGACTGGTCAACAGGCAAGCAGACAACCATCATATCTCCGTATTCTACATCTAACTACTACTACGGATGGAATGGTTGGGATCAGACCGACAAGAAGAACCTCTCACTCTCAGCATACCTCCAATACTCACATGACTTCGATACGGCAGGACAGCATTTCGACATCATGGGTGGTTACGAATGGCAACAGTTCCACCGCGAGGGCGAGAGCCTCGGCAGTGGTTTCTACCAGGCTACACATAAGACTAATGCAGGAGAGAAATACAATGAGAAGCCATACTCATGGGCTACAGAGAACTTCATTGTATCGTTCTTCGGTCGTGCCAACTACTCGCTCCTCGACCGTTATCTTCTGACTGCCACTGTTCGCTATGATGGTTCATCACGTTTCAAGGATCATTGGGCATTATTCCCTTCTGTAGCATTCGGATGGCGTATCAAGGAAGAGGCATTCCTTAAGGACGTTGATATGATGAGCGATTTGAAATTACGTCTCGGTTATGGTCAGACAGGTCAGCAGGAGGGCATAGGCGACTATAACTACTTCGCTTCATTCCATTCCAACCCAAATTCAGATTACTACTACTCAGTAGTAGATGCTGGCAAGGATGGCGTTGGCGCTATGTATCGTCCTAACGCATACAACCCAGACCTCACATGGGAGACAACCACCACATATAACGTTGGTCTCGACTTCGGCTTCTTGAATCAGCGCATCAATGGTAGCATCGACTATTACCTGAGAAAGACAACAGACCTCATTAATACAGTATCTGTTCCTGTAGGCACAAACTTCAAGAATAAAGTGACATCAAACATTGGTTCTCTTGAAAATACAGGTATTGAGATTGCTGTAACAGGCAAAGTAATTTCAACGAGTGATGTCGTTTGGGAGCTTGGCGCCAACTACACATATAACGACAATGAAATCACAGAACTCATCGGTGATGACGACTATTATGTTGAGACGGGTGGCATCTCAGCTGGTACAGGTTCTAACTGCCAGGCTCACATGAAAGGTCACTCAATCAATTCGTTCCTTGTATACCAACAGGCATACGACAAGGATGGCAAGATGCTGGAGGGAGTTGTTGTAGACCGTAATGGTGACAACATCATCAACGAGGCCGACAAGTATATCTACAAGCAGGCAGCTGCTCCTATAACATTTGGATTTACTTCAAAACTCGTATTCAACAACATTGACTTCAGCTTCTCTCTACGCTCAAGCATTGGCAACTATGTGTACAACGACGTATCAAGTGACCGTGCCAATGTTTCAGGCTCTACAATGTGGCTCAGTGGTTATCTGACGAACACAATCAAGGAGGCTGTTGAGAACGGCTGCCAGACTAATGACATGAAACGTCTTCTCTCCGACTACTACGTCCAGAACGCTTCATTCCTCAAATGCGACAATATAACACTCGGTTACAGCTTCAACAAGTTGTTTGGCAAACTTGACGGCCGAGTATACATCGCAGGCTCGAACGTATTCACAATTACGAAGTATGATGGCATTGATCCAGAAGTTAGCGATGGCATTGACAGAAGTGTTTACCCACGTCCATTCACCGGCTTGCTTGGTTTGAGTCTTAACTTCTAACAAACGGCAACAAATTAAAATAATACGACAATGAAACTAAGATATATATTACCTGCCGTAGCTTCAGTTGCTCTATTGGGATTTAACAGTGCCTGCACCGACGACCTCGATGTTACGCCTATCGACCCAAGTACATTGATGACACCTGACTATGACGCCCTTCTTAATAAGTGCTATGCTCACCTGGCCCTTTCAGGACAGGAGACAAACGACGGAAATATTGACATCGATGACCTTGATGGTGGTACGTCAGGACTTATCCGTCAGTTGTGGAACTCGCAGGAACTGACCTCTGACGAGGCAGTCTGTGGATGGGGTGATGCGGGCATCGACACCTACGACTTTGGCACAATGGGTTCTGACCACCCTATGCTGAACGGACTATATAACCGTCTGTATGTGGCTATCACAACATGTAACTTCTACCTTCAAGAGGCTGCTGGCTACAACGCTACATACACGGCAGAAGTCAGAGCTCTCCGCGCATATTACTACTCTATTCTCCTTGATGGATGGGGAGGCAATGTTCCATTTGCAACGACTGTATCGAGCGAAAAACCAATACAGACAAATGGTACAGACCTCTACAACTTTATTGAGAAGGAGCTGAATGAGGCCATGCCTGACCTTCTCGAAGCTAAAGCCCTTAAGGAGACTGATGCTAATTATGGGCGTTTCAACAAAGCTGCAGCTGATATGCTTCTTGCCCGAATATACCTTAATGCTAAGGTCTACACAGGCACAGCACAATGGCAGAAGGCATCTGACGCAGCCAAGCGTGTTATCGACCTCGGCGTATACAAGTTGAGCAGTGATGCGCAGAATGGTTTTAGTGGCTACCAGAAACTCTTTATGGGAGATAACGGCACCAACGGAGCAAACGAAGAGGCTATCTTTGCTGTTAAGATGGAGGGAGCTCACATGAACACATGGGGTGCATCTATGTTCCTTATGGCATCATGCTGGGACACCGATATGAAGATTAGTTCGACGGTAACCTCTAACAACACTAAGGAGAATTGGGGAGGTAACCGTGCCACATCTCAGCTTTCAAGCAAGTTTAGCCTTACAGAAGCTAATAGTGCTGGGCTCTACACCGATGGCATAGTAGCAGTTGCAGGTGACGACCGCGCACTCTTCTGCTCAGAGGGTAGACAGTTCTCATCAGCATCTGACCTCGGTACATTCAAGAATGGTTATGCTGTTACCAAGTACCATAACAACAAAATCAATGGCGAAGCTGGTTCTCATGCTCAGTTCCCCGACATCGACGTCTTCATCATGCGCTATGCAGAGGCCCTTCTGACATACGCAGAGGCACAGTATCGTCTCGGAAATAGCGAAGAGGCTCTCAAGAAGATTCAAGAGCTACAGGCTCGTGCAAACGTGAGAATCAACTGCGGGCATAAAGTAAACTCAATCTCTGCAGATGGTCAGGAGATTATTGATGAGTGGTGCCGCGAATTCTTCTTCGAAGGACGCCGTCGCACCGACCTCATCCGTTGGGACCTCTACACAGGAGCTTCATACCTATGGGAGTGGAAAGGTGGCGTCGCTAATGGCACATCTCTCAAAGAGACTGCCAAGTTGTTCCCTATTCCTTCGTCTGACTTGATAGCAAACGACAACCTGAAACAGAACCCTGGTTATTAATAACACTATTAATACGATTTACGATGAAAAAAATATTAATATGGTGTATTGCAGCATTGGCGAGCAACTTGCTTTTCACAGCTTGTGAATCAGACCGCGATGCTAATCCTACAATAGAGGTGCCTGAGACATTCCAACTCTTCACCCCATCAACAGCGAACTTGCCTCTCGACCTTAAGGCAAGTAGCGATATGATAGTACTCACATACGAGGAGGCCTATTTCGGATTCCCTTGTGTGCAGACATACATGACACAAATCAGTAAGAGCGAATCTTTCGGTGATAATGAATCATACACATTGGATGCATTCACTTCAACTGTCAACTCAATCGAGATAGGCGTCAAGGAGATTAACGCTGCCCTCAACTCTATTTTCGGTTACGAAAAAGATGCAACACCAGAGGTTCAATCGGTATACATCAGAATGATAGCTACCGTGGGTTCTGAAAAGACCTACTCAAATGCTGTCAAGATGAACTTCAAGCCTTACTTCTTCGACCCTAATGCAGCTAAAGAGACTCCAGCTATCTGGTGGTTCATCGGTTCATGCATAGCTGATGGTTCTTGGGGTGGCGACCAAGTCTACCCTATGGCTTATAGTGCTGACATGAGCAAGTTCCAGTCGACAGTATTCCTTACATCTGCTGGCTTCAAGATGGTTAAGTTCCCAGGAAAATGGGATGATCAGATTGGTCAGGGAGATGCTTGGGGCTCATTTGCCGTAAACGATGGCGGTTCTGGCAATATAACCGTTCCAGCCGATGGATACTATGTAGTCACAATGGACCCAGAAGATGTCGCAGGAATATCTATCACGGAATACACTGGAGATGCCCCAGAGGTTGTCAGCGGAATGTTCATATCAGGAAACTTCCAGGGCTGGTCAGCCGATGCAACACCTATGAAGGCTGTAAACGTAGTTGATGGCGTCAATAACCATATATGGTTCTATGAGATTCCAGCTATTTCAGACGTAGCAGGAACAGATGCCGAGACAGATGGTTTCATTAAATTCAAACTAAATCCAAATTGGATTGGTCCTGAACAGGCTTCAAGCATCTACTGCGGCACAGGCGTAACGTATGAAATCGATGGCGACAAGAACTTCGTTTTACCAGCCGAGGTATGCGAGACACCTACAAAGGTGTACTATAACGATATAGACAAGTCTTACACTATCGTAAAATAATAACTGACGAATAAATACGCAGGGACAGTCCCCTTGTCCCTGCTTATTCAAAGGCATAAATCCTAAATACAAATAATATGAATAGATTGATATTATCGGCTCTTGGTCTTGCTGCCATTGGTTTCGTTAGTTGCGATGACGAGACTTATGACAATTGGACTAAAACTTCCGAGAAACAGACATATTCACAGGAGAACGTTATCGACTTGGGTCTGACTGCTACTCCTTCCTTCTCAAATGTAAACTTGGCAGATGCTAATAGTGGTGACACCTACTCCATCAGCATGGCATATTCATTGCCTGCAAATGCGAATGTAAGCCATAACATTGCTATCAGCCAACAAGAGGAGCATACTTCTGCTACTGTCTACTACACAGCAGAGGATAACGCATTCTCAGTCGAAGGCTCTAACATTATCATCACTGCAGACCAACTTCAGAACATGGTAACTAATGCTTTCGGCAAAGCTCCTGAAACTCGAGAGTTCTACATCATTGATAAGATGGTCTACTCCATAAGCAACCAGTTCTATACAGCGTACACAACAACTGCTAAAGTTGCCGTAACTCCTACTGCTCCTGTCATTGAGAGTAAATACTATTTCATCGGTGAGAGCAATGGTTGGAGTTTTGCTAATTGTAACGACGACTTCCTCTTTAAGCGTAGCGATGACAGCAAGAGTGTTTATGACGATCCTGTCTTCAAAGTCGTTGTTCCTGCTCCTAAAAACGATGATGGAACACGTAAAGCAAACTACTTCAAGATAGCCCCTCTCTCAACCATAGCTGACGAAAACTGGAATGCGCTACTTGGATGCGAGAAGGATGGCGACTCATCACTTGAAGGAACCTTGATAAACAGCAATGCACAGGCTATGTGTATGCCTGCTGATGACGGAGCACTCTTCTATGAGATTACTCTCAATATGATGGAATACACATACTCTGTCAAACCAGTCTCTTTCGACAGCAAGTTCGCATACTTCCCAGGAGATGCTAACGGATGGGGTTTTGAGAACAATATCATCGGAGCTGTTGATCCATCTAACCTAAATGGCAAGTATGCTGGTTACGTCACACTCGGCGGTGAGTGGGGATGGAAAATCACGAACTACCCTACTTGGGACAAAGGACAATTCGGCAAGGGCGATACCGAAGGTACTATCGTAGCCGATGGTCCTAACATCGACGAGGGTTCTCAAGCTAAATTCTATTATGTAGAACTGGACCTTGCAGCAAAGACATATAAGCGAACAGAGGTAACAGTGATTTCAATCATTGGAAATCCTGACTGGGATACTGATATTGATATGACATTTGATGCCGCAACAATGAGTTGGAGCGTCACAACTGACCTCATAGCTGCAAGCTTCAAGTTCCGCATCAACCACGACTGGGCACTCAACCTTGGTGGCACACCAGACTCTCTCTGGGGAGATGGCAGCGACATGGCAATCAGCGAGGCTGGCAACTACACTATTACGCTCTATCCTACTTACAATGGCAATAGTCATTGTACGATAAAGAAAAACTAACAAACCTCTATTTTTATATACAATCGTTGAGGGGGTGTACCAAGATGAAAATCTTGATACACCCTCTTTCTTTATCTTTAGCAACTTAATATTGCATAAAAAATCCGCTCACACAATATCTTATACACATCAAAAATATGCACTATACATGCAACAATATACGTAAAAAAAACGAAAAAAGGTGAGGAACGTAATTGTTAGTTGTACCCACAAACATAAGACTATCAGTACTATTAATAAAACAAAAATGGAAAGGAACTCAATTATTATTGCCACAATATCATGCTCTATACCAACTTGTATACCAAGTATTTACGCACAGAGACTATTATAGCGAGAACAAGTTCTCTCTGTGACCTCGCAAGAGATAAGCAGCAAAAGAGCAAGTCATCGAACAGACATAAAATGAAAAAGTATATTCTTCTGATAATACCCTTTCTTTCGCTCAGCATGGTTAGCAGAGCCCAAATGGCACAGTTTCAGGCTTTATTTATATACAACTTTGCCAAGAGCACAAACTGGCCTGTAGAAGATGCTTCAAAGAGTCTTTTAATTTGCGTTATAGGTGACAATGAAGTGGCAAATGAGCTCTACAAACTTGGCTCAAAAAGAATCGGAGCACGCTCTCTCGTTGTAAAGGAGGTAGCGACAGTTCAGGATATTGATGACGCACAGATAGTCTATTTAGGCAAAAGCAAAGCAAATCAGGCAACAAAAGTTACACAAGCAATTGAAGGTAAAAAGGCACTCTTTGTATCTGGACAAGGGGGACAATGCGCTTTTGGTGCCAGCATATGTTTCGTAACGCAGGGTGCAAAGTTATTGTACGAAATTTCACCCGCCAATATCAAAAGACAAAACCTTGTAGTATCTCAACGAATAATCGATATCGGCAATGTAGTCTATTAACAACCAACGTATTACTAAAAGCTGAGGTTCACCACAATCAAAAGTGATGCGCCCTTGTTTTGTTACTCAAACTGATTATCGACGTACAACCTACCGACGCAAACGATTCCGCAACCGATTGCGAACATTTTCACGCTACTACTCTCGGAATTCATACAAAACTCCCCTTTTAGTTCATTTTTCATATCTACATTTGCAAATGTAAGTCCAACTTAAATCGTAGCATTATGAATCGATTACTACTTCCACTTTTCATTGCAGTGCTTTCTCTATATGTAGTAGCTTGTAATGACGACAACGATCAAAAGCCAGAGCCTCCAAAGCCTTCTCAGGAGACAGAGGATACAGAAGAGAGTACCGAATGGAAAATTGTCGAGACCTCCAACATCGACTGGGACGGAGTAAAAATGGGCAATATTACATATCAAACGTTGGTCTACTCATTCAGTGAAACAGGGGACTTCAACGGGATATCCGAAAAACTCGATTATATTGACAAGTTGGGTGCCTCCGCTATATGGCTATCGCCTATTCATCCAGCAGGTTCATACCACGGATATGATGTAATGGATTATGATGCTGTCAATCCCCAATACGGTACTGATTCCGATTTTGATAAGCTCATAGCCACCGCCCATTCAAAAGGCATAAAAGTATATCTCGACTATGTATTGAATCATACAAGCTCTAAACACCCATGGTTCTTAGATGCAAAACATGATATAAATAGCAAATACCGAAATTTTTACATTTTCTCGAGCGATCCAGGGAACGACATTAAGAATCAGAACATTCCTATGTTCGAAAAAGATGGATACAATAGCGGAGAATGGTTCACTCTCGACGAGAGCGAGGCTCGTTCCGACATATATAAATTCACACTGAACTGGAATGATAAGACTATTACCGTCTCAAAAGCTGATACGCCAGATAAATACGACGGCAAGGGAGATAAATATTTATGGTACGGAGACATATCAGAAGCTGTTCCAATGAATGACATGGGTGATGGCATATATGAGAGAACTATCGACTACTCCTCGACATGGGGTTTTCTGATTAGAACAAGCACGACAACCTGGAATGGTGGAACTAAGTATGGCGCACCAACATCAACAAGCAGAATAACACTCGACAAACCATTTAAACTTGACAATACAACAGCAAACGATATCCAGTTTGATGATGTCCAGACATGGCTGTATCACTCAATGTTCTACACCGATGCTTTTGCCGACCTTAACTATGGTAATATAACTGAGATAGAAGAGAACGAAACATTCAAAGCAATGGTTAAATCTGCACAAGGATGGATTGACAGAGGCGTAGATGGCTTTCGTCTTGATGCAGTGAAACATATATACCACTCCGCCACATCCAACGAGAATCCCGAGTTCCTCAAAAAATTCTACGACCATGTCAACGAATACTTCCATAAGAGCCACAATGACGACATCTATATGGTCGGCGAAGTCCTCGACGGTGCCAACACAGTTGCTCCATACTACAAAGGACTACCGGCTCTATTTGAATTCGACTTCTGGTATCGCCTTGAATGGGCCATCAACAACTCAACTGGCTGCTACTTTCCAAGCGATATTATGGGGTACCAAGAGTTATACGCCAATTCACGCACGGACTTCATAGAGGCGACCAAACTATCGAACCATGATGAAGATCGCACAGCCTATAAGCTTGGCAACAATGAGAATAAAATGCGCCTTGCCGCAGCTGTTCTGCTGACATCCGCAGGGGAACCCTACATATACTATGGCGAGGAGATAGGTATGACAGGTAACAAACTGAACGGTGACGAGAACGTACGCAAGGCATTCCTCTGGGACGAGGCAAACAAACAGGGCGATAGTGAAACGTCTCTTCTCTCCTCATACCGCAAACTATGTCGTCTGCGCAACTCGACGCCCGCACTATACAAAGGAAAAATATCAGGTCATGAAACTTATAATTCAAAGAATACCGAATATAAGAACATAGCAGCATGGTATATGACCTGCAAAGACCCCGACCAGAAACTATTAGTAATCCACAACTTCAGCGCTAACAATGCGAATATAAAGTTAGAAGACCCAACAGATAACTGTCTGCTAACTTTGGGCTCTGTCGAGTCGTGCACTGAGAATGGAGCTAAATATATACGACTCGGAGCGTACGCGTCAGCCGTTTTCAACATTGACAAATAATCATTAGACACTATATGAAATACTATCTTACTCTCGTAGTAGCTCTGCTTACTACTTCTCTTTCAGCTCAAAAGCTGAATTTAAACTCGCCGTCTGGCAATATGTCGATGTCATTTTATATTGGAGAACAGGGCAAACCTTGCTATTCTCTGCAATACGAAGGACGTGATGTGATACAACCAAGTAATCTCGGCTTCATACTGGCAGGCAACACTGACCTCACCAAAGGATTTTCGATTGTCGATAGTCAGACATCATCTTTCGATGAAGTATGGCATCCTGTCTGGGGCGAAGAACGTGATATTCGCAACAACTACAATGAACTTGCTGTAAATATCCGCCAAGAAAGAACAACGCGGTTGATGACTATTCGTTTCCGACTCTTCAATGATGGACTCGGATTCCGATATGAGTTCCCCGACCAGGATTCACTCGTTTACTTCACCATCGCAGACGAAATTTCTGAATTTGCTATGGCAGGCGACCACACAGCATGGTGGATTTCAGGCGACTACGATACACAAGAATATGACTACACTGAGAGTCGCTTAAGCGAAATACCTCTTCTCAATGAGAAGTCTCGCTGTGGCAATGCTTCTCAGACATTTGCTAATGAGCGTACCGTACAGACTGCTCTTCAAATGAGAACACAGGACGGGTTGTATATTAACATTCACGAGGCAGCTCTCATCGACTACCCCGCAATGCATCTCGAACTGGGCACTGGAGAAAAGGCGCTCACTTTTCACAGCCATTTGACACCCGATGCTACAGGCATGAAAGCACATATGCAGACCGACTGCAAAACGCCATGGCGTTCAATAATGGTGACAGACAATGCTTGTAAGACATTGGCATCTCGCATTATCCTCAATCTCAATGATCCATGCGCATACGAGGATGTCAGCTGGATTAAACCTGTCAAATATGTCGGCGTATGGTGGGAGATGATTACCAACAAGACACATTGGAGCTATACAAACGATTTCCACAGCATACAACTTGGCAAAACAGACTACAGCACAGCCAAGCCTCATGGCCGTCATGGTGCAAACAACGAGAATGTTCGTCGTCATATAGATTTTGCAGCAGAACATGGTTTCGACCAGGTACTTGTCGAGGGATGGAACGAAGGCTGGGAAGACTGGTTCGGACATCAGAAGGACTATGTATTCGACTTTGTAACGCCTTACCCAGATTTCGATATCAAGGCATTGAATGACTATGCTCACTCCAAGGGTGTACGACTTATGATGCACCATGAGACATCATCAAGCGTATGGAACTACGAACGCCACATGAGGGAGGCATACGAACTTATGGTCAAATACGGGTATAACGCTGTTAAGAGTGGTTATGTGGGTGATATCGTACCACGAGGAGAGCATCACTACTCACAAAGCATTGTCAGCCACTACCTCAGGGCTGTCAAGATGGCTGCTGAGTACAAAATATGCGTCAATGGCCATGAAGCTGTGCGTCCCACCGGTCTTTGCCGAACCTATCCTAATATGATTGGTAATGAGAGTGCACGAGGAACTGAGTATGAAGCATTCGCTGGCAATATGCCTCACCACACAATTCTGCTTCCTTTCACTCGTCTGCAAGGCGGTCCTATGGACTACACACCAGGCATATTCGACACGAAACTCAGCTTCCTCGAAAATAGCGGTGAGTTCCTCGAAAATCAAATCCACGGAACTGTTCAGACAACACTTTGCAAACAACTTGCCCTGTATGTGACACTCTATAGTCCTCTGCAAATGGCAGCCGACTTACCTGAAAACTATGAGAAGCATCTCGATGCTTTCCAATTCATCAAGGATGTTGCTGTCGACTGGGACAACTCATACTATCTTGAAGCTGAGCCAGGTGACTACCTGACGATTGCTCGTAAGGCTCGCGGTCAGGAGAAGTGGTTTATTGGCGCTATCACAGACGAAAATGCACGCGTCGCCAATATCGACTTCAGCTTTCTTCCTGCCAACAAGAAGTATATAGCAACAATATATGCGGATGCAAAGGATGCCGACTTCCAGAATAATCCTACTGCATACCAGATACAGACCTTGAAGATTACGAGCAAGAGCAAACTCAAACAACAACTTGCTCGCTCAGGCGGTGTTGCAATCTCAATAGTAGAAGCTAAATAATCAATCTCAAATAATAAAAGGTCTCCCGGGTGTCAACCAACATGGTTGCAACCGGGAGTTTTATTTCGTTATTTCGATATTTCGTTATAACGACAAAAAACACTAACTAAAAAAAATCTTTGCGAGCAGAGTGCTTGCAAAGATTTTTTATTTCAAATCCCGCCTCAATGAACAAAAATCGAATGCGGGAAACAACTTCCCTATTTAGACCTTAGCACCGCGCGCACCGACTGTCCTCTAAAGCGATTGCTGTAGTACAAGAACGCTTCGTCCGAGTTCACGAACGGATTGAATGCGAGCCAATCAATCTCGTGAGCCGTCGCCGACCAGCAGTAGCCGAGGCCACCCGCGTAGTAGAGCTCCGAACCGTCACGGTAGCCTGCAAATGGAACAAACAATGTATTACCATTTTTACCATGAAAAAGACGACCTTTGACGCCATTGATCTCTTTGGGTTCGCTTATCAGGTTACATAATTCATTAATTTCGTCCGAAGTTGGCATTCTCCATTCTTCGCCCCAA
>JABUTU010000055.1 GCA_021443545.1 Marinilabiliaceae bacterium | reverse complement strand
CAAAATGCAATTCCACTCGGATGGTCTTACCATAATAAGCCTCAGGAATCGCATAAAGCCCAAAAGCGTAGTTCAGCAATTGTTTTGTACCAGGAGTAAAATCTGACAAACAGATTCCATTCTCACCAGCTTTGCCATAGCACTGCATTGTAATATCTGTTTGCACACCCGACTCATCCAAAGCATAAATCATGGTCTTAATATATTCTGGTATCTTATTCCCAGGAGATGCATAGTTAATTGCAGATCTTGCAGGGTTTATACTATGACCATTCTCTACAAGTGAAAATGTATTCAAGCCTTGCGCACACTGTGTCCCAGCACCGCTATAGTTGAAAACATTCTGAGCTATCGAAAAATTTGACAAAAATCCACTAACAACGAGGATTAGCGCCAACATTAATATCTTAATTCTATATTTCATAATTTATGAATATATATACTTATTTACACTATTAGTTTCAAAAGTGCGCAGTTTGCCCACTCAATCAAGGTTCAAAGATAAATCTTTTTACCAATTAGAAGAACAAATTTGTTATAATTTTTCTTTATTTCACTCGATTTAATCAAATTTATCAACCATTAATCAAACATGACAATACAAAAAAAGTGCCGATTTATCATTTAAACCGACACTTCAAATAATAACAAAAAATATTTTCACTCTTTAATCTTTCTCTTTTTTAGCTTTCAACGTCACCATTCGTCCGTTCTAAAAGGAATACAAGGCAGCTCATTGCCTCCAATAAGTGTTCCTGGCATAAAATCTTTAAAGCAATATCGCACAGCTACTGGCTGCTTGACCCTCTTAGAAGAGACAACGACTTCGTTGGTCTGCCAATGAAGCCAAATAGTATCTGCTGGGTGAAAGATTCTATCTTCTCCAGCTACTTCAAAGCCCTGAATATCATAGTTGCGACATATCCCCATCTGTAGATTCTCAAAAGAGACCCACGCTTCTCCATTTTTCTCCTTCCACGCCCCTGAATATTGAGGTCCATCACAACAGACATCCTTATACCCGTATACCTTATTTAATGCATGATAACTGAGCCTCTCCCCAACAGGCTGCTTCAACTGAGGATGTATATTATGTTTTTCAAATGGCAGAACAAGGTTATTCGTTGATACCATAGCACTATTTGGTATCATCTTCTGTGCCTTAAACTGGGCCTCTCTTAGGTAGGGTGACTTCTCATTCTGAGCACCATCATAGTGGTAAGGAGCTATTTCGACATAATAGAAAGGTATATCCCCATTACCCATCACAGCTCTCCAATGAGTCACCATCGTAGCAAGTCGCTTTGCATAATTCTCATGACGCCCCACATTGGAACAACCTTGATAGAAAATTATACCTTTATATGTATATCGGCATGCCACATGAAACATTGCATTATAAGGCAGGAGTGGACGTTCATAATCTTGCATATTCTTCATACCCTCTTCTGTCAGCTCTATGTCGGGATAGTTCTCAAGTATCTCTCGCGGCAACCACGATTCAACTCGCGTTCCACCATAAGCACAAACTACTATTCCTACAGGGACATGAAGCGCACTCTCCAGATTTCTTGCAAAAAACCATGCAGTGGCACTAAAATTCATGACATCCTCGAACGACTCGGTAGTCTTCCACGATGACTCACAATCAGTCTCTATTGTCCAACTGTGTCTCTTAGGCACAGTAAAGAAACGAACCCCTTTGAAACTCTCTGCACATATTGCCTCGCGCATACCATCTTTCACTACGCAACCTGCAAATCCTTTTAGTGGCATCTCCATATTACTTTGTCCGCCAGCAAACCAAACTTCTCCCACAAGAACATTCTTTATAGTCACCTCTCCATCTCCATCATTAAAGGTGATAATTTGTGGGGTATAGGTAGCACCTGGTGATGGTATAGCAATCTCAAACTTCCCATCTTTATCAGATGACAATTTGTAGAGTGCATCTGCATCCCACGAGACCCTGATGCAGACTTCAGCACCTGGACGTGCTTGCCCCCAGAGACGAACCTTAGAATTTTGTTGAATTACCATATTGTCTCCCATAATAGATGGGAGTTTAACCATAGCATGTGATGAAATGGCTAAAGAAAAAGCAGCTATAACTGCAAAAAAAACTCTATTCATAACTTTCAAATAAATGCGATTCACAAAAGTATTAAATTTATTAAAGTGAAAAACAATTATTGAGCTTTTGAAATCAACAACAAACAAACTTTATTTCATTTTGAGTAACAAAAAACAAATAAGTGCGTAGACGTAATTGATTAATCTAAAACAATTCAGTTTCTATGAAAAAATTACTAATATTACTGGCGTTAACAGTAAGTTGTTGCATGGCAGAAGCGCAGATGTCGAAATTCCAAGCGCTTTATGTATACAACTTCGCAAAGAATATTGGCTGGCCTCCTGAGGACGCCAATAGAGACCTTAACATCTGTGTTATTGGTGACAATGACTTGGTAGCTGAACTTACCACTCTTGCTAAAACGAAAAAGGTAGGTGCTCGCTCTGTAGTCATAAATAGTGCAGCTTCTGTCAACGGCATTCCAAAATCTGACATCATTATCGTTGGTGAATCTAAAACGTCGCAAATCAGTCAACTCATTACAAACCAAACGGGCAATAAGACACTGATTGTAAGTGGCAAAAAAGGTATGTGCTCTATGGGCGCAGGCATCTCATTCGTATCTGATAACGGCAAACTTAACTTTGAAATTTCAAATAAGAACATCAAGAATTTTGGGCTAAGTGTTTCACAGAAGCTATTATCTCTCGGCACTGAATTAGACTAATCACAAAACAACATAACATTTTTCCCATGAACAGATTCAGCATCTGTCATGGGTTTTTTATTCTCTTCGAGAATCATAATGACCAACTAAATGACATTTCAAATCGTGAGATATTTCAATTTTCAATATTAGTTGTTACTTTTGCATCACGAAAATCAAATCGAATGATTTTTATAAAAGAAAGACAAACAAAGAATACCGATTTAGAATGTCATTTATAAACAATCTACTGACCAAAATATTTGGCAGCAAATACGAGAAGGACATGAAGGAGATTGCTCCTATCGTGGCCAAGATAAAGGAGATATATCCGACTATCAACAGCTTAAGCAATGATGAGTTGCGATTGCGCACAACGGCACTTCGTCAACAAATAGCTGAAGCCATTTGCGACCTTCAGAAGAAAAGCGATGAACTTCGCAACGAGGCTGAATCAAACGAATGCCCTATCGACAAAAAAGATTCTCTTTACAAAGAGATTGACGAGATAGAAAAACAGGTCGACAGCAAGGTGGAAGAGGTCCTGACCCAAATTCTGCCCGAAGCCTTCGCTATTATAAAGGATACTGCAAGACGTTTCTCTGAAAACGAGGAGATAATCGTAACAGCAAGTGAGAGGGATCGCGAGATTGCTTCTGCTAAGGAGTATGTTACTATTGATGGCGACAAAGCAATCTGGAAAAACCATTGGACCGCTGGTGGCAACGACATGAAGTGGGAAATGGTACATTACGATGTACAGCTCATCGGTGGTATCGTGCTCCATCAAGGCAAGATCGCCGAGATGGCTACTGGAGAAGGTAAAACATTGGTAGCTACACTACCTGTCTTCCTCAACGCTTTGGCTGGACGTGGCGTTCACGTTGTTACCGTCAACGACTACTTGTCAAAACGTGACTCCGAATGGATGGGTCCTCTTTATGAGTTCCATGGACTGACTGTAGATTGTATCGACAAACATCGTCCCAACTCTGTAGAACGTCGCAAAGCTTATGCTTGTGATATTACTTTCGGCACAAACAATGAATTTGGTTTCGACTATCTCCGTGACAATGGTGCAACCCATCCAGAAGATCTCGTACAGCGAAAACACAACTACGCCATTGTCGACGAGGTTGACTCTGTCCTCATCGATGACGCCCGTACCCCGCTTATAATATCAGGTCCTGTTCCTAAACGCGGAGAACAGCAATTCGAGCAGCTTAAGCCTAATGTCGAGAAACTCGTAGAGGCTCAACACTCTATGATTAGTTCAATATTTGCTGATGCTAAGAAAAAACTGGCATCTGACGACAAAAAGGAAAAAGAGGAGGGAGCCCTTCTTTTGTTCCGTTCTTACAAAGGTCTGCCTAAAAATCGTCCTTTGATTAAGTTCCTCAGCGAGCCGGGAATGACTGAAATCTTGACAAAGACAGAAAACTTCTATATGCAGGAAAATAATAAAAACATGCATATAGCAACGGACCCTCTCTACTTTGTTATCGACGAGAAGCATAAATCAATAGAACTAACAGACAAGGGTATTGATGCTCTCTCTGCACACTCCGATGAAAAAGACTACTTTGTCCTTCCTGATGTTGGTTCAGAAATGGCTAATATCGAAAAGAGCGACAAGAGCGAAGAAGAAAAGATCTCGTTAAAGAACGAACTCATGCAAGACTACTCCGTTAAGAGCGAGCGTCTGCACACGATAAATCAGCTTCTGAAGGCATATACACTGTTCGACAAAGACATCGAGTATGTCGTCATTGACAATCAAGTCAAAATAGTAGACGAACAGACAGGCCGAATCATGGAAGGCCGCCGTTACTCAGACGGCTTACATCAGGCTCTCGAAGCTAAAGAGCGGGTTAAAATTGAAGACCCTACACAAACATATGCAACAATCACTCTTCAAAATTATTTCCGTATGTACCACAAGCTTTCAGGAATGACTGGTACAGCCGAAACTGAAGCTGGTGAATTCTGGAACATATACAAACTCGATGTTGTAATTATCCCTACTAATCGTCCTATCGCACGTAAGGATATGAACGACATTATATACAAAACCACAAAGGAGAAGTTCTCAGCTGTAATTGATGAAATTATAAGATTACACGAAATTGGCAGACCTGTTTTGGTGGGCACAACAAGTGTCGATGTAAGTGAGTTGCTGAGTCGCATGCTTAAAATGCGAAATATCAACCACAATGTCTTGAATGCTAAACTTCACCAGAAGGAGGCCGATATTGTTGCTTTGGCGGGTCGTCCTGGAGCAGTGACTATCGCAACCAACATGGCTGGTCGTGGTACCGATATTAAGCTCACCGACGAAGTAAAAGAGTTGGGTGGTTTGGCTATCATTGGAACAGAGCGACATGAGAGCCGCCGCGTCGACCGTCAGTTACGTGGCCGAGCAGGACGTCAGGGTGACCCAGGCTCATCTCTCTTCTTCGTATCTATGGAAGACAACCTCATGCGTCTCTTCGGCTCTAATAATATGGCTATGAAACTCCTCGATCGCACGTGGGAAGAGGGCCAGTCAATACAGCTCAAGCAGATGACAAGTGCCATAGAGAAAGCTCAACGAAAAGTCGAAGAGAACAACTTTGGTATACGAAAAAGATTGCTCGAATATGATGACGTCATGAACTCTCAACGTGAAGTCATATACAAAAAACGTAAGCATGCGCTCTTCGGCGAGAGATTGGAGATTGATATAACAAACATGATTCAAGATACGGCATTCGGCCTCATTCAAGGTGCAAAAGATGCAAAAGACTATGAAGGTCTGAAACTTGACTTCATGAAAATTTTCTCTATAAATGTACCTTTCTCAGAGGATGACCTTGAGAAAAAGAACGAGGATGAACTGACTCTGATTACCTACGAGGTAGCATGGAAGGCAATACAAGAGAGATGCGAAGAGATACGTCAAAGGTCAATCCCGGCCGTACGACGTGTCATGGAAGAGCAGCCTGGACGCTATAAAAACATCGTTATTCCTATAACCGATGGTGCTCATGTATATGAAATACCTCACGACCTTGAGAAAGCTTACAAGACAGACTGTGCTGACATCATAAAGACTATGCAGAAGGCTATCATACTCATGACAATCGACGATTCATGGAGAGAGCATTTACGCCAGTTGGATGAACTGCGCACATCTGTTCAGAACGCTTCATACGAACAAAAGGACCCTCTCTTGATTTACAAATTCGAGTCGTTCAACCTCTTCAAGTCGATGATTGAAACAATCAACACAAGCGTTGTTTCGGCATTGTCAAAACTCTCTATCAAAATGAGAAACGAAGAGGAGATTGCCGCAGCTCAGGCTCAGGCTACAGCCAGAATGCAAGCTGAAATGATGCGACGCAAAAAGGAGATAGAACGTCTCCAAGCTCAGCACGCTGATGCACAAACGCCTCAACAACAAAAGCCCATAACGGGTCCGCAGGCTATGCCTACTGGAGGACAAATGCCAAGACCTACAATGCCTATAAGAGTTGAGAAAACAGTAGGTCGCAACGAACCATGTCCATGTGGCTCTGGCAAGAAATACAAAAACTGTCATGGAAAAAACCTATAAACCATAGGGATAATAGCTGACTGCCCCTTTAATAATAAGCAAGGATTATATGATCTTAGGATATATAGATTGGAATGTTGACCCAGTCATTTTCAACATAGGAGCCTTCGGGTTACGCTATTATAGTCTGTTTTTTGCCATCGCTTTTTGGCTGGGCTATATGATCGTTGAAAAAATGTTCCAGAATGAGGGAGTTCCTGAAGAATGGTGTGATAAAATATTCATATATACTTTTATCGCCACAATAGTAGGTGCAAGGTTAGGTCATGTCTTCTTTTATGCATGGGATTATTATTCACAACACCCTATAGATATATTCAAGGTCTGGGAGGGAGGTTTGGCAAGTCATGGAGGTACTATTGGCCTAATGATTGCCTTATATATCTACCACAAAAGGGTCTCAAAGCGCACATATCTATGGGTAGTTGACCACCTAACGCTCCCAGTCGGGTTAGCTGCATTCTTTATCAGGATGGGGAATCTTTTCAACTCTGAAATATACGGAAAGCCTACAGATGTATCGTGGGCATTCCGCTTCCTACGTCTGAGTCCCGACGAAGCCCTCATTCCTCGTCATCCCACTCAGATATACGAAGCAGGATGGTATCTCATCACATTTTTTCTGGTTTGGTTTCTCTATTGGAAGAAGAATTACATTACTCGTCAAGGTGCCCTATTTGGCATATTTTTAGTTTCCGTATTCGGGTTCCGATTCATTATTGAGGGTTTAAAAGAGAATCAAGAAGCATTTGAAGACAACATGGTACTTAACATGGGACAAATCCTAAGCATTCCATTTGTAATATTGGGAATTGTCACTATCGTATATGCCTTCAGGAACAAACCTGTAATATATCCCCCAATGAAATCTAAGAAATAGCTCTACCCATGGATTTTGTTGTTAGAGAGAAAAATTTCACTCGTGGCATTATCCTTGGAGCTCTATCCGCTGCTTGCTATGGTGTAAACCCAACAGCACTCTACCTGTATCAGAGTGGTTTCTCTCCTATGGTGGTTTTGATGTACCGCTACTTATTTGCTGCACTGTTCATCACCCTACTATTGTTAGTGCGTCGTGAACAATTTAAGTGCACTAAATCTGAATTCTGGAGACTGATTTTAATGGGGATAATATTCAGCCTTTCATCGCTAACTCTTTTTGTCTCATACCAATATATCCCAGTCTCCATCGCCTCTACCCTTCTCTTCTGCTACCCAGCCTTTGTCGCCATCGTAATGGCAATAGCATACAAAGAAAAAATCAGCAAACTTCAATCGGTAGGTATGATTATGGTCTGTTTAGGAATAATATTACTAAACATTAAACCAGAAGAGGGAGATGCGATAGATTTCACCAAAATGTTATTTGGAATATGCCTTGTAATTCTTTCGTCACTACTATATGCCATCTATATTGTTGCCACACAACAGGACAAAATTCTTTCCCGTGTCTCTTCTGCCCGACTATCGTTCTATTCGATTGTAGTGGGGTCGATTTTATATAGCATTGCTGTCTTAACCAATATCTTCAACTACTCAACAATTTGTCTCTCATCTGATAGGGATTGGCTCTGTGCAATATCGTTGGGTCTATTCCCAACACTTATTTCTATCACGTTACTGGCAAAGTCTATTCACGACGTCGGTCCGACAATTGCTGCCATCTTAGGGGCTTTTGAACCGATAACAGCAGTTGCAATTGGAATGATTCTCTTTCAAGAAAGACCATCCTGGCTATCGTTCCTCTCAATGGCTATCATTATTATAGGAATCTCAATAGTCATAGTCAGAGGCAAAACCAAACAGAAAGAATCTCAAATCATAACAAACTCATAGCGAGGAGATAAAAAAATTAACAACCTATACCAAGTTCTGTCACGCCATTTACACTATATTTGCCATGTAAAAAAAGAAATATGGTTGCATTTACTCATCTTCACGTTCACTCTCACTACTCCGTCTTGGACGGTATGTGCAAAATCAATGACCTCATCAGCAAGTGTCAGGCTAACGGCATGAATGCTATGGCGCTGACCGACCACGGAGCCATGTACGGCATCAAGGAGTTCGTTGACAGCGTTAAGAAAATCAATGGGAAACTCAAGAATAGTCTTAAGGAAGCGAAGGCTGATTTATCTAAATGTGAAGATGAAAACAAAAAAGCAGAACTGCAAAAAAAGATTGATGAACTGACAGCAAAAGAGGCCGCATACATCCCTTTTAAAGCCATCATCGGTGTTGAAGCATACTGCGCAAGGCGAACTTTAAAAGACAAAGACAAAACCATAAAAGCCTTAGACCCCGAAACAGGAAGGGAGTCGACTGTCGACCGCTCAGGATACCACCTCATCCTCTTAGCTAAAAACTACACTGGATATAAGAATCTATGCAAACTTGTATCAATCTCATGGATTGATGGTTTTTATGGCAAACCTCGTATTGATAAGAATATCCTTTCGCAATATCACGAGGGTCTGATTTGTTGCTCTGCATGTCTTGGTGGCGAAATCCCACAACATATTATTGCGGGTAATATGGAAGAGGCTGAAAAGAGCGTTCAATGGTTTAAGAATTTATTTGGCGATGATTACTACATAGAACTGCAACGTCATAAAACCGATAAACCTAACGCAGAAACCAGTTTCTACGAACGGCAGAAAATGGTAAACCCGCATCTTGTTGAACTGGCTCATAAATTCAACATTAAGATTATTGCAACGAATGACGTTCATTTCGTTGAAGAGGCTCATGCAGAAGCTCACGACCGTCTCATCTGCCTTTCAACAGGTTCCGAATACGACGACCCAAATCGTATGCACTATAGTAAACAAGAGTGGTTAAAGACCCCAGAGGAGATGGCTACCACCTTCCCAGACTACCCTGAGGCCCTTGCTAATACTATGGAGATTGCAGAGAAGGTCGAGGTCTTCTCAATCGACAGTGGTCCTATCATGCCTAAATTTCCTATTCCCGAAGAATTTGGCACTGAAGAAGAGTATAGAAAGAAGTTTACAGACAAAGACCTGTTCGACGAATTTACTCGCGATGAGAATGGAAATGTCGTTCTCTCTCAGGAGGATGCTGAGAAAAAAATTAAGACTATTGGAGGCTACGAGAAACTATATCGCATCAAGCTCGAAGCTGATTACTTAAACAAAATCACTTGGGAAGGGGCTCAGAAACGATATGGTGAGAATTTAGACAAAGCTATCGATGCTGAAAACAACCCTATACCTCCCGACAAAGTCAAAGAACGCATCAATTTTGAGTTATACATAATGAAATCCATGGGTTTCCCTGGATATTTCCTTATTGTTCAAGACTATATTAGAGGAGCACGAGAAGAACTCGATATTTGGGTTGGTCCCGGTCGTGGTTCTGCAGCTGGTTCCGTCGTTGCTTACTGCCTTTGGATTACAAATGTTGACCCCCTCAGGTACGACCTGCTTTTCGAACGATTCCTTAATCCCGATCGTATATCTCTGCCTGATATAGATGTTGATTTCGAGGATTGCCGAAGAGGTGATGTCCTCAACTGGGTTACCGAACGATATGGATACGACCACGTCGCTCACATCATAACCTATGGTACTATGGCAACAAAATCAAGTATTAAAGATTTGTGTAGAATTCAAAGAGTACCTCTCGAGAAGAGCATTGAGTTGACAAAATATGTACCCGACAAAGAGTTCGCAGACGATGTCCCAAAAAACGAAAAGGGCAAGAAACCAAAGGTAAATCTTAAAAACTGCTTCAAATACATTAACGAGCTAAAAGAGGCCAGATACGGAGACGATATCAACCTCTCGCAAACGCTATCCTACGCAGAAGACCTGGAAGATACTATCAGACAGACAGGAATACACGCCTGCGGCGTTATCATCGGAGCCGACGAACTCGCTAAGTTCGCACCTATGGCAACGATTAAGGATAGAGTGAGTGGAAACGATGTCATTGTAACTCAATACGATGGTCACTATGTTGAGAGCGTCGGACTTATAAAAATGGACTTCTTAGGTCTATCCACCCTTACTCTGCAGAGAGAAGCCCTGCGAAACATAAAGAAACGCCACAACATAGATATCGATATCGAAGCAATTCCAATCGACGACGAATTGACATACAAGCTATTCTCAGACGGTCACACTGTTGGTATTTTCCAGTTTGAATCCCCAGGTATGCAGAAACACCTCAAGGATCTTAAACCAACAGTTATAACCGACTTGATTGCCATGAATGCTCTCTATCGACCCGGACCTATTGAGTATATACCAAACTTTATCAAGAGAAAACATGGAGAGGAACCAATAGTATACGACATACCTATCATGGACAAATACCTTAAGGATACATACGGTGTCACTGTCTATCAGGAACAAGTCATGCTACTCTCCCGACAACTCGCAGGCTTCACCCGAGGCGAAAGCGATATGCTTCGTAAAGCAATGGGTAAGAAATTGATAACCATACTGGAAGGTCTTAAAAAGAAATTCATCGAGGGAGGACAAGCCAATGGTCATGACCCACAAATATTGGAGACGATATGGAAGAAATGGGAGGCCTTTGCTTCATACGCATTCAATAAATCACACTCCACATGCTACGCATGGGTTGCATACCAGACTGGTTATCTGAAGGCTCACTACCCAGAAGAGTATATGGCAGCATGTCTGACTCTCAATAAAGACGACATAAAGGAGATCCAGAAATTCATGGAGGAGTGCAAGTCTATGCAAATTGCAGTAAAGGGGCCTGACATTAATGAATCAGAACTGAACTTCACCGTGAACAACAAAGGCGAAGTTCTTTTCGGCATGAGCGGAGTAAAGGGTGTCGGAGAGGGAGCCGTTTACGCAATTATCAAAGAACGCAATGCAAATGGCCCATTCAAAAGCATATACGACTTTGTAGAACGCGTGGATTTATCCACGTGCAACAGAAAAACCATTGAGGCACTTGCTCTGGCAGGAGCGTTTGACTCCTTTGAAGATTTCTCCAGAGAGCAACTTTTTTGCATAAACGGACAAGGCAGAACTGGTGCTGAGATAATGACATCCTATGGTTCTAAGTTTCAATCGGGCAAGAGCCAATATAGCAACTCACTCTTTGGTGAGGAGTTCATCACATCTTCTATAACTCGTCCTGAACTCCCAGTTGTTGACGTTCCATGGAGTAGCCTTGAACGCCTCAACAAAGAAAAACAATTAGTCGGCATCTACCTCTCTGCCCATCCTCTCGACGCATATAAGTTCGAAATGAGGTACATAGTAAACGCCAAAGTAGATAGTATAACCAAAGATAATTATCCGAATTTCAAAGGAAAACAAATCACCATCGCTGGCATAATTACAAATGTCAGAAACGGTCTTACAAAAAGAGATAAACCCTATATCTGCATCACCTTAGAGGATGCAGAAAGTAAGAATGAATTCTTCTTTCACGAAGAAGATATTAAACGTTACGGCAATATTCTCATTCTGAATACATACATATACATAACAATCACCGTAAGCCCTTCAAGGTATAACCCTAATGATCTGAGACTATACTACATGTCTGTCGGATTCCTCTCCGATCTTCTCGTCTATCGCCACTTCAACACGGCTGTATTAAAGATTAATATCGAGAACCTGAATAGTTTTCTTACAGACGATATAGACAATTTCTTATCATCCGAAAACGAAAAGATTATAAAGTTACGTGAGTCTGATGTTAATGATAATGAAAAGATAGACAAAAAAATAGTCCCTCTTAAGTTCATGCTAATCGATTCGTCACACAATCGAGAAGTCATGCTAAACTCCTTAAAAGAATACAAAACCCTGCTTGGAGCTTCTCTGCTTGAATTTATTGATAGAAACAATGAGATAGAATTGGCTCTCGCATAATACAAATAAAATTTGGATATATCATATTATTACGTAACTTTGCCTTGTCTATAATACAACAAAGGTATGTCAATTAACAAAGTTATTTTATTAGGGAATGTCGGGAAAGAGCCAGACATAAGGTATTTTGAGCAGAATCGCGGAGTAGCTAACTTCACTCTTGCCACAACAGAAAGAGCCCATACAGGACGCAACGACCAGCAGATACCAGAGCGCACAGAGTGGCACAACATTGTTGTTCGAGGTGGCTTAGTACAGGTGGTTGAGCGTTTTGTTCACAAGGGATCTAAATTATATATAGAGGGTAAGATACGCACACGTTCTTACGTCGACAAAGAAGGCAGAGATCGTTTCGTGACTGAAGTCGCAGTCGACGTCCTTGAAATTCTCTCTCGCCGTGATGGCACTCCAATTAACGGACAGAACAATTCAAACACAAACTCTTTGGGCTTTGGCGAGCCTCATTTCTCAGACGAAAAGGCGGAAGAGTGGTCGGACGATATTATATCTGGTAACGAACAATTTTGATTTTAGTTATTAGGGACTTGGTCTAACCATTAGAAATGATACGACCAAGAGCAATAGAATGGATTCCGATTTATATCATAGTATCACGACCGTACTGGAAGGGATAAACTTTCAGTCGGTCGACATTTCAACAGCACTGCAAGGACTTCTTTTGATTGTCCTACTCTTGATGAGTGCACTAATATCTGGTAGCGAAGCAGCCTATTTCTCTCTGACACCTACCGAATTAGATAATCTCAACAGCATAAACAACAACAAAGCCAAAGTGGCAACAAAGATGCTGAAAGACCCAAAACGTCTTTTGGCCACTATCCTTATTGCTAATAACTTTGTCAATGTTGCCATTATTATGCTGTCAGCGGAAATATCTAATAACATCGTAGATTTTGGCAACTCAACAATTTTAAAATTCATCTTCGAAACAATTATCATCACAACGTTAATCTTGTTTTTCGGAGAAGTGATGCCCAAAATCTTTGCACGTCAGCATAGAATGTCCTTTGCCCAATCAACAGCATATCTACTTAAAGCACTCTCCGCTTTATTCAAATATTTCAGCCTCCTTTTGATGAAGTCAACTGGAATCGTTGACCAGAAATTGGCAAAACACCAAAACAGCAACATATCAGTTGACGACCTTGAAGAGGCTCTGACATTGACAAGTGATGGAATACGAGAGGAAAAAGATATGCTTAAGGGAATTGTCAAATTCACAAACCTTACAGCAATCGACATTATGACTCCGCGTGTGGATGTCGTCTCCGTTGATATCAGCGACTCCTTTGAGTCAGTACTTGAAACAGTAGTAGATAGTGGTTATTCCAGAATACCCGTATATGATGAACGGCCTGACGAAATACGTGGTATACTCTACGTGAAAGATATGTTACCATACCTTGACTCACATGACGACTCATTTAACTGGCACAATCTTCTACGAAAAGCATACTACGTTCATGAAACAAAGAAGACTAACGACTTGCTTTCTGAGTTTCAGACGTCAAAAAACCATATGGCAATTGTTGTCGATGAATATGGCGGTATGCAAGGCATCGTAACATTAGAAGACCTGCTGGAAGAAATCGTTGGCGAGATAAGCGATGAAAGGGACTACGACGAAGAGAAGCTATGGGTCACTATGAGTGATGGCTCTATCATATTTGAAGGAAAAATTCTCCTTAACGACTTCTTCAAAGTTACAGGCATAGAGGAGGGAGAATTCGAGGACAAACAAGGTAATGCTGAAACATTGGCTGGTTTTCTCCTCGAAATAAAGGGTTTAATTCCCAAAAAGAGTGATGTCATCTATTTCAAGGACTACCGATTCGAAATTGTATCAGCTGATACAAGACGAATCAAGAAAATACGTTTCACTCATAACGATAAGTGACAGATATGAATATGTTGATAAGAACCATAGTGGTATGTTTTCTTTTCATATCTGCGTCTTGTCATGATGCTTTTGTACCAAAGCCTCACGGGTATTTTAGAATAGACCTGCCAGAACATGAATATGTCAAGTATGACTCTACCTCTCTCCCCTACTCATTTGATGTATCAAAATATGCAGTTGTCTCTCCCGACAAGAGCTACGAAGCAGAGCAAGAGTGGATTAATATTTCATACCCTAAATGGAATTGTAAAATACATGTAACCTATCGCAATATCAATGGCAACACAGAAGAGGCAATAGAAGATAGCAGAAAACTTGTATATAAGCATACCGTAAAAGCTGATGCCATTGGAGAAGAGTTTTACGATGATCAAGAGAATAATATTCATGCTGCACTCTACATCATAAAGGGCAATGCTGCAACACCTATGCAGTTTGCAATTACTGATAGTACTGCAAACCTATTCAGAGGCTCGCTTTACTTCTGGGGGAGACCAAATCAAGATAGTCTCGCACCAGTGGTTGAATACATAGAAACGGATGTAATGAGGCTAATAGAATCTTTCCGTTTCAAATAAATAATATACATACGCTTGTGCTGTTCAAGAAATTTGAAAATAAAAATGCAATAATGGGCATCTGGCAAATGACAGAATCTTTGCCAGAACTCGAAAGTATGTATTCTATTGCGTCTGACGAGAAAGAGGTTTATTTCGGATTCCGTAACGACCGGCGCCGCAAAGAGTGGCTTACTGTGCGCATCCTATTAAGAGAACTTCTTGGAAAAGATGTTGAAATATGTTATCGTGACACTGGGAAACCATACCTAAAAGACTCAAGTTTTTGCATTAGCATAACTCATACCATCGGATATGTCGGCATTAGATTGGCCTCTCACCCCGTCGCTCTGGATATGGAATACAAATCGAAACGTGTCCTCAATATCGTAGACCGTTTTGTATCTCCTCGCGAAAAAGATTTCATAAACACTGACGACCCTGTCACTGGAGCATTGATTTTGTGGAGTGCCAAAGAGACTCTGTTTAAACTGTTTGATTTTCAAGATGTTCAGTTCGACAAGCACTTGATTATTTCCAGATTAAACCCTGGCACAAGCGGTCATTTTCGCGGCACCGTAAATAAAGATGGCTTTAAAGCTGACGTAAAACTCTGTTTTGAAGTGTATGGCGACCTAATTCTTGTTTATTGTTAATCATGAGCATATACGAAATAATACTTAACAAGATAAAACAAGGACGCAAATTAATCGCACTACTGATTGATCCTGACAAGTGTGGCGAGGAATTTGTAGCCCAGATTAAACATAATACAGAAGGCTCTGAGCCCGACATTATTTTGGTTGGAGGCTCAATCGTCTCTACTCCAATTTCAGAAACTATCTGTATAATAAAAAGATACTTTGATCAGACACCATTGATATTGTTTCCTGGTAATATTTCACAATTATCACCTGAGGCAGATGCGGTTCTGTTTCTATCATTGATATCGGGACGAAATCCTGAATACATCATTGGTCAACAGGTCATGTCAGCACCTACAATCAAACGAATGTCTCTCGAAACGATTCCTACAGGATATATGCTGATAAACGGAGGATGCTCAACGGCTGTTCAGTACGTATCTTCAACAACACCTATTCCTGCCGACAAGTCTGATATCGCTGTCGCAACCGCTATGGCAGGTGAAATGTTAGGACTAAAAGCTCTCTATTTGGAGGCAGGTAGTGGTGCTATCAACCATGTCCCAGCTGAAATGGTAAAGGCTGTACGCAAATCTGTCAAAATACCGATAATAGTCGGTGGCGGAATACGAACAAGAGAGAGCGCCCTTGAGCTCTGCAAAGCGGGTGCCGATATCATTGTCGTCGGAACAGCCCTCGAAGAAGAGCCAGACAAAGCAAAAGATTTTATTCGAACAATACACTCATGTAAGTGACCATATACTTATGACAAAAGACGTAGTAATCATACCTACCTACAATGAGAAAGAGAATATCACTGCCATTATCAATGCAGTATTCTCTCTTCCTCAGGAATTTCACATCCTAATCATTGACGATAACTCTCCAGATGGCACTGGACAAATCGTTCAAGACTTGATGACAAAGTATTCTGACAGACTTTTCATGATTCAAAGAGCAGGAAAGCTTGGTTTAGGCACAGCGTATCTGACTGGCTTCAAATGGGCTTTAGAGAATAATTATGATTACATCTTTGAGATGGACGCTGATTTCTCTCACCCACCCAAAGATCTTATGCACCTTTACGAAGCGTGCGCCGATGGCGGCATGGATGTAGCCATAGGCTCAAGATACATATCAGGAGTCAATGTCGTTAACTGGCCTATAGGCAGAGTACTAATGTCATATTTTGCCTCTGTATATGTGCGGTTTGTAACAGGCATGAAAATTATGGATACTACCGCAGGTTTCGTTTGCTACTCATCAAGGGTTCTCGAAACAATTGGTCTCGACAATGTAAAACTCAAAGGGTACGGATTTCAGATAGAAATGAAATTCAGAGCATGGAAACATGGTTTCAAAGTACATGAGGTACCTATTATCTTTACCGACCGTAAACAAGGAACAAGCAAAATGTCGGGAGGAATTTTCAACGAAGCCGTTTGGGGTGTCATAGGACTTCGTTTACGCAGTCTGTTCACCAATTGGAAAAAAATCTCTGATTGACATGACGAAATTAATAAAAAATGCAACCATAGTAAATGAAGGAGCGTCCTTCACAGGCACTGTTCTTATCGATAACGATGGCAATATTACCCGCATTATTAAGGGCCTATACGACATAACAATACTGCCATCCGACTGTGAGGTAATTGACGCCACAGGTCTTTACCTCATCCCTGGATGCATTGACGACCAGGTTCACTTCAGAGAGCCAGGACTAACCTACAAAGCAGATATTCAGAGCGAATCACGAGCTGCCGTTGCTGGTGGTGTTACATCGTATATGGAAATGCCTAACACGAAACCACCAACAACAACCCGTGAGGCTATTGAATGGAAACAAAAGCGGGCAAGTCAGGTCTCTTCTGCAAACTATTCGTTCTGGATTGGTGCTACCAACGACAATATTGATGAAATCAATCGCCTCGACTACTCCAGAATATGTGGCATAAAGTTGTTTATGGGCTCTTCAACTGGCAATATGCTGGTAGACAACGACAAATCCCTAAACAACTTATTCGCTAATGCTCCATGCTTAATTGCAACTCATTGCGAAGATGAAGCCACTGTCAAAAATAACTTACGGAAGTTCAGAGAACGATATGGCGAGGATGTTCCTTGGAGGTGCCATGCTGAAATACGCTCGGCTGAGGCTTGTGTTATCTCATCAACAAAAGCAGCACGTCTTGCTCGAAAATATGGAACAAAGTTACACATACTTCATCTCTCAACAGCGGAGGAACTATCCCTTCTTGATAATGGTGATTTAGACAAGCGGCAAATAACCGGAGAGGTATGCGTACATCATCTATGGTTCTCTGAAGAAGACTACGCCAAATATGGCTCTCGTATTAAGTGGAATCCTTCTATCAAATACGCTTCTGACAGAGAGGCTTTGCGAAATGCTGTCAGAGAAGGACTTATTCCTGTAATTGCAACTGACCATGCACCTCACACCTTAGAGGAGAAGAATCAGAATTATTTTCAGGCTCCAAGCGGAGGTCCACTCGTTCAATTCTCCCTCATTGCCTCTCTGACATTAGCATCTCAAGGGCTTTGGAGTATTGAAGATGTAGTCGACAGAATGTGTCACGCTCCTGCTTTACTTTTCGGCGTCAAAAATCGAGGCTTTATCAGGGTTGGATATAAGGCCGACTTAGTTCTACTGAAGAAAGAACCCTTCAGCGTGACACAAGATTGCATCAAAAGCAAATGCGGCTGGTCTCCTTTCGAAGGGACAGTTTTCGATTGGACAGTTAAAGAGACTTTCATTAATGGACAATCCGTTTTCAAAAATGGAAAGATTAACGATTCCGTCCGAGGTGAGTGTTTGGAATTTATAAGATAGAAATGCTGTTATATTATTTGAAATATATATCTTCTATTTGCATAGTATTACTTCTATGCAATGACAATGTCTACTCTCAGGTCAATGATAACATTAATTCAACAAAAAAAAATGTCTCCAATGACATCCCCAAAAGCTCCAATTCTGCCAAACCTATAGCTGGAGATGGTATAAGTTCATTTCTCAAACGACATGGTTTTGAGCCTTCGGAGTACAAAAAAGAGTTTCTCGAATTAAATAAGGGTCACTTTGGAAAAGACAATCAACTACTTCTCCATTACTCATATACGCTCCCACCCAAAGTCTCACAAACTATTGTTGAACCCCTTTTCGGCGAGGCTAATAAAACCGTTGAGATTACTTCGTCCGCTCTCAAAGGGGCTACTTACTATTTGGTATCGGGACATGGAGGACCAGATCCCGGAGCTATGAGCAAGCTTAACGGAAAAGATCTGTGCGAAGATGAATACGCATACGATATAGTTCTTCGTCTTGCGCGTTTACTAATGCAACATGGAGCAAAAGTTCATATCATCATACAAGATGAAGATGATGGTATCCGTGATGACGAAATACTCGCCATGGACGACCATGAAACTTGTTTAGGCGAAGCTATTCCCCTCGATCAAAACAAACGACTTCAACAACGTTCCGATGCAATCAATAAGCTATATGCTTCAGAACGTAAAGGATATTGCCGAGCGCTCTTTCTTCATCTCGACAGCAGAAGTAAAAAGGAAAGCATCGACGTTTTCTTCTATCACTTTAAAAAAAGTAAATTAGGAATACGTCTCGCAGAAAATATTCGTAGTAAATTTGAGGATAAATACAAGCAACATCAACCGAACAGAGGGTTTTCAGGAACAATTTCGGAAAGAAACCTTTTTGTTCTAAAAGAGTCATACCCACCATGCGTATTTATTGAACTTGGAAACATTCAAAACGTAAAAGACCGCGTTCGATTTCTTAAAAGCAGCAATCGTGAAGCTCTCGCTAAATGGATTACTGAAGCATTAATAGACGATTATAAAAATAGGTAATAAATCAAGAATATATTAAAAATGAAGAAGAATAACGAACTGAATCTTGAAACCATCTGTATTCAGGGCGGATGGAAAGCAAAAAAAGGAGAACCTCAAGTTTTACCTATATATCAATCAACCACTTTCAGATATGAGACGAGCGACCAGATGGGACGTCTTTTCGATCTTGAGGAGGAGGGATATTTCTACACTCGTTTGCAGAACCCCACTAACGATACTGTCGCTAAGAAAATAGCACGACTTGAGGGTGGCGTTGCTGCCATTCTGACCTCTTCTGGTCAAGCCGCATCAATGTACGCAATACTTAATATTGCAGGAGCTGGTGACCATATCATCTCGTCATGCAATATATACGGAGGCACATTCAACCTTTTCAGCGTTACACTGAAAAAAATTGGCATTGACTGTACATTCATTGATCCCGATGCCTCAGAGGAAGAGATTCAGAAGTCATTCAAACCTAATACAAAGGCTCTTTTTGGAGAGACAATCTCTAACCCAGGTCTGGCAATTCTTGACATCGAAAAATTCGCCCGCATCGCTCATCAGAATGGTGTTCCTCTGATTGTCGACAACACATTCGCTACCCCAATCAACTGCAGACCGTTTGAATGGGGTGCCGATATAGTGACGCACTCTACATCAAAATATATGGATGGTCATGCGACGCAAGTCGGAGGTGCTATTGTTGACTCCGGGAATTTCGACTGGGATGCTCATGCCGACAAATTTCCTGGACTAACAAGTCCTGACGAATCGTACCACGGACTTATATACACCAAAAAATTTGGTCCTAACGCATATATCGTCAAAGCAACCGTTCAACTCATGCGCGATATGGGAAGCATCCCTTCTCCTTTCAACTGCTTCCTGCTGAATCTGGGTCTTGAAACTCTACATCTGCGTGTTCCAAGACATTGCGAGAATGCAGAAAAGGTAGCCGCTTTCTTGAATGACGACCCACGTATCGCATGGGTTAACCATAGTAGTCTTGAGGATAACAAATATCACGCACTCGCTCAGAAATACCTTCCTAATGGGTCGTGCGGTGTCATCGCTTTTGGCCTTAAAGGCGGACGCGATGAGAGCATACGCTTTATGGACAACCTTAAGTTCATTTCTATCGTCACCCACGTTGCAGATGCCCGCACTTGCGTCCTGCATCCTGCCAGTCATACTCATCGACAGTTAAGCGACGAGCAGCTTAAAGAGGCTGGAATATCCCCTGATTTAATCCGTCTCTCTGTTGGAATTGAGAATGTTAATGATATCATCAACGATATCAAACAAGCATTAGAAATAAGCACTGGGAAATAACAGATTTTCTTGCAAAATAAATATCAAAGCTGGCATCTCAAAAAAATGTCAGCTTTGATACTTTTTGGTGATACCATATAGAAAAAAATATTATTTTTGAGACAAAGAAGTGTAAAATGGTCATCAGAAGTGGAACTATAGAGGATGCAGAAAAGATTGCACAACTTACAATGACTGCAATGAGCGATGATTGCTGCAGGTATTTCTATGGCAATAAATACACTTCCGATGATTTTCTTAGAGTCATGACTAACATGGTCAGACAAAAAGATTCACAATATAGTTATTACAATACGATTTGCGCCGTCGAAGACAACAAAGTTGTGGGAATTAGCGTAAGCTATGATGGAAAGAGACTTACTGAGTTGAGGCAGTGTTTTATAAAGACTATGCTAAAAGAATTCAACAGAGATTTCTCCAATATGCCTGACGAAACGTCCGAAGGCGAATTATATCTTGACTCCCTTGCTGTGGATTCCGACTATAGAGGAAGAGGCTTCGCCAAAGAACTCCTTAAAGCAACCAAACAGAAGGCGATGTCAATGGGTATAGATAAATTGGGACTTTTAGTTGACGTCAACAATCCATCCGCTGAGAAGCTATACGTATCAGTCGGTTTTAGTTTTGTCAACCAAAACAGATGGGGCGGACATGACATGAAACACTTCCAATGGTAATTAGATTATAGGACATTAAATATATAAGCTATGTGGTACCAAACAGAGATACAGCTCCAAGCTAAAAAAAGAGGATTTCATCTTGTAACTAAGGAGATTATTAGCACATTGCCTAAGTTGCCTCAGGTCGGTATGCTAAACCTTTTCATAAAGCACACAAGTGCTGCCCTAAGCATCAATGAAAATTGCGATCCTGATGTCAGAGGTGACATGGAAAGAATATTAAACGAGCTAATTAAGGAACAAGAGCCATACTACGAGCATAATATGGAAGGCGATGATGATATGCCTGCACATGCTAAAACAACATTAATTGGTCCCTCCATAACTATTCCTATTAGCAATGGACGCTTGAATCTCGGAACTTGGCAGGGTATCTACCTCTGCGAATTCCGAAATTGCGGAGGTCCTCGCAACATCGTGTGCACAATATGTGGAGAATGATTTAATATAAGATTTGCAGAAGTAGGCTAAGTATGTTATATTTGCACTGCTTGTTGCGGAACTAAAATGAAGTATATTAATACTTGTTTAATATTATTATTCACCATTATTACATCTGCATATTCGCAGATGATTGGTTTTGGTGCGGAAGAACAACCAGTCGTAGAACCTGTCGTTACAAAAAAAATTATCAACGACGACATGTTCGAGATTCATTTGGACCTACGCATTGCTGAAGGTTGGCACGTATACTCAATTGGCACATCTGAAGATGGCCCAACATGGGCAAGCTGCAACATTGAAAATGACGAGAATGTCCAGACTATCGGCGATATCTCCTTCTCAGGGGATGAGATAAAGGTTTTTGATAAAGTATTCGACAGCGAGGTCAGGTATTTCGAGAAAAAAGTGACGTTTCGACAGAAAGTGAAGATTTCTGACATCTCAAAAGTATCTTTCATATCAGGATACTTCACTTATGGAGCATGTAATAACGAAAATTGTCTACCACCTTCGAATGTAGAATTCTCTTATTCTATCCCATCAAAGAATATAACGAAGAGTCGCGATGGGACCATCACCAAAGAGAATACCACAGAACCTCAACCATCAGATACCGCAGTAGACTATGCTACTTCAGCATCGCCTGCAACGCTCAACCTACCAGTTATAACAACAGACTCATCTAAGAGAGAAAATAACGAAGACTCATCTCTATGGTTCATATTTCTCTCATGCTTCATAGCGGGGTTCATCGCTTTGGTTACACCTTGCGTATGGCCTATTATTCCTATGACTGTCAGTTATTTTCTTAAACGGTCTCAGAATAAATCCCAATCCATTCGCGACTCAGTAATATACGGACTCTCAATAGTAATCATATATGTCTCTCTCGGACTTCTTGTCACACTATGGCGCGGCGCAAGCGGTCTGAACGAACTATCCACAAATGCAGTAGTAAACATATTTTTTGCTGTTCTTCTACTCGTTTTCGGAATATCTTTCTTAGGTGCATTTGAACTGACTCTACCCTCATCATGGTCATCAGCCGTTGACAACAGTGCCAATCGAGCAGGAGGACTTCTTGGAATCTTCCTCATGGCATTCACCTTGTCGCTCGTATCATTCTCCTGCACTGGTCCAATAATCGGATTTCTACTTGTTGAATTAAGCTCTGGTACCAGTTTGGTCGCTCCAATTATAGGCATGTTAGGTTTTGCCTTTGCTCTTGCATTGCCTTTTGCTTTCTTCGCTCTCTTCCCCAGCTTGCTAAAAAAAATGCCTCGCTCTGGCTCATGGATGGTAACTGTAAAAGTTGTACTTGGCTTCATCGAAATAGCTTTTGCCTTGAAATTTCTGTCGGTTGCCGACTTGGCATATGGGTGGGGAATACTTCCACGAGAGACTTTCATCACCATCTGGGCGGCTTTATCGCTCTCCCTTGGCTTATACCTATTAGGTATACTCCGAATTACTCACGATGACAATTCGGAAGGAATTGGCGTCACACGTCTCTCGCTCGGTATAATTAGCATATCTTTCTTCCTTTATCTCCTACCAGGATTATGGGGAGCTCCTCTTAATGCCGTGAGTGCTTTCGTACCCCCAATGCACACTCAAGACTTCGTATTGGGCAAATCAATTCCCAAGTCAAAGTACAAGTCGTTTGATGAGGCATTTGCAGAATCTCAACGTACGGGAAAGAATATACTGATAGATTTCACAGGTCATGGATGCGTAAATTGCAGACAAATGGAGCAGTCCGTATGGTCAGACCCACGCGTTGCAGATATACTCGAGAACGATTATATTCTTGTAAGTCTATATGTCGACGACAAAACTCCTCTCAAAAGCGGCAATCAACAGGTAACTGAACAAGACGGTAAAACATCGACCATTCGTACCGAAGGAGATAAATGGAGCTACTTCCAAAGGTATAATTTTGGAGTTAACGCTCAACCCTTCTACGTAAAAATCAATAGCAATGGATGCCAAATTAGGGGGGAACAACGATTCACGACAAACGTAGATGAATTCATCTCATTTTTAAAAGACAATTAGTTATCACTTCAATATTCTCCAAAGTGCTCAAGTATCTTCTAATCAGAAAGTGTAGAATCATTGAACCTGGATTCGAAAGCCGTCAGACCGATGTTTTGGTCTGCGGAGATCGCATTATTGCAATCGAACACAATATCAATCAACCATCAAACGACACTCAGTGCATCGAAGCAGAAGGACGCATTCTGATTCCATCTATGACAGATATACGTACTCACTTGAATGTGCCAACTCTGTACGATACAGGTGCTAACCAGACTCTTGACGCTATGCTGTCAATGGGTATAACAACAACATTGTCAGGAACAAAAATATCACAAATTCCAATGGAGTACGTGAGTCTCCGCCGACAAGAAATTCCTACCACCAACTATGGTTGTCATTTCATGTTGACTTCTCTGAAGGATTCCGATGTCAATCAGATTAAGAAATTTAGGATTGAATATGGCATACCAACAGCATATCACAAACTTATAACCAATAACATGGGCAACAGAGTACGCTTCATCCAATCGTTGAATGTGGCCCGTGAAGCAGGTTTGATGAGCATCATTGACATAGAGAAGGATGGTTCAACAAGCGAACATCTGAATGTCTTGAGCGATTTGTGCAACGTCTTGTCGCAAGACCAGTCTAACAACATAATGTTCGTTGGCGTCAAATATAAAGAAGAGATGGATTTAATTGTTGAGGTAGCTAAAAAATGCAATGTAAAAGCTCAGCTACATTTCAATACTTTCCCTAAACCTCACAGACGACTGCAAATAATCGACAACGACATTTTGGCTCAATACGTAAGAGATTACCAATGGGTATCCATTGGTCTTCTCGACATTTCCAACAGAATGAATAATCTGACAGGAAACGGGTTGAGGGTCGACAACCATTGGTACAATACACTCGGTCTTCTTATTAGCAAAAACACAACATCTCCATTGACACTAACAGAGGCTATTGATGCACTGATAGTACGCAATGCCAACTTCTGTGGCTTAGGCGAACAATCAAGCCATATTAGAGTGGGATGTCTTTCGAATATGATTCTTTGGAACGACAATACAAATACGCAACTCGATATTGCTGAGCCAACTGGAGAAATTGCAAACTATAAAATCAATGGTTGCATTGACTCCGTCATAATGAACGGACAAATCGTATATTCCGTTAAAAACGGTGGCACCATAGACTCCTCAATTCATGGTCTTAATGCGTACAGAAGGTTATAGAAATATCAGACTATAATGAACAACACGGCAAGAAACATACAGCGAAAAAACGATGACTCTATACTCGCCAATATAGATTATCAGCATCTGCTTCGTAACATATTGCACTACTGGTGGGTTTTCGTTATAACCATTGGTATATCTTACGTATGCGCATACATTGTTAATAGATACTCTCGCCCTGTATATCTTGCCAACTCTATCGTCTTGCTTCACGACAATGAGAAGACTCGTGGAATATCTGAGCTAACTGATGGAATAGCTCTTTCAAGCGAATTAAGCAATATCAACAACCAAACCTTCATCTATACATCTCCTATGATGGTAGAACGTGTTATTCGAGCCCTCGACTTTCAGGTCACTTACTACCAGAAAGGACATTTTATCGATTTGGAATCGTACGGAGAATCTCAGATAATCCGTATTATCCCGGACTCAACTCATCAACAACCAATTGGCGCAACTTTTGAAGCTAATTTCATATCCAAAGATGATATTAAGTTGAGAATGCAAGCTAAGCACATAAGCGGGTATAGTTATATTAAAAACAATTTTACTGGTTTCGAGGCTTCTAACATAGATACCACCATGACCGTCAGGATTGGAGAAGCCATACAATGCAAATATTTTGCCTTTACTATTCAACCAGCTAATGAGTTCTACTACAATAATCCAAAAACAACCATCACATTCAATTTCAACACTATACAAAGCTTAATTTCGCAGTGGAAATCTCAGATAAGCATAGGACTTAGAGAAGAGGGCAGTACAATTGCTAATATCAATTGCACTGGATATAACCCTAACAAAATTGTTGCCTTCCTCAAAGCTCTTAACGAAGCTTCCATAAGCTACAATCTGGAAAAGAAAAACGCTGCTGCTCAAAGAACGCTCTACTTCATTCAGAAGCAACTAATGCAGACAAGCGATTCGCTTCGTTCCGCAGCCAACAGAGTTAAGAAGTTCAAGCAAGAAAAAGGATTTGCCAGCTCTTCTTCCTACGGTACAACTCTCCAAGCTTCGTTTTTCTCAAATGTTCAGGAGGTAAATTCTCTTGGAGCGTCTCGCGATTTCCTAAGTCTGATAAAGCGACAACTTGAAAGTGGTGCCAATATAGAGGACTATTTCATCAGTGGAACCGCAACAAAGGAGAACCCTCTCATACAATCTCAGTTACAGCGACTAATCGAGATACAGCACAACCTCAATAGCACAGCTAACGAGACTGACAATAACCCATACCGTAAGAAACTTAAGGAACAAGAACAGCTATTACGCGATAATATCATCACATTGCTGTCTCAAAATATCGAAGTATGCGACGGCAAAATAAAAGAACTGGAGAAAAGCAATAAACAACTCATTAGCGAAGCCAGCAAATTACCAGAACTTGAGTCTGAAATGTTAGACCTCGATAGAGAATATAAAATTCAAGATGCCGTCTACACTTTTATGCTACAGAAAGAGACCGAGACTCTTATAGCTAAATCTTCAAACGTTGTTGACAATGAGGTTCTGCAACAACCCTGCTACGTGGCTCAAATAGCTCCAAACACCAAAAGAAACACTTCGACAGCTTTGACTATCGGTTTTGCCCTTCCGTTGGCTGTGCTCATACTTTTAGAAATATTTAATAACAAAATACGCTCCGTCAGCGAACTCAAACGTATAGTGCCAGAATATAAGGTTATAGGTTCTATTCCAATATTCAGTGGTAAAGAGGCCAATGATATCCCCACTATCAATGAACCTCAAGGCTTGCAAAGTGAAGCATTCCGAAGTATGCGAACACGACTACGAATGATTCTAAAAGGTAAACAAGGCAATACTCTCTTGTTCTCCTCAAGTGACCCAGGTGAGGGCAAGACTTTTACGGCTCTTAACACTGCAATATGTTTTGCCTATGCAGGACTTAAGACCATTATTATCAATTACGACCTGCGCCGTCCACGTCTTGAAACAATAATCAAACATGATTCTGGTTCTAAAGGCTTGGTAAACTACTTGGTTGGAGATGCTGAATATAGCGATATAATACTCCCTACGGCTGTTGAGGGCCTAAGTTTTATTCGCGCCTCTATTATTCCACCAAATCCTTCAGAACTTATCGCATCACACCGAAATCTGGAACTTGTTGAAAGACTTAAAAAGGATTTCGATATAGTAATAATAGACACCGCACCTATCGGTTGCGTTTCCGACTGCCGGGTTCTCGAACATTGCGCTGACTCTGTTATCTTCGTTGTCAGAGGAGGACAAAGTCAAATCAAAAGACTTCGCAACACATTGGATAGCATCCAGACTGAAGGTATAACTTCCGTATATCTGCTATATAATGGCTCTACAGAGAAAGACTCAGACTATAAGAGTTACTATGGCAGCTATGGCAGCTACATAAAAAAGTAACAATCTACGCTGGTGTTGCTATCTCGACAATATATTGAACTTCTTGCCCCCGCAAGAGACCTTGAATGCGCAAAGGCCGCCATAATAAATGGTGCAGATGCCATATATATGGGAGCTCCTCACTTCAGCGCAAGAAAAGCTGCAGGCTGCTCCTTGGACGACATTGCGGAAGCTGTCAACCTGGCTCACTGCTACGATGCTAAAGTATTTGTTGCTCTAAACACCCTTCTGTTCGACAACGAACTGAGTGAGGCTTGTAAATTGGCAAATGAACTCTATACAATAGGCGTTGATGCTCTCATAATTCAAGATTACGCTTTACTCTCATTCCCAAATATGCCCCCCATCGAGTTGCATTCAAGCACACAGATGGATAACAGAACTCTCGAACGGGTAAGATTTCACGAATCTCAGGGATTTAAACAAATCGTATTGGCTCGAGAATTGTCAGAAGCCGAAATCGCCAATATAGCCAATAATACCAATGTCCGTTTAGAGGCTTTCATACATGGCGCGCTATGTGTCAGCTATAGTGGGCGTTGCTTCATGAGTCAGGCGATATGCGGCCGCTCCGCCAACAGAGGAGAATGCAGTCAACCATGCAGATTACCTTACTCGCTGTACGATAGAGAGGGATCTCCAATGGCACGAAACCAATACCTCCTCTCTCTGAAAGATTTCAATCAAACACAAAACATCGAACGTCTCATTGATGCTGGTGTCTCTTCTTTTAAAATAGAGGGACGACTTAAAGACGCCAACTATGTTGCCAACGTCACTGCTCATTACCGCCAGGTAATTGACAATGTTCTTCAACGCCGTACTGACCTTAAGCGAGCTTCTCGAGGAGTCACAATCTGTGGTTTCACCCCAGACGTATCAAGAAGTTTCAATAGAGGATTCACAACATATTTTTTCAATGGACGACAAGATAAGATTCACAATCCCATCTCTCCAAAATCAATGGGTCAGCCCCTTGGACTTGCTATCCATTGTACAAAAAATAGTTTCTCTATCAATTCCAACATAAAAATATCCAACAACGATGGTTTATGCTTCGTTAACAAGGACTCTTTGGTAGGGTTAAAAGTCAATAAAGTCGACAATAACGTAATATACCCTCTTCGAATGAACGGACTTCATAATGGCTCTATGCTATTTAGAAATTCTGACGTCGAGATGGAACAGACTCTCAAAACAAACCGAACTCAACGAAAAATCGACATCAGTTTTTTTGTCACTCTTAATCTTAATGGAGATATAGTCATAGATGTTACCGATGATAGATACACTTGCTCTTCGTCAATCAGCAGAGCAAACTTGACAATGACCACCGACCCCCACAAGGCACTCCAGACAGCAATTCAGCAGCTTAGCAAGACTGGTGGCACAATTTTTCAATGCAAAGATGTGTCTATAACACCAGAAGCCACCATATACTTTATTCCAACCTCATTATGGAATGAACAAAGAAGACAGTTGCTCGATAGTTTAATTAATCTTATAATAAATGGAAATAGGCCAGTCGACACACCATTAGTTGCAGATACCAGATACAAATATCCTCAAAATATAGCCTCTGCCGATATAGGCATTGTCAATTCATACGCTAAAGAATTTCTTGAAAATCACGACTGCAGGACAATTGAAACTGGCTATGAGAGGCTCAAAGAATATGCAGGACGACGAGTCATGACAACTCGTCACTGCCTTCTTTTTTCTATGGGCAAATGCCTCAAGAAACACCCTGAAATGCACAAAAAAATGCCACTCACTCTCATTGACGAAGAGCATGGTAATAAGTATATCATAACAACAGAATGCGATAAATGCCAAATGGCTATATCACTCATGCAACAAAAAAAATATAGTATCGTAAAAGAATTATAAGATTCTTAAAAACGGTACACAATGGCGTTAACTATAAAGGAAAAACTCTCTTATGCTTTAGGTGACGGAGCTTCAAATATTGCATGGCGAGGCATTTCTACTTTTCTTCTCGTATTTTACACTGATGTATTTGGCCTTACGCCAATGGCAGCTGGCATGTTATTGCTGGTAGCTCGCTTCACCGATGGCATAAGCGATGCCATGATGGGAATTATTGGCGACCGTACGCATACAAAATATGGAAAATTCAGGCCATGGTTATTGTGGACAGCTATACCACTCGGCATCTCGCTTTCCTTGTTATTCTCATGCCCTGATTGGACCACGGAATGGAAAATAGTATACGCATACGTAACATACATTCTATTCACGCTCATATATACCGCAAATAATATCCCTTATGGTGCATTGATGGCTGTCATGACTCATGACGATAATGAACGTGCATCTTTAGGCTCCTATCGTATGGCTGGAGCATTCGTCGGCGGAACATTAATTCAGGGAGCTCTTCTGTTTCTCGTTGTCTATTTCGGCAATGTCAACCCGTCTATTCTAACTACACAAATCTCTGAAAATGAATACTCCGTCATAATAAAAGGAGAAAAAGACGTTGAGCACGTCAGCATATCCACAAAGGATGGTATTGCAAAGTTCTACTTAACATCAACCGATAGTATAGTCGAACGCTTGGATTTCCGCGCAAATACAGAATACACATTCAATATTTGTGGTGAAGAGAATCTCGCAACCAACAAAATCATTCTTACCCAAGGAATAGATACCGTAAGCGCATCTATAATACTAAGCAGGGTATCGTTATTAGACTATACCGCAACAATAAAGATACCCCATAATGCCATAGGCGTCAAACTCAGCACAATAGAAGGCAAAGCCAAATTCTGTAGCATAGGCGCAAACAATGAGATTCAGAGTTTTAGCATGTATTCTGGCCGCACATATACATTCATTGCTATTGGAGAAAAAGACTTATCCTCAGATAAAATACAACTAATCGACCAGCAACATGGTTACTCTAAGTCGATGTACCTTCTTTCTGCCATAATGTCTATCCTTCTCATGATAACATTCTTCGGTACAAAAGAACGAATAGTACCTCCTAAGTCTCAAAAAAGCAACTTATTAGAAGATTTAAAAGACCTCTTCAGCAACAAGCCATGGATTATACTGCTCATCGTGGGTCTGCTATTTAATATCTACAATAGCATCAAGCAAGGCATCATAGTGATTTTCTTCACTCACTACCTGCACAACCAACTCATGTCCGCATCATATATGATTGTCATGCTATTAGCTTCAACTCTGGGAGCTATGATGACAGCATCCCTAAGCGCGAAATTCGGCAAAAAGAACCTCTTCATAGGGGCTATGATTGCATCAGGCGTCATAAACTCTTTGTTTGCATTTACGGAACCTGGAGACGAAATATTAATATTCACTATCGGCGTATTAAGCGAAATTTCAGCTGCAATGTTCCCTACCCTATTCTACACAATGTTGGGTGATATAGCCGACTATTCAGAATACAAAAACTACCGTCGCGCAACTGGGCTCATCTACTCTGCAGGCTCTTTTGCCCCGAAGTTCGGAGGTGGTATTGCTGGCGCAATAATCGGTTGGATTCTTGGCATGTATGGATACAATGGACTTGATGCCGTGGCTATTGACAGAGCAACGCCAGCTATCGTAATGCTTATGAGCTGGCTCCCCTCTTTGTTGCTGATTGTCGCCGTGGCTGTCATGTTTATATACCCGATAACAGACAAAAAAGTAAAAGCAATAACACTCGAGTTGCTGGCAAGGCACAAAAATGAAAAATCCAACTAATACGATTTTGACAATTCGTTATGCTTTTAAATCATTAGTCTTATTTTCGCACAGATTTATCTAATTTTGTCACCGAAAACAAAACACAAGCATACACGCAAATATATTATGCAAAATCAAACTTTCGGACATTTCGACGACGCCAATCGTGAGTATGTCATAACTAATCCTGCCACACCCTGGCCCTGGATTAATTACCTCGGCAATGAAGATTTCTTTTCCCTAATCTCTAACACCGCTGGAGGCTATTCCTTTTACAAAGACGCTAAGTTCCGTCGTATCACCCGCTACCGCTATAACAGTGTTCCGATGGACAATGGCGGAAGATACTTTTATATCAATGACGCCGGGAGTGTGTGGAGCCCAGGGTGGAAACCTTGTAAGACTCCTCTCGACAAATACGAATGCCGTCATGGTATGTCATACACTCGTATCACAGGAGCTAAAAACGGAATAGAGGCATCAGTACTATTCTTTGTTCCCCTGAAAACGTGGGCAGAAGTCCAAAAGGTGACTCTTAAAAATACAACCAATACTACAAAGACTATCAAACTATTCTCGTTCGCTGAGTGGTGTCTGTGGAATGCCGCAACAGATATGGAGAATTTTCAGCGCAACTTCTCAACTGGCGAGATAGAGATTGATGGGTCTACTATATACCACAAGACTGAATATAAGGAACGCCGCAACCATTACGCCTTCTATAGTGTCAATACTAAGATTGATGGTTACGACACCGACCGCGAGAGCTTCATCGGATTATATAATGAATTCGCAGATCCTCAATGCGTAATGAGTGGAAAACCAGCCAACTCAGTAGCTCACGGCTGGAGCCCTATAGCAAGTCATTATATAGAGGTCAAACTCAATGCTGGCGAATCTAAAGATTTCATTTTCATCCTCGGATACGTTGAGATGCCTCAAGACGAAAAATTCTCCTCTAAGCCAGAGGAGGGCCTGATACGTTCAACACTTGCAAGTCCAATAATCAATAAGTGTAAGGCAAAGGATATTATTGAGAAATTTAATTCCACAGCTAAAGTAGACGCCGCTTTTGAGGAACTGCAAAAGTATTGGAATAACCTTCTCAACATATACACCGTCAAGACTCCTGAAGTGAAACTCGACCGTATGGTCAATATATGGAATCAATACCAATGTATGGTTACATTCAATATGTCACGCTCCGCTTCTTTCTTCGAGAGTGGAATTGGTCGCGGTATGGGTTTCAGAGACTCAAACCAAGACCTCGTTGGTTTTGTACACCAAATACCTACTCGTGCACGTCAAAGAATCATAGATATAGCCTCAACTCAATTCCCAGATGGTGGATGCTACCATCAGTATCAACCACTGACAAAACGTGGCAATAATGATATCGGTGGAGGCTTCAACGACGACCCATGCTGGCTCATCTTCGGCACAGTCGCATACATAAAAGAGACAGGCGATTTCTCTATTCTTGACGAACCTGTTCCTTTCGATAATGTCGAAGGTTCTGAAGTATCACTCTTCGAACATCTGAGAGTCTCTTTCAACCACGTCGTCGAAAACCTGGGCCCTCATATGCTGCCTCTCATAGGTCGCGCAGATTGGAACGACTGCCTAAACCTCAACTGCTTTTCTTGGGATCCTAACGAAAGTTTCCAGACTACAGAAAACAAAAACGAAGGTTCCAAGGCAGAGAGCTTGATGATCGCAGGTCTGTTTGTTGTGACTGGTCGCGACTACGTTGAACTATGCCAGAAAACTGGCAGAAACGACGAGGCAAGTCGCGCTCAGAAGTTTATTGACAATATGGTTGAGGCTGTAAAGAAACATGGCTGGGATGGTGAATGGTATCTGCGAGCATACGATTTCTACGGAAATAAAATCGGTTCCAACAAAAACGAAGAGGGCAAGATTTTCATTGAGAGTCAGGGCTGGTGCACAATGGCTGGAATCGGCCTCGAAGAGGGAATGGTGGAAAAAGCCCTCAACTCGGTCAAGCAACACCTCGACTGCGAACATGGAATCGTCCTAAACAACCCTGCTTTCACTAAGTACTATGTTGAAATGGGTGAAATCTCTTCTTACCCAGCGGGCTACAAGGAGAACGCCGGAATATTCTGCCACAATAACCCATGGGTTATAATCGGAGAAACAGTCCTCGGTCGCGGTAATATGGCGTGGAATTACTACCGAAAGATATGTCCATCGTACACAGAGGAACATTCAGCACTCCATAAGGTCGAGCCATACGTAAATTGCCAGATGGTTGCAGGTAAAGACGCAGCAAAACCAGGAGAGGGGAAAAACTCATGGCTGACTGGTACCGCCGCATGGATGTGGTACACGATTAGTCAATTCATTCTCGGCGTCAAACCATCCTACGATGGTCTCGAGATAAACCCTTGCATACCTTGCGAATGGAAAGAATTCTCAGTGAAACGTCTCTTCAGAGGCTCATACTTCGACATCACTGTCAATAATCCTAATGGAGTCCAGAAAGGCATCAAGTACATTGCTGTCGATGGTAAAGAGATTCAAGGTAACATCGTTCCATTCTCTGCAGGAGACCATAAGGTCGTTGTAACAATGGGCTAACATTAGCTTACAGATGACTAATAAGAGAGGGAGTCAGTATCATTTGATTTCCTCTCTTCCTTTTGAAATCGAATGCTGACAAACTTTCCTAATCTCATTCTAAGGTCCGGAAAACCCTTACATACAAACATCACACACTATCCAATATTTTTTAACAGAACCACATCGCCCAAATTTTCTTTTAAAGAGTAGTATTTAGAATCATTTTACATAACCCCAATTTATTGACAAAACGAAAAACAATAGAATCGCACATAGCGACGCTAATATAACTGTACAACAAAACACATTAAACTGTTTTTCAACATATTACATAAATATTTAAATTTTGTCAAAAACTCTCTAAAGAGGCCGAACAGACAGCAATTTTTAATCTCTAACTTTGCCATAACGAAAAAATAATACCCTCAAGAAAATGATACATACAGTCCTTAAACGTGATGGCCGAGTTGCAGGATTCAACAAAGAGAAGATTTGTGCAGCTATACGCAGAGCCATGCTACAAACCGAGAAAGGTGAAGATGATGCTCTAATCAATAAAATTGCAGATCGCATAGAATTATCTGGCAGAGAAGAGATGTCCGTAGAAGACATTCAGGATTGTGTTGAGTTAGAGCTCATGAAGAGTACCCGCAAAGAGGTTGCTCAGAAGTACATAGCATATCGTCATCAACGCTCTGTTGCCCGTAAGGCCAAAACCCGCGACATATTTCTGGAGATCATTGAGGCTAAATCAAATGATGTCACTCGCGAGAATGCCAATATGAATGCTGACACTCCTGCTGGCATGATGATGAAATTCTCAAGCGAATCAACAAAACCTTTCGTTGACGACTTTCTCCTCACTGACGAAGCCCGTCGTGCTGTAGAACAAGGCTATATACACATTCATGATAAAGACTATTATCCGACAAGGAGTTTGACGTGCGTACAACACCCTCTCGATAAGATTCTCAAGAACGGATTCTCAGCAGGGCATGGTGAATCACGCCCTGCTAAGCGCATCGAGACTGCTTCAATTCTGGGATGTATCTCAATGGAGACTGCTCAGAATGAGATGCATGGTGGTCAGGCTATTCCTGCCTTCGACTTCTACCTCGCACCATTCGTTCGCTCTTCATATAAGGAAGAGATAAAGGTTCTTGAACAACTCAACAACCAATCGTACAGTCACTTGCTCGATGCCGAGATTGACGATTATGTATTTGCCGACTTGAGTAATCTGGAGGGTGACGACCGCATCAAGCAACACGCAATAAACCGAACAGTAGGTCGCGTCCACCAGGCTATGGAGGCTTTCATACACAATATGAACACTATCCATTCCCGTGGTGGAAATCAGGTAGTATTCAGTTCTATAAACTATGGAACAGATACCACACCTGAAGGTCGTTGCATCATTCGAGAGATTTTGAAAAGCACATACGAGGGCGTTGGAAATGGAGCAACAGCAATCTTCCCTATTCAGATATGGAAGAAGAAACGCGGAGTAAGCTACTTGCCGACAGACCGCAACTACGATCTCTACACCCTGGCTTGTAAAGTATCGGCACGTCGTTTCTTCCCTAACTTTCTGAACCTCGATGCAACGTTTAACCAGCACGAGAAATGGGATATCAACGACCCTAACCGCTACCAATACGAGGTGGCTACAATGGGATGTCGTACTCGCGTGTTCGAAAACAGATTTGGTGTTAAGACATCTATCGGTCGTGGCAACATTTCCTTTACAACCATCAATATTGTCCGCATAGCTATAGAATGCATGGGTTTTGTAGAACAAGAAGAGAGAATCAAACACTTCTTTGCACGCCTCGACGAAATCCTGGATATAACAGCACGCCAGCTTCACGACCGCTATAAATTCCAGATGAAGGCAAAAGTTAAGCAGTTCCCTCTTCTTATGTCTTCTCTGTGGATTGGCTCTGAAAACCTAAAGAGTACTGACACAATTGAAAGTGTTATCAATCAAGGAACTCTCGGAATTGGTTTTATTGGTCTTGCAGAGTGTCTCATAGCTCTCACAGGAAAACACCACGGCGAAAGCGAAGAGTCGCAGAAACTCGGCATAGAGATTATAACTCATATGCGAAACAAAGTCAACGACTACTGCGAGACTTACAAGCATAACTATAGTGTTCTTGCTACGCCTGCAGAGGGATTGTCTGGAAAGTTTACACGCATGGATAAAAAGAGTTTCGGTATGATTAAAGGCATTACCGACCGTGACTACTACACAAATTCTAACCATGTTCCTGTATACTACAAATGTAGCGCAAGTCACAAGGCACGAATAGAGGCTCCGTACCACGAGCTTACTCGAGGCGGTCATATATTCTACATAGAGATAGATGGTGATGCGACTCACAATCCTGACGCTGTCATGAACTTCGTTGACCTCATCGACAAATACAATTTAGGCTATGGTTCAGTAAATCACAACCGTAACCGTTGTATGGATTGTGGCTATGAGAATGCTGAAGCTGATATGGATACTTGTCCTCACTGCGGAAGCAAAGATATCGACAAACTCCAGCGCATTACGGGATATCTGGTTGGAACCACCGACAGATGGAACAAGGCTAAACTCGCAGAGCTTGGCGATCGTGTTACTCATGACTAATAATCAACAATAGACAACAACTTACCCTAAAGTGTACATTTTCGTACTAAAAATCGTTGAATCAACAACAGTTGATGGTCCTGGCCTGCGCAATTCTGTATATTGCGCAGGTTGTGTGAACCAATGCCCAGGATGTCACAACCCTCAATCATGGGACATCATGGCAGGTCGTCCTATGCACGTCGAGGAGATAGCTCAAAGGCTACTATCTGACGACATGTGCAACATCACATTCACAGGTGGCGACCCTATGTACCAGGCTAAAGGTTTTACAGAATTGGCAAAAATAATAAAGTCTCAGAGCAAAAAAAGTATATGGTGCTACTCTGGATATACTTTTGAAGAGATTATAAAGGACCAAGATAAAAGAGCCCTTCTGCCTTATATCGATATCTTGGTTGATGGTCGCTTCGTTCAGGCGCTCCGTAACACAGATTTGCTCTTCCGAGGTAGCAGTAACCAACGACTTATTGACGTTCAGAAGAGTTTGGCTAAAGGACGCGCTATCTTGTATGATTACGACCCTTACCCATACAGCAAGATAATTGATAACTCTTACCATATTCAACATCTGTAAATATGCAAGAAGCTGAATTCGTACAGTGGTGTTTGGACAATCTCAACTATTGGACAGTAATGCTCCTAATGATTATAGAATCGTCTTTCATTCCTTTCCCTTCCGAGATAGTAGTACCTCCCGCTGCTTATAGGGCAGCAAGCACTGGCGATATGAACATCATTCTCCTCGTGCTCTTCGCTACCATTGGTGCGATAATTGGTTCTTTGATAAATTACGCCTTGGCATACTATATCGGTCGACCTATCATATATGGCTTCGCTCGCAGTCGCTGGGGTCACCTTTGCCTGTTAGACGAAGCGAAAGTTGTAAAAGCTGAACATTTCTTCGAAAAACATGGTGCTATTTCGACTTTCATAGGACGCTTGATACCAGCCGTGCGACAACTCATTTCAATACCAGCAGGTCTCGCTCGTATGCACTTGGGCGAATTCATAATCTTCACTACTCTCGGTGCCGGAATATGGAACGTGGTCCTTGCTGCCGCTGGATATTATATGCAGAGCATACTCCCTGAAGATGAAATGATGCAGAAGATAATGCTCTATAGCAACGAATTTAAAATAATATGCCTCATAATCGGTGTTGCTGTTCTGATATACCTGATTTATCGCTTCTTCTTCTTCAAAGAAAATAAGAAGCCGGCTATATAATAATCTATTCCTATCAAGTTGTATTATGGATTTCTCACAACTAATAATAACGCGTCGCAGTATTCGCAAATTCACTCAAGAAACAATCAGCGACGATGATATAAAAAAATTGAAAGTCGCAGCCCTATGCGCCCCTACTTCCAAAAACTGCAAGTCGTGGCAATATGCCTTTGTAACTAACAAGGATAAAATTAAAGCCCTCGCAGCTGCGAAAGAGGCTGGCAGCGAATTCCTGTCTGAAGCTCCCCTCGCCATTGTAGTTATGGCAGACACAACTAAAACTGACGTATGGGTAGAAGATTGCTCTATAGCTGCTACGTTCATCCAACTACAAGCTCAGGATCTTGGTTTGGGTTCGTGTTGGGCTCAAATGAGACTGCGTAAGGATGCATCCGGAAATATGGCATCTTATAACATAAAAAACCTACTTAACCTTCCCGCCGACTTCGACGTATTGTGCGTCATTGGAATCGGACACCCCGACCAACAACGCCGCCCTTACGAAGAGGAAAAACTCCCTTGGGATAACATCCGGGATATAAAATAGTCCATACAATTAAATACCCTTATCATAAAAAACGAGGATGAACAACTCATTGCTCATCCTCGTTACTTTTTATCGCTCTTATGCCTCTGAGAATTGGTCTTTACCTACTCCACAAAGAGGACAGACAAAATCCTCAGGCAAATCTTCAAACTTTGTTCCAGGTTCTATGCCATTATCTGCATCACCTACTTCTGGGTCATACTCCCAACCACATACATCACAAACGTATTTCATAAGTCTAATATTTAAATAATTATATATCCTCACGCAGATCTCTCTGATGCAAGAATATCCGATACAAACATACTCAGAAAATTCCGCTTTAACAAGACTCTTTTCAACAGATTCAAATCCAATATCTCTATTCCAACTCTTTTCCTTTTTTTATCCCTTACTCACTTCTTGATAATTCATTTTTATCTCATTGGTTTTCGGATACTTACATTTGCAACTAAAAAAAATAGTTCACGAACTACAAAAATTAGTTGTATGTGAAAAAAATTTAGTTACCTTTGCAATATCAATATAACAGATATATGACATGAAGAAGTTAACCAATAAGGAGAATGAATTGATGGAGCTTTTTTGGACAGAAGGTGCCATGTTTGTCAAGGACCTCTTAGAGAAGTACGACGAACCTAAACCTCACTTCAACACGCTCTCTACAATGGTACGAACATTGGAGTCGAACGGTTTCCTTGCTCATAAGGCGTATGGCAATACATACCAGTATTACCCTATCGTGACTCGCGAGCAATATGGCAAAACATCTATAAATACTATGGTTTCCAATTTTTTCAAAGGTTCATATTTAGATGCTGTTTCAGCCTTCGTAAAAGAGGAAAAAATATCCATAGAAGAACTTGAAGCGCTGATTGACCAAGTCAAAAAAGGACAACAATAACACCAACTATCATTCTACTCTTATGATTACCACAATTCTCATATACGAACTTAAGGTGGCCATTCTTCTTGCTGCCTTCTATATGTTCTACAGAATTCTCCTAAGCAAGGAGACGTTTCACAAATTAAATAGGATAATACTCCTATTCACGGCAATAGCTTCCTTCGTCCTACCTTTATGCGTCATTACAATCACCAAAACCGTAAGGATTAAGTTTGAAGCAGAACCACTTTTAATGGTTACTGGTAATGACGAAGCTCCTGTTGTACAGACATACGACCAACTCTGGCAAACTATTCTGCTTGGCATAATGATTGCTGGTGCCTTATTCTTGATAACAAAGACCATTGTTTCAATTGTTGAAATCAATAAGATTATCCGCGATGGAGAACACAAGTTCCTGCCAGACGGAACCGAGATTGTCATATCAGAAAAGGCTAAGAATTGTCCATTCAGCTGGCTTCATTACGTGGTTATGACCAAAGAGGAATACTACGAATCATCACGTTCCATCATCCTTCACGAACAAGGTCATATTAACTTCGGCCATTCATGGGACATAATTATTACAGATATACTCACATCCCTCCAATGGTTCAATCCTGCAATATGGATGTTAAGAGCCGACTTGCGCGCTATCCACGAGTTCCAGGCTGATGATTATGCCCTCAGGAATGGAATTAATATCAAAGAATATCAATTACTATTAATAAAAAAGGCCATCAGCATGAGCGGCTACTCGGTTGCTAATGGCTTCAATCACAGTATACTTAAAAATAGAATCACTATGATGCTTTCCAAAAAGTCATCGGTACGCAGTCTCATGAAGACCCTGTACCTAATCCCTGCTGTCGGGATCAGCTTGACAGCATTCGCTGAAACCAAAACAATCACTCTGACTGAAACTGAACAGTCATTGCGTTCTGAGACGGAGTTCGAAAGTAGTAATTTTTCGACCCATCTCCAAGAATATGCATCAGATTCTCTCAAAACAAACGACAAAGTTCAGAGAGAAGTTCAGTTCACTGTGAATGGTGTTCCTGCAACTAAGGAGTATGTGGATTTAATCACTAAGGATGAACAAATCTCTTCTGTGAATATCAATACATACGACAACTTTGATTGCGTAGAATTGACAACCGAAAAGATGCAACTGTCGGAGGAGATTTTTATGGTCGTCGATGAGATGCCAGAATTTCCTGGCGGCGAAGACGCTCTGCGGAAATTCTTGGCTGAAAGTATTAAATACCCTGAAAAACTGACAGAGGACGTCAGAGTATTTGTACAATTTGTTGTCAACAAAGAGGGTGATGTCGTCAATGTGAGGTTAGCCAGACCAATGAATATATACGCCGATGCTGAAGCTATTCGCGTTGTTAAAAGCATGCCAAAATGGAAACCAGGTAAACATAGAGGAGAGTGTGTATCTGTCAGCTACACTGTTCCCTTCTCATTCAAAAAGTAACTTGTGCACTGATTAATATATCAGCAAACTGCTAAATACAGTTAGTTCAAAAGACAACAGAATTTTGAGGCGACTAAAAGCATGGTCGCCTCAACTTGTCACCTTCAATATGTCATCAACATGAAAAGATTTACATTACTACTATTCCTGGCAATAATTAGCAACATCCTGCTCTGTCAGAACAAAAGCAAGATCTCGTTGGACAGTCTTGCGATAGACACTCTCAATTTTGAGTCGATGTATGTTGTAGGGAAATGGCACGAACACAACAAACGGCATAGCATAGCACTGCCCTTTTTTGAACGAGCCAACAGATTAACTCCTTCTGACTCTGTTAAATATGCCATAGCTTACAATCTATTTCAAAGTGGATACTATAGACGAAGCGCTATACTGTCGAAAGAGATTACTGAACGCGACAGCTTTTCAATCGAAAAACTTACTCTCTTGGCAACTAACTATGAAAAACTATTAGACAAGGACTCTGCCGTCGTAGTACAGATGAGAATATGCACATTAGAACCCGACAATAGCTGGTGTCTGATTAATATGTGCAAGAATATGATTGCTTTAGATGAGATATCTCCATCTGGAGAGCGATTAGATACCGCATTGTATTTTCTTAATAGATACAGAGAGATTGACACTCTCAACCTGTTCATTAATGAACTATACGGACGCGAACTATACTTCAAACGCAACTTCGAAGAGTCGCTCAGCATCTACAAGAAACTAAAAATGGCAGGAGACGAGAGAAGCTTAGTTAATTACTACCTTGCTCAAAACTACTCCTACTTAGATAGTATACCACAAGCTTTTTCAGCATACGAGTATCTCTTGGAACAAATCAAATGGGACTCGCCAAGCATCATCTACAAGTATGGTCTGCTATGCGCAAACAATGACAGCACTGAAAAAGCTATCGAACTACTGAATATGGCATTGGAGAAAATGGAGATCCCACCAACAACTAAATACATCATACACAAAAACCTCGGCAGATGTTACTACCTCCATGGGCAATGCGAATTGGCTGAAAAATCTCTCAAAGAGGCTCATAAAAACAAGGAGAAAGATTCCGATGTAATAAAAATGCTAATCAATATATACTTCAAAGAGGGGAATATCAACCAAGAGAAAATATGGATTGAAAAACTGGTAAAAGTAACAAACGAAACTACAACCAGCAACCAAGACGAGGGCAAAATTTCATGGTACGAAGATAGGCTCAAAGAGATAAACGAACTCATTTTCATGAAGGGTGATTTAAAGAAATAAAGCGGTATATTTAAGAAGTAGTTGCGAAAGAACAACATAATTTGATTATATTTGCGTACATCAATACATTTAAATAAAAGACAGAATAATATGGCAAAGTTTATTTGTTCAGTTTGCGGCTACGTATACGAAGGTGAAGCTGCACCAGCACAGTGCCCTCAATGTAAGGTACCAAGCGATAAATTCAAGAAAATGGATGAGGCAGCTGCCCTCAAGTTCGTCACAGAGCACGAAATCGGTGTTGCTAAGGGTTGTGACGCTGAGATGGTTAAGGACCTCAACGCTCATTTCAATGGCGAGTGCACAGAGGTTGGTATGTACTTGGCTATGAGCCGTCAGGCCGACCGCGAGGGATATCCTGAGATTGCAGAGGCTTTTAAACGCTACGCATGGGAAGAGGCTGAGCACGCTGCTAAGTTCGCTGAGTTATTGGGCGATGTTGTATGGGACACAAAGACCAACCTCGAGAAGAGAATGAATGCTGAGGCTGGCGCTTGCGAAGACAAGATGCGCATTGCAAAGAACGCAAAAGCACAGAACCTTGACGCTATCCATGACACCGTTCACGAGATGGCGAAGGATGAGGCTCGTCACGGACGTGGCTTCTACGGTCTGTTCCAAAGATATTTCGGAAAATAATCAGACAACCTCTGTTATATCCGACGAAACTCAAAAACAAATCGAGTAGGAGGTGAACCCCAATCTGAGGTGTTCACCTCTTTTATTATTCTCCATGACTGATTTACCACCTCCTTTTAACAGACAGACTTTGATTTCTTGAAGATAATCTCACCCACGCAGAATACCCTAACAGGAAATATAACAACCCTCTTCTTCAGCTTTACAAAAGACAGACGCCACCCTGCTAAATGCAGTGTGGCGTCTTAATTATTCTATATGTATCGCTTTTATTAGAGCGAATCAATAGGAGCCGAGTAGTCGATACGACTCATTCGAATGTATGTAGCGTAACGCTCCTGAGCTGCCTTCTTTGTTGCTTCATAGAGCTCGTCTGCCTTAGCTGGCAATGCCTTTCTAAGTGACAAGAAACGAACCTCACCATCGAGGAACTCCTGGAACTTATCCCATTGTGGAACTTTTGAGTCCATCTGGAATGGATTCTTACCCTCTGCAGCCAGACGAGGATCGAAACGCCAGAGATGCCAGTAACCACACTCAACAGCCTTCTTCTCCTCTTCCTGACTCTTACCCATAGCACCCTTAGCCTTCAGGCCATGGTTGATACATGGAGCATAAGCAATTACGAGTGAAGGACCAGGATATGCCTCTGCCTCTTTGATAGCCTTCAAGCACTGTGCATTATCAGCACCCATAGCTACCTGTGCAACATATACATATCCGTAGGTTGCCTGCATAAGACCAAGATCCTTCTTCTTAATACGTTTTCCAGCTGCAGCGAACTGTGCCACTGCTGCAATTGGTGTAGCCTTTGACGACTGACCACCTGTATTAGAGTATACCTCAGTATCGATTACAAAGACATTGACATCCTCGCCTGATGCAAGAACGTGATCAAGACCTCCGTAACCAATATCGTATGAAGCACCATCACCGCCAATAATCCACTGGCTTCTCTTAACGAGATAGTGACTCAACTCCTTGAGTTGTGCACATACTGGGCAACCAGCTGCAGCGCTCTTCTCTATCTCAGGGATAAGCTTTTCTGCTGCCTTCTTAGAACCCTCAGCATCGTTCTGATTTTCAATCCACTCCTGAGCAGCTGCCTTATACTCGGCACTTGCCTTATCTGATGCCATCATCTCCTCAAGCAGACGCTGGATACGCTCTTTCATCTTCTTGTTGGCAAGCACCATACCCATACCGAACTCGCCAAAGTCCTCAAAGAGTGAGTTAGCCCATGCTGGACCCTGACCCTTCTCGTTCTTTGTATATGGGGTTGAAGGTATTGAACCAGAGTAGATTGACGAACAACCTGTTGCATTTGCAACCATCTGACGATCTCCAAAGAGTTGTGAAATCAGCTTAACGTATGGTGTCTCACCACATCCTGCACAAGCACCGCTGAACTCAAATAGAGGTGTTGCAAACTGCGAATTCTTAGCACTCTGCTTAACGTCAACAAGTTCTTGCTTAGACTTGACATTCTTAACGCAATATTCCCAGTTGGCAGCCTCAGCAAGTTCGCTTTGGAGTGGAACCATTGTGAGAGCCTTCTCTTTTGCCATACATACATCAGCACAGTTACCGCAACCAAGACAGTCCATAACACCTACCTGTATGCGGAAATGCATACCCTTGAGTGTTGCAGGTGCCTTCATCTCGCGAGTCTCAGCTGTGAATCCAGCCTTCTCATTCTCATCAAGAACGAATGGACGTATACATGCGTGAGGACATACAAATGCACACTTGTTACACTCAATACACTTAGCAGCATCCCACTTCGGAACCATGACAGCTACGCCACGTTTCTCATAAGCAGCTGTACCCTGCTCCCATGTACCATCCTCAATACCCTTGTATGCTGATACTGGGAGAAGATCTCCATTCTGAGCATTGATAGGACGAACGATGTCGTTGATATATGCTGGATCATTATTAACAGCCTTTGGATCATCTGGCAGATTTGCCCATGCTGGATCCACTGGAAGCTGCTTGTACTCGCCACCACGATCAATAGCTGCGTAGTTCATATCGACAACATCCTGACCCTTCTTGCCATACGACTTAAGAGCTGCTGCCTTCATCTTCTCAATAGCAAGTTCTACTGGAATAACACCCGTAATGCGGAAGAATGCGGATTGGAGAATCGTATTTGTTGGCTTCATGCCAATCTCCTTTGCAATCTTTGTTGCGTTGATGTAGTAAACAGTGATGTTGTTCTGTGCAAAACACTTCTTAACCTTGTTAGGAAGTTGCTTAACAAGCTCCTCACCATCCCAAAGAGTATTCAGCAAGAATGTTCCATTCTTCTGCAAACCACGTGTCACATCGTACATATGCAGGTAAGCGTGTACGTGACAAGCAACGAAGTTAGGTGTCTTAATCTGGTACGTAGACCGAATCTCATTATCACCAAAACGAAGGTGCGAACATGTGAAACCACCAGATTTCTTTGAGTCGTATGAGAAATATGCCTGACAATACTTATTGGTATTATCACCGATAATCTTTACAGAGTTCTTGTTTGCACCAACTGTACCATCAGCGCCAAGACCGAAGAACTTAGCCTCAAACATACCTTCGCCACCCATCGGTATCTCTTCCTTCTCCATGAGAGAACGATGTGTCACATCATCATTGATACCAATCGTGAAGTGATCAAGTGGCTGTGGAAGCTTAAGATTGTCAAATACTGTTGTTATCATTGTAGGTGTTGTATCGCACGAACCAAGTCCGTAGCGTCCACCAACGATTATAGGAGCATTTGACTGACCATAGAATGCATCTTTAACATCAAGGTAGAGAGGCTCGCCATTAGCGCCTGGTTCCTTTGTACGGTCGAGAACTGCTATTGCCTTAACTGTCTTTGGAACAGATGCAAGAAGTCGCTCTACAGAGAATGGACGATAGAGGTGTACGCTAACCATACCTACCTTCTCGCCACGCTTTGTCATGTAGTCGATTGCCTCACGAGCTGCCTCTGTTGCAGAACCCATAAGAATTATCACGCGATCAGCATCTGCAGCACCATAATATGTGAATGGCTTGTACTCACGACCAGTTATCTTTGATATCTCAGCCATGTACTTCTCTACAACTGCTGGTACTGCATCGTAGAATGAGTTGCAGCTCTCGCGATGTGCGAAGAATGTCTCAGGGTTCTCTGCCATACCCTTAGCCTGTGGATGCTCAGGTGACAAAGCTCTCTCGCGGAACTCCTTAATCTTATCCCAACGAACGAGAGGACGGATATCCTCCATATCCATCAACTCAATCTTATGGTACTCGTGTGATGTACGGAAACCGTCAAAGAAATTGATGAATGGAACACGTGTCTCAATTGAAGCGAGGTGCGCTACTGCTGAAAGATCCATAACTTCCTGTACAGACCCCTCACAAAACATTGCGAAGCCTGTCTGACGGCAAGCCATGACATCGCTATGATCACCAAAGATACAGAGCGAATGAGATGCTATTGTACGTGCAGAGACATGGAATACTGATGGAAGTAACTCACCTCCAATCTTGTACATATTAGGAATCATTAGGAGAAGACCCTGCGAAGCAGTAAAGGTTGTCGTAAGAGCTCCAGCCTGAAGAGAACCATGTACAGCGCCTGCTGCACCGCCCTCCGACTGCATCTCTTGTACACTTACTGTGTCTCCAAAAAGGTTCTTGCGTCCCTGAGCCGACCACTCGTCAACATGCTCAGCCATTGGAGAAGAAGGTGTGATAGGATAGATTGCAGCAACCTCCGTAAACATATACGCTACGTGCGCTGCGGCCTCATTACCATCACAGGTGATGAATTTCTTTTCTTTTGCCATTTTATTAAACACTAACTATTGTTTGAGACTATTTTAACTAAAAAATTATCATCTAATACCTAAAACCAAAGAGCCATAGAGGAACCACATTTCGCTCTCCTATCTCTATCATCTCTTTAGCTTGAATAACATCTGTTTGTAGCTTCTTGGTCTTTCCAACGCTGAAACAACGGTCGCCATCCACACAAAAATCCCCTCGCTTACCATGCGTCAGCATATTTATATATCCCAACTGATTAAAAAAGAATGTCTTATATAACGCATCCGGCTCAACACCTCCATAATTACACAAATACATCAGATTGGGGTTTTGCATATATATGTGCGCAGGCTTCTGTCCCTCCGAATCACCATCCTGATAAAGCAAGTGTATCAGACGCGCCTGCTTAAGATATACCATATAATTCATCACCGTCGCACGCGACGCATCTATCTCTATCGCTAACCTCGACACGTTAGGCTGCATTGGGGCCTGCTGCGTTATGAGATATAACAACTTACGCAACTTCGGAATACATCGATGTTCTATCTGTTGCAGATAACTTATCTCTATCTCAAGAACAAGATTAATGGTTTTTATCATCGCTCCAAAAGGATTCTTCTCCTCAAGGAAATAGGGATAGAACCCACTTCGCAAATAATCACCAAAAAAGGCAAGCGGCTTAACTTTTGAAACTATCTCATGACAAATGTCAACATGATTATCAACAATATCACTGAGCGATAGCTTAGAGAAATTCATCCCCGTCTTATAGTTGAGATACTCTCGAAATGAAAAACCCTCAAGACTATACACCTTAACCAAGCCATGCAACTCCGGATTCTCCTCCTTTAGCCGCATTACCGGCGACCCAGTAAAGACTATCTGCAAATCCGGGAAATTATCATAACAATACCTCAACTCCTTACTCCAATCGGGATATTTATACACCTGATCAAGTAATAGAGTATTTCCACCCAATTTGCGAAAATCCTCCGCCAAGGTAATAATCGTATGAGTAGAAAAATAGAAATTATTAAGATCAACATACAAACACCTTCTCTTCCCCTCTATACGACGCGCATAATTAAGCAAAAAGGTGGTCTTCCCTATTCCTCGCGCTCCCTTTATTCCAATTAGTCGCGATGACCAATCTATATCATCCATTAACCCCCTCCTAATCCACGGAGAAAGCTCTTCTAATAAGTCGTTATATATCTTAAAGAGAGTTTGCACTACCTTCTTTACCTATAAACACAGCACAAAATTAATCAGTTCTCAATTACTTTTGCAAAGTCGAGGTTACAAATTTAGATTATTTTTGCAATTTGTAATGAATAAAAATAGTTACATCTGTCGTTATTTTCATCTTTATCTGTAACCCTGCACCCATTATCTGCATATATGCGTAAAACAAAAAGCTTAATATAAGAGTCAAGTTATTACTATGCTGAGTCTCTATTAGTTAGGAATAGATATTATATTAAAACAATAAAAAATGGCTAAATCAAATTTCTTTCAAGATTTCAAAACCTTCGCTATGAAGGGAAACGTCGTTGACATGGCTGTCGGCGTAATCATTGGCGGTGCTTTCGGAAAAATCGTCACATCTCTCGTTCAGGATATCATTATGCCTCCTATCGGTGTATTGATTGGTGGCGTAAACTTCACTGACCTTAAATGGGTTATCAAAGATGCCTCTGAGGGTTCTGAGTCTGTCACACTCAATTACGGCAACTTCATCCAGACATCTTTCGACTTTCTCATCATCGCTTTCTCTATATTCTGCGTAATACGCATCATTACAAAGCTGACAAAGAAAGATGAGCAGAAACCTGAGGCTCCAACAGCACCAGAACCAACAAAAGAGGAGGTTCTTCTGACTGAAATACGCGACATACTGGCTAAGAAAAACTAACACTTAGCTTGCGAGTTCCTCACTCGCAAGCTAATAAGTCAAAAAAAGAGTGTGAGCCGACAATAATTCGTCTCACACTCTTTTTTTATGGTTGGATTACCTATTATTCTGGCGCCTGGTTGTCATACACCCACTCTATGGTATACTCTTCATCATCCTTGTTCCAGGCTGACGTCATCAAATTGACTACTGTCTCAGAATCGCTATTGTTCAGACTTCCAGTAGAATGGTCAATAACTCCAGAGTTCTCCAGCCCAGTTTCCTTTGCATTATTATCCCAATACATCAATGGCAGACTATACGTCTTGGCTGCTTTTACAATATACTCCAGCCAATAACGACGGAACTGCTCTGACCTTGAATCAGAACGACGAACACACCCGAACTCTCCGATGTACACTGGGACACCATCTTTTACAAATGTATCGTACAAAACTTTAAACTGTTTCAAAACATACGTCTCATCACTTCCATCAACTTTCTTGGAAGCATCTCCCGTATGACCCCATTCACTCTTAGAATCTTCCAACGTAAAGTTGTATGGGTCATAAAAATGTACTGACAATATCAACTTATCACTTACCACATCCTTAGGCAGAACAAAATCCGATTTTGCCAAGTCTATGTTTGTAGAATAGGCAGGAACTGACAGATAACGTGTTGCATTGTTTCCTCCAGTACCTCGTACCACATCCACAAAAAGCTGATTCCACTCATTCAGAATAGCATATTGTTTACCCCCATCTTTTCGGTTGTCACCCCAGCCCCAACCGCCATCATGGAGCTCATTAAATCCCTCAAAAACAAGCGACTCATCGAAATCAGCAAAACGATTGGCTATCTGCGTCCATACTGCTTTTATCTCAGCCTTGACAGTATCATTTCTCTCTGCCGATTTAGCTGCACCTTTTATGTCAAGCCAATTCTTCGACTCCGCTCCATCATGGTGAATATTGATAACGACTGCTAAACCTGACTTCAAAGCCATTGAAACATTCGACTCAATCAAATCGAGATATTTTGACTCAATAGTATAATCAGGCGCCGCGCCCATATATGGATACCATGTAACGGGTATGCGAACTGATGAGAAACCATACTCTTTTAATTTATCATACAGCGATTGCGATGGTGTGGACAAATCCCACCAAGAATACTTCGTCATGCCATACGAATCGAAATGATTTCCGAGATTCCATCCTATACCAAGCAATTTAGCAACCTCATTCAACTCTTTTGCCTCAATGACTGCTCTCTTTCCAGCTTGAACAACCTCTATTCTTAACTGATAAATACCAGTTTTTCTTTCGTTGGCTGAACTGTTCGCAGCAATGTCTATTTGAACTGAATAGGTATTTTCTGACACCTCAGTAACCGACGTACTGACCCAATCAACTATCGTATGCAAGCTAATACTTGAAGTGGAATTTACCAACGTACTTGCCGAACCGCCATCGGCCTTTATCGACACCGAAAACTCCGTGCCTTTCAAAAAATTCAACTCCGAAACAATCTCTTCCTGCTTATCATCATCAGAACAACCGCACAAAAGAAAAGCCACAAAAGAAAGGAGTAGTGGTAATAGATTGACTATTTTCATTTTTGGGAATTTTATATTAACGCATATGTGTACGACTAATCCCCTTCGTTTGTTTCTGAACTATAACATTTTTACTATCATCTTTCCAATATCATCATTAATAGGCATGCTCTGTCGAATCGTTTATATAGCAATTTAAATGAAGTAAAATATGGTGATATTTGAAAACTTGCATATATTTGCATATATCGCATGAATTAGTAATGGGGAATGAAGCATATTTTTAAATTCATATTTTCAGCAACAATAGTTGCCCTTTGTCCTTTTGCCATAATAGCACAAAATATCCTCAAATTTGAATACTATGGCAGCGAACAAGGACTCTCCCAAAATTCTGTCTATAGCATGGCTTGTGACCAGAATGGGTTCATTTGGGTTGGCACATTGAACGGAATCGACCGCTTTGATGGCGAACGTTTCAGGTTTTTCAATAATCAAAGTTCATCCAACAATAACCGCGTCGTCAACCTTTGGGTCGACAAAGCTAACTATGTATGGGTCAAGACTTATGATGGCTGTTTCCAGTATTTCGACCAACGTCACGAAGAATTCGGCATTCTTCCCGAACAAAAGGGTATTGTAGCTGAACCAGCTACATCTTTTTCGCAATATAGCGACTCAATAGTTATTGTAGGCTCTACTCACTCTGGTGCCTACATCCTCCGACTTAACGAGGATAACAGATACGAATACAAGAACTTGACATTCAACAACCGCGAGGTTAAGAATCTTTTCGTCGACAGCAACAAAAACCTTTGGATCTTACTGAGCAATGGTCTGGTCAGATTGTCAGAAAAAGAGATTATAGAAGACAACATCGAGATTAACATCTCGCACGAAAAGTATTCTTTCACTGGTGCTATATGCCAGTATGGAACCACAATACTCATAGGAACTGAAAATGAGCCTGTTTCTTTCACTCTCTTTGGACGTTCTATAGATAGCAAAAACATAATTCCGTCCATTTCTGAAAACCTCCATCACATCACATACCTACAAACTATTCCTGATAACACTGCGGCTTTTATTGCCACTTTCGATGGTCATGCATATCTTCACTCTGCAATCAATAACAATCTTACAGAGATAAAGTTTCATGGCTACGGCAAACAAAAAGTCGACAAGGTATACACCGACCAGTACCATCAACTATGGATTACAACTGAGAAGCCAGGTGTCACTCGTTTCAATATTGCCAACTCCGAGTCGAAATACTATCAGCTTACACCAGAATATCTTGCTCCAACAATCGACCTCGAACGTCCCGTTTTCTTTGAAGATGGAAATAAAAATCTTTGGATAGGAACTCATGGTGGCGGATTGGTTCGTTATAATCGTATGGAGGACAAATTTGAAGAGTTTAGAAACAACGCCAATGACGACTACTCTATCCCTTCAAACATAGTTCATTGTATAGCACAGGACCCATCTGGCCAACTATGGGTCGGGACAGGTCAATACCGAGGTGGATTAGTAAAAATCATAACCGAGAATAAAGCCTTTCGCAATATTATCCCTAATAACAATCAAAATTCTCAAGTCGACAATGTCGTAAGAGCTATTATGGAGGACCCCGCCGGCAACTTATGGGTTGCTACTAAGAGTGGGCATATTTACATATATGACGCCAATGGAAACATGATTAGAACATTGGATGGTCTCAACTCCGACAATGGTGAGATTCACTCCTTAACATACGACATGATGGTCGACAGCAAAGGACTCCTTTGGATAGCTACAAAGGGCGAGGGAGTATTGGTCAGCAAACAGAAACCTGACTATGCCAATATTAGCAAATCCCCTCTATATTTCTCCCAATTTTCTTCCGTTAACACCAATGGAGAACTTGCAAGTATGAACGCCTATAAACTGACGGAGGACAAGAGTGGTAATATATGGATTGGGACCTTTGGTGGTGGCATTTCCCGAATGACTCATACTCCCGAAGGAAGATTCCATACAAATAGTTTCAACAGTAACAATTCTAATATCTTATCAGACAAGGTTCGAAATCTTCTGGTTGACCATAATGGTGACTTATGGGTCGCTACTGTTAATGGTGCTTGTCGCATCAAAAAAGATGATTTAAATGCCGTCTCTATCAACTTCGAACATTTCGTACACTCCGCCGACAATAACACAATGAGTTATAACGACATATGTCAGGTATACGAAGATTCAGAAGAATCAATATATTTTGCTACCATTGGCGGAGGTCTGGATATTATGACTTTCGATAAAAATGGAAACGCTATATACGAGAACTTCAATACTAAAGATGGATTATGTAATAACGCTGTATATAGCATTGCCCAAACATCTAAAGATGCTATTTGGCTTGCTACTGAAAACGGACTATGCAAAATGAACCTCAAAACTCGTTCTTTTGAAGCTTATAATGACAAATCGGGTTTAAGTTTTAATTCATTTTCAGAAGCTACAGGATGCACAATAAAAAACGGAAGAATGGTCTTTGGGGGATTCCGTGGCTTCATTATAGTCTCGCCAACACAAATATCTACCACCCCTTACGAGAGTAACCTTGTTCTCACTCGAATGCTTATTGGTGGGTACGAATACCCTATAGGCGAAGATGAACCACTTAACGAGAATATCGCTTACGCCTCCTCCGTTCATCTGTCTCCTTCGCAAACTTCTTTTACAATAGATTTCCACACATTGGATTATCTCGACCAGCACAACGTTCTATACAAATATATCCTTGAGGGCGTTGACGATGAATGGAATAATGTCGGAGGTCAGACTTATGCCCGTTATACAAATATAAAGCCTGGAACATACACCTTCAGAGTCAAACATACTTTCCGCAATGGTAATTGGTCGGACAATTCACGCGACCTCATCGTCAAGATAGATGCACCATGGTGGAAGACATGGTGGGCTTATACTATCTACGCTATTATATTTGGAATCATCGCTTACTCTATATACAGAACCATCAGACGTTTCAGCCACTTCCGGCACGAACTGAAGCTTGAAAAGAAACTGAACGATGTCAAACTGCAGTTCTTCACCAATATAGCTCATGAGATACGAACACCTCTGACTCTGATTGTAGCTCCAATCGAAAGCCTCAACAAAAGGGAGGATTTACCTATTGACGTCCATAACAATCTGATGATTGTTAGGCGCAACTCCAATCGTTTACTTCTCTTAATAAACCAACTGCTTGACTTCCGGAAAATACAGAATAAAAAAATGAATCTGGAAGTTTCTCAATGCAACATTGGCCAACTTGTAAAAGATGTTTATGACAGCTTCAAACTACTTGCCGACCACAAGCATATCAATTACAGAATTGAAATTCAGGAGGGCATGCAGAGCGTATGGATTGACGCCAAAGAGATTGATACAGTTGTCTACAATCTTCTTTCTAACGCTATGAAGTTTACAGAAGATGGAAAAAATATCAATGTCCGCGTCACTCAAGACAATTCAGCCTCATACATATTAATAAGCGATGAGGGGTGCGGAATGACTGAAGCCGAGCAGAGTCAGCTGTTTAAACGATATACTATCCTATCCTCAAACGCTCTTTCAGGAACTGGCATAGGCTTGTCACTCGCCTACGAACTGGTTAAGTTACATGGTGGTGATATTATTGTTCAAAGCCGCAAAGGTATCGGTTCTACTTTCACCGTACGTATCCCAGTAGGAAGGAATCATCTCGAAAATAACCCTGATATATCTTTTGTTCAATCTACTCATAAAAGTAACAACCAACAGAATAGTATACTGGGTGAAATTTTTGATGATAAAGATGAAAGCGAAACATACAATGGAAGTGTTTCATGCGACGTCCATAACGTACCTGCAGATGCTAAACGCATACTCATAGTAGAGGACAACACCGAAATCCAAAATTACCTATTCCAATCCCTATCAAACTCATATATATGCGTTGGTGCATCTAACGGCAATGAAGCTCTCATCCTTGTCAAAGAACAGATTCCAGACATCATAATAACTGATTTAATGATGCCTGTAATGGACGGAACTACGATGATAAAGACTCTCAAGAAGGAGATGGAGACAAGCCATATTCCAATAATTGCACTAACCGCCAAGTCTTCAATTGAGGACGAAATTGAAACCCTTAAACTTGGAATAGACGCCTTCATCTCCAAACCCTTCAACATGGAACATCTGCGTACAATAATAGACAACATTTTCGTACGCAAGAGCCAGTTGGTTACGCAGATTACAGGTGTTCCTATATCTATAGAATCCTCTTCAAGTTCTGCAAACATTAAGAATCCAGGCAATTATCAAGACATCTCTCTTCATATTCCTTCTAAAGATGAAGAGTTCCTTAAAGAACTCGTACACTTTACTGAGGAGAACTTCAAACAAGACTTGGCAATTGACGACTTCGCATCACACTTCAATATGTCGAGAACTGTATTCTACAACAAAGTGAAGGGCTTGACGAACCAAAGTCCTCTCGAATTTGTACGACAGATTAAGTTTAAAATAGCAGCTGAGCTTTTGAAGAAAGGATATAACGTCAGCGAAGTAGCTTTCGAAATTGGTTATTCTGATGTCAAATACTTCTCTCGTCAATTCAAAGCCCAGTTCGGATACACTCCAAGTCAGGTTAAAGAGTCGTAATCAAAGAATTGTCAATATTTCCTTCAGCGATGTAACCTCATACGTTACCTCGCTTCTGTTCGACACTTGTCCGCCTCTTCGATTGAAGTATATCTGATCTATCCCCGCATTCTTAGCTCCAAGAATATCTGTCTTCAGATTGTCTCCTATCATTATAGTAGAAGCTGGTTGCGCGTTCGTCACTCTGAACGCATATTCAAAATACTCATTGCTTGGTTTATTCGCCCCCGCATCTTCCGACAGAACAATCGTATCAAAGTATTCTGTCAAATGGGATGATGCAAGTTTTTTGTACTGGACCTCGTGAAATCCATTACTACACAAATGAAGTTTGTATCCATTCTGCTTCAGATAGTCTAACAATTCATAGCAACCCTCTACAACTCCCGATTTATTACTGCAAATCTCAAGATAACAGTCACTCACCTCAAGACAAAAGGCCTCCGAAGGGTCTAACCCTCGACCGAATGACAAGGGTCGACGAAAACGCTCAATAATAAGAAAATCACGTGTTATCTCTCCTAAGGCATATTGCGCCCATAATTGTTCGTTCGCCTCCCAAAATGGCACCGTAAAATCATCGAGGTTATCAAAGTATTCTGAGAAATTATATTGTTCAAAGAGTTCCTGCAACGAGATTACAGCATTGCCATGCGTATCGTATAACGTATCATCAAAATCGATAAATATATCTAAATACTTACTCTTCACCTCGTAACAGTTTTGAATATTTAGCTACTAATTCATCGGCTGTATCAACGCACACATGACAAGATGTCTTTGCATTGCGCTTTATATCTATACAATGAGTTGCTCCTACTATATTCGCGAATTCAGTCTTAATTGCTTCCTGTTGCGACTGGCACGCTTGCATTGCCGCATATAATGCTCCGCAATACCCCTCAGGAGCTTTACCTCCAACGTATGGGGAATACTCACTTACTATGTCTGTATTTTCAAACAACACCTTCCAATGATTCGCCACCGCTTGAGCACAATTATGCATATATGGTGGTGTTCTAAATGTATCTATTGCCTTCATAATATTCATAAAGGGGCATGTCAAAACTTTGACATACCCCTATTAATATTTCAATGTACTTATAACTAAAAACTATTTCATTACCGAAAACTTATACACTGTAGTTTGTGTATACGTCTCACCAGGTTTCAATTGTGTCGAAGGAAACTGTGGTTTATTTGGAGAGTCAGGAAAATGTTGTGCCTCGAAACAAAAACCTCCATACGAGACAAACTTGTTCTTTGACTCTGGTGTTCTTCCCCACTTCCCATTCAACCAATGAGCAGAATAGAATTGGAAACCTGGCTCTGTAGTGAGGAACTCCATCTTACGTCCCGATTTCTCATCCCATGCTTCTGCTGCTTTCCTCAATTGTCCGCGATTTCCATTGATTACATAGTTATGGTCATAACCATCCTCATACATATGAACACGCTCACCAATTGTATGCTCAAATGTAAAATCTAACGGCGTACCAGAAACCGACTCTATACTACCATCCGGGATGCAGTATTCATCCTTAGGAGTATAGTTCGATGCCTGCATAAGTACCTTCGTGTCAAAAATCGTCCCCTCACCCTTGAGATTGAAGTACGAGTGGTTAGTCAGATTCAGAATCGTCGTTCTATCTGTCTGGGCCTGATATGAAATCTGAAGAGAATTGTCAGAATCCAACTTAAAAGTGACCGTAGTTGTCAACTGTCCAGGATAACCATTCTCCATATGAGGGCTAACATAAGTCATACGCACACCCACACATGAATCGCCTTGTATCTGCTCTGACTTCCAGAATTTCGTATTAAACGAACCTGTTCCACCATGTAGATGATTAGGTCCATTGTTTATCTCTACCTGATATTTCTTCGAATCAATCGTAAACTCTCCCTTCTGGATACGGTTTGCAAATCGTCCGACTGTTGCACCAAGGAAAAAACCGCCTGCAAGGTACTCTGGGTCGAGATATGTCTTTGGATTATCAAAACCGAGAACGACATCCGCAACTTCCCCATTTTTATCTGGCATACGAATAGAAGTTATCGTTGCTCCGATATTTGTAACTCCAACCTGAACCGTTCCATTATCGAGAGTATATAGCAACACTTCGTTTCCTTCTATTTGTCCGAAAGAGGTTTGTTGAATATTCATAAGCTATTAAACTAAATCGGTATAGTATATAAATTAACTGAAGAAACTTAGAATTATACCAGCTGCTACTGCTGAACCTATCACACCAGCAACATTCGGTCCCATAGCGTGCATAAGCAGATAGTTGGATTTATCATATTTCAAGCCCTCCACTTGTGAAACTCGTGCAGAGTCAGGCACCGCTGATACTCCAGCATTTCCTATGAGCGGATTAATACGATTCTCTTTCTTAACAAAAAGATTGTAGAACTTCACGAAGAGAACTCCGCCCGCTGTTGCAAGAACAAATGAGCCAGCTCCTAATGCAAAAATACCTATCGACTTAATTGTCAGGAATGACGTTGCCTGCGTTGAAGCCCCTACAGTCACTCCTATGAGGATTGTAACGATGTCAATCAGCGGACCTTTGGCAGTATCTGCAAGACGCTTTGTAACACCACTCTCCTTGAGAAGATTTCCGAAGAATAACATTCCTAATAATGGCAAACCACTGGGCACCAACCAACACGTCATAAGCAAACCAACTACAGGGAAGATAATCCTTTCACTTTTCGTCACCTTTCGTGGTGTCTTCATACGAATCAATCTCTCCTCCTTATTCGTCAATAATCTCATGATTGGAGGTTGGATAACAGGCACTAAGGCCATATATGAATAGGCAGATACCGCTATAGCGCCCATCAAATCGGGGGCCAGCTTAGACGACAGGAATATCGCCGTGGGACCATCTGCACCGCCAATTATACCAATGGCTCCAGCCTCATTGGGAGAATATCCTAATGCCAAAGCAGTTGCATACGCTCCAAAAATACCTATTTGGGCAGCCGCTCCAATAAGTACCATTTTGGGGTTACTTATGAGCGCAGAGAAATCAGTCATGGCCCCAATTCCTAAAAATATTAATGGGGGATAGACGCCTTGAGAAACTCCAAAATAGAGATAGTTAAGAACGGAACCCGTCTCGTAAACTCCTATCTTTAATCCTCCTACAAAAGGAATATTTCCTATGAGGATACCAAAGCCTATCGGCACAAGCAACATAGGCTCATACTCCTTTGCTACAGCAAGGTAGATGAAGAACAAACCTACGCATATCATCACAATGTGACCAATTGTAAAATTAGCAAACGCTGTGTACCCAAAGAACTGCGTGAGACTTTGTCCTATAAATTCTATAAATGATGTTTCCACTTTCTAAAAATTATAAGTTACACGATATGTTACAATTGGATGAGCACATCACCCTCCATAACAGCATCGCCCTTGGCCTTCAATATTCGAGAAACTGTTCCTGCTTGTGTGGCTTCAATGTTGTTCTCCATCTTCATCGCCTCTATCACCATGACAACCTGGCCAACCGCAACCGTATCGCCCTCTTTGACCTTGATATCAAGCACTACTCCAGGAAGAGGAGATGTTATACTATTTCCTCCAGCAGATGGACGTGGTGATGGTGATGCAGGCGCAGATGGCGCTGGCTTTTGAACATTAGCAACTGGAACCACTGGTTTTGGGGCAGCTTGTGGACGATCAATCTCAACCTCATACTGCTTGCCATTGAGTTTTATCTGAAGTTTGTTATCATCGGCTTCCTCTACCTCTGCCGAATATTTCTTGCCACCTAATTTGAAGTTATATTGCATATCTAAATAAATAACTTATGGTTAGTATTAATGCTTTCGGAATGGGAATCGCCAATGTCCGACATTGTTATTCTGCACTATCGTCAACTGCCCTGTAGCATCATCATGTGCATCAAGCATATACATTGCGACAACCGCTGCTATTGCAGCCTCATCCAACTCATCAGAAGCTATTACTTGAACTTTTGGTTTCTTTGCCTCTTCTACCTTTTGTTCAGTTTTTTTCTCTCTCCACACAAAGAAGTTTCCGACATACGTGAACACAATTGCCAAGAGTATAAGCACTCCAAAAACAACTGAGATGCTTATGAGGGACAGACCTAATCCATAGGGGTCAACCACCTTGAACCGCTCTACGTTATTGATAACAGTCCCCATCTGGTTATTGAATCCCTTACTCTTGTCTTTCGGTGTTATCCACTCGCCTGCTCCATCTATCGAACGAGCTATCGTCCCGTTCTGAGGCACCATGCATGAGTCAATAACTATAACTCCATTCGACTCTATAAGGTAGACATACTCACTATCTCCAAGAGGAAATGTTGTATGCATTGGACCCTGTGAACGCTGTCCATCTCCATCTATCACCACATATCCGCGTGGCATAAACTGAGTATCTGTTGTTCCCTCAGGAACCAGAGAGAGCGAAAGGTTACACCTGTCGTTACTCAGAAAGAGACGAGCCATATCAACCGACGAATATGTCGGATTGAATACCTCTATCCACGCCTCTGTCACATTACCAAGTGAATCACGTTCTACCGTAACCTCGTTTATTCTAAGATCACTGGCAGTCTGCGCATTCACAAACGCACTAAGCGATAAGGCGCATGCAACAAACAGACATTTTAAACTATTTCTTTTCATCTTATTCATTCATTCTTCACCTTTATAAGGTGCTTTGAAGTGTTATCTCGCTTACAATGGCAAGTTAGAATGCTTACGAGGTAGGTTCTGATCACGCTTATTCACAATACTCTCTAACGCGCGAATGATACGATAACGAGTATTACGTGGCTCAATAACATCGTCTATATAACCATACTTGGCTGCATTATATGGATTGGCGAACAGCTCCTTATACTCACTGATTGCCTCATCTACGTATTTCTTCTTCTCTTCAGCCGACTCAATCTCTTTAATCTTCTTGCTATGAAGAATCTCAACAGCTCCATTCGGTCCCATTACAGCAATCTCAGCTGTCGGCCACGCATAGTTAATGTCTCCCTTAAGATGCTTGCTACTCATAACGATATATGCACCACCATAAGCCTTCCTAAGTATAACAGTAACCTTTGGAATCGTAGCATGACCATAAGCAAACAGCAACTTGGCACCATGCGAAATCACGCCACCATACTCTTGTGCAGTTCCAGGCAAGAAACCAGGAACGTCAACCAACGACACAATAGGAATATTAAATGCATCGCAGAAGCGCACAAAACGAGCTGCCTTTCGCGATGCATTGATATCAAGAGTTCCAGCGTTCTTTGCTGGCTGGTTTGCAACGATACCTACTGAACGACCATTGAATCGAGCAAAACCTATAACTATATTCTGAGCATAGTCTTTCTGTATCTCAAAGAATTTGCCATTATCCACGATGCTCAATATAATCTGCTTAACATCGTATGGTTTATTGACATCATCTGGAATAATCTCATTGAGCGCATCTTCAAGTCGATCCACTGGATCGTTACACTCAACTACTGGAGCCTCTTCCGTATTATTCTGTGGCAGATACGACAAAAGTTCTCTGATTGTAGACATTGCCTCCTCTTCATTCTCTGAGACAAGATGCGCAACTCCAGATTTTTGAGAATGAACTCCAGCACCTCCAAGCGAATCCTCGTCGACCTCCTCGTACGTTACCGTTTTTACAACCTTAGGGCCTGTAAGGAACATATAACTATTCGTACGATTCATCAAAATAAAGTCTGTCAAAGCTGGCGAATATACAGCACCACCTGCACATGGACCAAGTATTGCCGAAATCTGAGGTATCACTCCTGAGGCCATTATATTACGCTCAAAAATCTCGCCGAAACCAGCAAGCGCTGCAACGCCCTCCTGGATACGTGCTCCACCCGAATCATTAAGTCCTATAACAGGAGCGCCAACCTTCATCGCCATATCCATGACTTTACAAATCTTCTTTGCCATCGTCTCGGATAGAGAGCCACCCATCACAGTGAAATCCTGCGCATAGACAAATACAAGTCTGCCATTTATCGTTCCACTGCCTGTAACAACACCATCGCCTGGGAACTGTGTCTTCTCAAGTCCAAAGTTTGTACAACGGTGCATTACAAACATATCATATTCTTCAAAACTGCCCTGGTCAAGAAGAAGTGCTATTCTCTCTCTTGCCGTGAGCTTTCCTTTTGCATGCTGTGCTTCGATGCGTTTTTCTCCGCCACCCATACGCGACTCTGCGCGTTTTTGCATTAATTTCTTTATTTCATCCATATTGAAAAATTCTTTCTCTACAGTTGAGTGCTATTATGAGTTATGAGTAGTGAGTATTATATACTCGGTGCAAAGATACAAAAAAGTGTTTAATTACAAAACAAATGTGAAAAAGCACAGAATGAAGGCACTGCTCAATGCCTTCACGCTGTTTCTCCTTCTCTATTATCTCTTTCAGAATTGCCATTTCTGTATTTCGTGGTTTATATTATATATTCCTTATCCCATATATCAAAGCCTACAAGGAGGTTTTTACCACCAATGCCCGTGCGGCCCCGTCTGCCTCTCCGAGGCGGACCGCCCTGGCATTGGGCGCAAAAACCTCCCCTGTACGCCGCCCGTAGGTGGGAGACATGGTTACTGTTCTGAAGAGCGGAGCACGGGGCGAACAAGTAAACCACGGCTGCGGTCGTCCGTGCTGTTCATAGACACTCTGCCTTCGTAGAAGTAGAGACCCCACGCGTAGTCGGAGCCCTCCGAGTAGAGCGAACGCGACCAGTAGTGGCCGTAGCTGCCCACATAGTTCGTGCCCGAATCCCTGCGGTAACCAGCGGCAGGAAGGAAGATCGAGTTGTCATTGCCCTCAGCTTTGCTCTTGACCTTATAGCCTGGCACTTCGTTGAGCGTTGTCCACTCCCATTCGCATTTTTCAACAAGTTCTTGCATCTGCTCATGCGTAGGCATTGCCCAACCTGCGCCCCATGTCTGAACAGCTACATCATCTACATCTTCCAGCTCCTCCTTGTTATCACCGATAAATTTACCTTCAGAATCATACCAAACACCACCAGTTTGTCCATCTTCAAATGTATACTTTGTACACCCTTTCCAAGTGTCTAAGCTGTGGTCCATCCACTCGTATGTGCTCCAGTTATACACATCCTTTGTCGTTATCTCGCCCCACGCATAGTATGACCCTGCGTCATGGGCATTCATCGCGCCTATGTTGTGGTCGGCCCAAAGTGTGCCGCTTGGCAAGCCAAGGTCAACGGGCGTACCGATTTTGTTAGGATTCTCAAATGCTATATAGTCGGCTGTGCCTTCTGCAAGGCTGAATATTACCCTGCCGTCTTTCACTACATAGAACTGGGCATACGTCTCTGTCGCGATAGCGCCCATGCCCACAAGGGCAAGCGCAGATAGAATCAATTTCTTCATATTAGTCTGTTTCTGATTTTAGTTTATTTCTTGATAATCTTCACTACCTCCTTGCCAACCTGAAGGATGTACACGCCCGCAGGCATTCCGCCAAGATTGATGTCTGCCACGCTTGTCGAGCACACCAGGATGCCGCCCGAAGTGAACAGTCGTGCTGTCTGCCCATCACCCATTCCGCTGATGTGGATATGGTCGGCAGTCGGATTTGGATAGACGCTCACCTCTATGGTGCGTGTCATCTCGCCAAGGACTGTAGGTGTATCTTCCTTCTTGCTAATGTCGTCCTCATTCACGATGCCGAAGGAAATCATCTTGATGTTGGTCAATGCGCCAAGGTCTTCTGCATCAACAGCCTCGTCCTTGAAGACAATGGAGGCTCTGCCATCCGCAAACTCAATGCGTCCTATGGCACTGATGGCCTGCACGTAGGCTGCTGTTCCCGCATCGGTATACTCCACCGTCACGCCTTGCACCTCGTCTGCCATCGCTCCCACGCTCGCCGTGAGCAGTAGAAGCAAGCTTTGAAATATCTGTTTCATAGGCTTTGTTGTTTTTAATTAATAATTGTAACGTGTTACATTCATGCGGCAAATTTAACCTTGCAGACGGTAATTACAAAATTCGCCGTGCATAATATGATAAGCTGATAACGACCAACTATATGTTCCTTCAGACTTAAGAGCATCTGACTGGATATTGATGCGTGGGTAATTAAATAGAGTATAATAGTTGTTTTTTGTATTTTAATGTTTAAAGACACGAAAAAGTACAAAAAACAGAACAAAATGCAGAATAGTTGCTATATTTGCAGTGTCACATTATTGCAGATAGTATGAATCCTTTACTTATTGCCAGAGAGGCTGTAACTTCATTACTGAAGGTAATAGGTTCGGTCCAAAGATTCCCATATACAGGCTGACCGACTTCTATACCATTTTCTATCTGGATTTTATAGATGGCAAGGCTATAGGAGATGAGCATTGGTGGGCTAATCATTCAGATGAGCACTCAGCCTTAGTCTGGATGGGAAGGACATTTCTCCGACGCCTTAATTTATTTTTGCAGTCAAAACATTCAACGAGTTCTGACAGAATCTTCTCTATACCATGTCGATTCGTATGGAAGCATCTTAGCTGCACACTTGTGAGATTTCAACATTAAGAAAATAGTCTTTCACGCTTATACGAACTTGATTTACACCAAGTATACCTTATGACTATCTCCTACCTGAACATCATCATGTATAAAGAATACCTCACTTCGTATGCTATGTAACAAGTTCCTGCACTCTAAAATTGAAAAACAAAAAACAACTTAGTATAAAATATATTCTTTAGGAATGGATTGCAGAGCTTCTTCTGCAATCCATTCCTTCTTGGAACAATTATTTTAACATACCAAGGGCGCAACAAATCTGTAAACCCCGACTCTTCACTACCATCAGAGTCGTCAAAAAGAACCTCAGCTTCAAAAGAATCAAACTTCTTACCATGGTATTTTGCCCTGTCAGATTCAGACTGTAAATATGCTTTATATTTGCAAGACACCAAAAAATATGCACCATTGATTATTTGATATTCTGCCTCTTGTCGAACTTTCCATTCAGTATACTTCCACCCTGTAGCAGCACTAACTGTAGCACGCGTAAAACTGTTTGTATTATTGTCTATATTATAATCAAAATCAGTATCTCTCACGACAGAAAGAATGGAATTTGAAACCGTATCAACAACCATGTAACCCTTATCTTGACTACCATACTTATTAGATTTAAAATAGATTTGTATTATACTATTATTAACAGCGTGATAATCTTCATTATGCCGAAACGTATGTTTCCTCAAAAAATCGCTATCGAATTCCTGAATAAAGTCGTGATATAACATTCTTTTGAGATTTGTAAAGTCACATCCAGCAGATTTATCCTTATAATGAATATAACCAGCAGAAGGTCTTATCCTTATGCAATCTTTTGAAGACACAGGAAATCTAAGCACTCCTGAGTTTTCAAACCAATAACCACTACTATCAGATACATTTCGAGACATATAATGATAATGACGATCTACTATACTTTCACGAGACAGCTTAGACTTCACCTCTACAATTCTATTTAATAGATGTCGGACCCACAATGGCTCATCATCCTTTACTGTAACTTCAGACAAAATATAGTTTTTAGGAAGTAAGCGAACTGAATCTGAAGGCACAGATATAACCACTTGCTCATAGTCGATATGACTAATAGTTAATTGATTAAAGGAAAAATTAACAGTGACATTTCCATTCCCATTCCCATCTGAAGTCGTCCCCAAGAACAGACCATTATCAGCCGTGAAAACATTAGCAAATGGAATCACTCTGCGGCTCAAACTATCGACCACTACAAAATGAGCCTGCCCCATAACCTTTAGAGGCAATAGCAACAAAACAATACTTTAAACGCCCTATTCAATATCAAACTCTTAACATTCTCATCTACGCATAGTAAACTAATACGTTCTTTAAAGAAAACTTGCATCTCACATCTTAAGTCCATAAGTTATATTATCAAAACTAACACACAACAATGTCATATCGAGACTTTACAATTTCTCACTTTGGTGAACTTCAATATAAGTCCTATTGCTGCAAATTTTCTACTCATAAGATGAATCAATTTTTAATCAACAAAATTACATTTCATCTTTAACTTT
>JABUTU010000029.1 GCA_021443545.1 Marinilabiliaceae bacterium | reverse complement strand
GCAGACATTGTTGTAGAGAGCGCAACGAAATTTATTGGTGGCCACGGTTCAAGTCTTGGAGGTGTGATAGTTGAAGGCGGACGGTTCGACTGGAAGAGATACTCCGACCGCTTCCCGACTCTCGCAAAGCCCGACCCGAGCTACCATGGTGCAGTCTTTGCTGATGTAGCTGGTCCAGCGGCTTTCGTTACAAGAATAAGAGCGGTCATCCTTCGCGATACGGGAGCTACCATCTCTCCGTTCAATGCCTTCATCCTTCTGCAAGGACTCGAAACACTATCACTTCGAGTGGAGCGACATGTGGAGAACGCTCTTAAAGTGGTGGATTTTCTCGCTCATCACCCGAAGGTGACTAAGGTTAACCATCCATCACTGCCGACACATCCAGACCATCTATTATATAAAAAACTGTTCCCATGCGGCGGCGGTTCTATCTTCACCTTCGAAATAAAAGGTGGTAAGGAAGAAGCGTGGCGGTTTATCGATGCTCTAAAGATATTCTCCCTCCTCGCCAATGTTGCCGATGTAAAGAGTCTGGCCATCCATCCCGCTACAACAACTCACAGCCAGCTCTCGCCAGAAGAACTCGTTGAGCAGAATATCAGTCAGTCAACAATCCGCCTCTCAATCGGCACGGAACATATCGATGATATAATCTGGGACTTGTCTCAGGCTTTTGAACAAATATAATTATGGAAAGAATTTATAACAATCTCACAGAACTCGTGGGACGCACTCCATTGGTCGAGCTGCGCAAAATCGAACAATCAGAAGAACTTAACGCCCGCCTGATTGTGAAACTTGAGTATTTCAACCCAGGCGGCAGCGTGAAAGACCGCATAGCACTGGCTATGATTGAGGATGCCGAGCGCAAAGGCTTATTGAAATCAGGGTCAGCCATCATCGAACCTACAAGCGGAAACACAGGCATAGGTCTGGCTTGGGTGGCAGCCATCAAAGGTTACCCACTGACACTCACCATGCCCGACACGATGAGCATAGAGCGCAGAAAACTCCTCAAAGCCTTGGGCGCAAATCTCGTACTCACTCCGGGTAAGGACGGTATGAAGGGTGCAATAGCCAAAGCTCAAGAGCTACACAGCGCAACACCCGACTCTTTTATCCCGAGCCAGTTTGAGAACCCAGCTAACCCTACGATTCATCGCTCCACCACCGCAGAGGAGATATGGAACGACACCGACGGCAAAGTGGACATCTTCGTGGCAGGCGTAGGCACAGGAGGTACAGTGAGCGGTGTAGGCGAAGCTCTGAAACAAAGAAACAAGAATATAAGAATCGTTGCCGTAGAACCTGAGAGTTCAGCAGTGCTATCGGGCAATGCAGCAGGTGCGCACAAGATACAGGGCATCGGCGCCGGTTTTGTTCCAAAGAACTTCAATGGCTCTGTCGTCGATGAGATTTTCCCCGTCAGCAACGATAATGCCGTTTCGGCATCGCGCAGAGTCGGACGTACAGAGGGTTTACTCGTTGGTATCAGTAGCGGTGCAGCTTTGCATGCCGCAATAGAATTAGCAAAACGCCCTGAGAACAAGGGCAAGACCATTGTCGCCTTGCTCCCCGATACAGGCGAACGCTATCTGTCAACAATTCTATACGATTATGATGAGTAAGAAATCATGGATTGAAAAAGGCTATGTCGATGAGCTTATACCAGAAGCCATCGACATAGTCGCTGAGATACGTCGAATGCGCACGGAAAAGAATGCGGTGATTCTGGCACATTACTACACCGATGCCGCCGTGCAAGACATTGCCGACTTTGTGGGCGACTCGCTTGCTTTGGCTCAGAAGGCTGCTGAGACAGACGCTGACATCATCGTGATGTGTGGCGTCCATTTTATGGGAGAGACAAACAAGATTCTCTGCCCCAACAAAAAGGTGCTTGTGCTTGACCTCAATGCAGGATGCTCGTTGGCAGACAGTTGCAATGCCGACGACCTGCAGCGGTTCATCGCCTCTCATCCAGACCATAAAGTGGTTAGTTATGTCAATACAACTGCAGCTGTAAAGGCCTTAAGCGATGTGGTGGTTACCTCAAGCAACGCACGCAAGGTGATAGAGTCATTCGACAAGGATGAGAAAATCATCTTCGGACCAGACAAGAATCTTGGTGAATATATCTGTTCCGTAACGGGCAGGACGATGCTGCTTTGGAATGGCGGCTGTCATGTGCATCAGAGGTTCTCTCTCTCAAGCATACTCGAACTGAAGAGAAGTCATCCGACAGCGAAAATTCTTGCACACCCCGAGTGTCCAGCTCCAATTCAAAAGGTCGCTGATGTTGTGGCATCAACCGCGGGCCTGTTGAGATACGTAACGGAGAACAACGACAGAATATTCATCGTCGCCACGGAGAGCGGAATACTTCATAAGATGAGGGAGGAGTGTCCTCACAAGACTTTCATCCCCGCCCCACCCGAGTTTACTGAGGGAGTTGGCTGCTCATGCAATGAGTGTGCATTCATGAAACTCAACACACTCCCCAAACTCTACAACACCCTGAAATACGAGTGGCCAACCATCGAAATCTCATCAGATATGACAGAAAAAGCCGTCAAACCCATAATGAGGATGCTGGAATTAAGCAAAGAATAGTCTGTTCACGTTGATTAGTAAATTGTAGAGTTCAAGAGCCCGATACCATAAAAAGAGAATGAATAGTTTGCAATAATATTGCCGGCTGTCTATCTTATAGCACTTCGGCAAAATCTATGTCGAGAATGTAATGCTCTTTTGCTCCCTCTTCAGAGAATTAATCCCCCCAACTCCCTTATCTATATATCCGCATCGCTACTGCGGATTTTCATGGTTTTTCCGAAGCGACGATACGAATTTTTCAATTTGTTCAAATTAAAAAACTCGTTTTTAATCTGCAAATAGATGCCTTTTACAGGGGCATTTGCAATTTTTCATAAACGTTGAATGCAGAAAGTGATATAAATATTTGGTTGCGTAAAAAACACACATTATCTTTAAGTCTAATCAAATAACAACAATATGTTCACTTACAAGTATCCACATCCGTCTGTGACCACCGACTGCGTCTTATTCGGTTTCGACGGCCGAGAGCTTAATATTCTTCTCATCGAAAGAGGTTTTGACCCGTTCAAGGGCTCATGGGCTCTGCCTGGAGGATTTCTGAATATGGATGAGACGGCGGAGCAGGGTGCTAAGCGCGAACTCATGGAGGAGACAAGTGTGACGGATGTCTTTCTCGAACAGTTCCATACATTCACCGATGTCGACCGCGACCCTCGCGAGCGCGTCATCACAATAGCTTTCTATGCCCTCGTGCGAAAGAGCGATTTCAAGGTCATTGCAGGCGACGACGCCGCAAGAGCTGAATGGTTTAAGATTCACGAACTACCCCCTCTCGCCTTCGACCACCAAGAGGTAATCAAGATGGCCCAAGAACGACTACAAGAGAAAATTGCTATGAAGCCTATCGCCTTCCGACTCCTTGATGAAAAATTCAAGATGAGCGAACTGCAACGCCTCTATGAGGTGATAAACGAAAAGTCGTATGAGCGCCGCAATTTCGCTAAGAAGATGATTGCCACAGGACTGCTGGCCGACAGAGGCCCTAATACCGTGCCCGAACAAAACCGTGCTGCCACTCTCTACAGCTTCAGGGAAGACGTGTACTTGTCAAAATGCGAATCACATCAGTGGAAGAAATATCCGTTTGATTTCTAACGCAATATTACTACCATCCAATATAATAATTACTTAATATCAAGACATTATGAAGAAAGCAACTCTCCTTGGAGCATAGCTGACATAAGAGGCGATGCCATAAAATTAACAAGCATAGTTATAATACACTATTTCAGTGTGTTTGCATAAAAAACTTGCATATGTATTAATTCTTCATAAATTTTATATATTTGCATAAAATTAAGTGCTCGAATTCTCACTATAACCCATTAGATAAGGAGTTTAGCACAAACAAAACTACATTTAATGGTATATTATGAGGCTTTGACTTCTACTAAACATAGGACAAAAATCAAATCAATATAATTATATTTTCGCATGAAAAAATTTTTCTTTATTCTCATCGCTTCGTTGCTCAGTATAGCATCGTTTGCGCAAACCCCTCTCGCCGTGGGCGATAAATTTATTAATAACGGGGTTAAGTATGCGGTTACAGGTATTAGTCCTGTAACTTTAGGTATCGTTAGTTTCGACAACGAAGCAGAGGGCTCCTACTCTGGTCATGTTGTCATTCCTGGCTCTTTCACATACAACAATGAACAATGCACGGTCGTAAGTTTTATAGAACAACCATTCAAAGGCACCTCTATTGAGAGTCTTGAAATCAACATATCGACGATTCCAAACAGTGCCTTCTCAGGGTTGGAATCTCTTAAGTCGCTTACTATTGGCGACGATGTGCAAACAATTAGAGCTGGTGCATTTTCTGGCTGTTCAGCACTTGAGACGGTAACTTTTGGAGCGAATCTGACAACAATTGATGCACAAGCCTTCTCTGGAACTGCCATCACCTCAATAGTGATTCCTGACAAGGTTACAACCATCGAGGGATATGCTTTCTATAATTGCTCTAACCTTAAAGATGTAAAGGTCAATTGTCCTCAATTATTCAATTTTGATGCAATTGTATTTAATGGCTGCTCAGCAATCGAGAATCTCGAATTGGATTTTTCTTGTGCGATTCCCTCTGGTGCGTTCAGTGGTAAGACCAGTTTGAAATCCTTGAAAATAGGCGATAACGTGACGGCGGTTGGTGATGGTTCATTTAGTGGTTGTTCTTCGTTAGCAACGCTTTCTTTAGGTAAGAGTGTTAAGACAATCGGAAATAGCGCTTTTTCAGGCACTGCCATCACCTCTGTTCAGTTGCCATCATCTTTGGAAACAATTGGTTCAAACGCCTTCGGCAGCACTCTATTGACATCAATTGAGGTTCCATCTACTGTAACAAGCATCGGCAGCACTGCTTTCAGCAACTGCTCTCAGCTTAAAGATGTCAAGGTTGATTGTCCTCAGGTGACATCTTTCAATTACGAATTCGGTGGCTCGAAAGCCATTGAAAATCTCGAACTTAATGTTGCGTGTGACATCAGTTCAGGCATGTTCAGTTATTGTGCTAATCTGAAAAAAGTAACTCTCGGCGATAACGTGACAAGTGTTGGTTCAGGAGCATTCAACTACTGCACTTCATTAACATCTCTCTCTTTAGGCAGCAACATCAAAACAATTGGCTCCAGTGCATTTAACAACACGTCTATCACCTCTATCCAATTACCATCATCTTTGGAATCAATAGGCGATGCTGCTTTCTATGAAACTCAATTGACATCTATTGTGATTCCAGAATCTGTTAAATCGATAGGTACTTCTGCATTTTATTGCGACGGTTTGAAATCGGTAACGATATTAGGCAAAGATACTGAATTTCATAGCAGCACCTTCGGTCGAAATATCGAATCACTCGATATTAACTGCTCAACCATTCCTGATAATGCATTTGCCAACTTCTTTCAATTAAAAGATGTTACCATTGGTAACAATGTCAAGACGATTGGCGACGCCGCCTTTGTTAGGACTCCTATCACGAGTATAACATTGGGCAATTCGGTTGAGTCGATTGGTAGTAGTGCATTCGCAGGAACAGGGTTAACATCAATCCACATTCCAGCATCAGTTACTTCCATCAAACTCACATCCTTTTCGGATTGCGAGGACTTGAGCACTATCACTGTTGATGCTTCAAATGCCTCATTCAAAGTCATCGACAATGTCCTTTATTCTAAAGATGGGAAAACATTAGTATGCTATCCTAATAATAATGAACTGAAAGAATACACAATGCCCGAAAGCGTTGAAGAAGTTCACTATTCCGCATTTAATGGAATTGTGAATCTTGAAAAGATTAATATCAATGCAAAAGTTGAGATCGAAGGATTCAGTGGCTGTGAAAATCTTTCCGAAATCAACGTTGCTTCAGGAAATCCATACATCTACTCGTTAGACGGTGTTCTCTTCTATAATGACGGGCTTCTCTTATCCTACCCTCCTTCAAAAAATATCTCGGCATATACTATTCCAGCCTCAACAGTTTCAGTTGATCAGTATGCTTTTTATGGCGCAAAATACCTCGAAGAGATTACTATTCCTGAGGATGTCTACGACCCTGAATTCTTGAAGCCAATACCAAACCTCAAGAAGGTCAATATCGAAGGGGCAGGTGATAATGTCAAAGTCGTTGATGGTGTTATATACTCTGCCGACATGAAACAGCTTCTCTTCTATCCTTCTGGTAAGAGCGATGCAACATTCTCTATTCCTCAGGGTGTCGAGGTGATTGATAACAATGCTTTCGGGGCTTACAGCGAATACAAATCTTTGAAAGAGCTCGAGTTGCCCGCATCTTTAACAGCATTCGACGGGGGAGCATTCTGGAATTGTCCTAACCTTGAGTCTATTAAAATCAACGAGAACAACGCCTCTTTCAAATCTGAAAATGGTGCCATATACGATATCTCAGATGCAAATCATCTCGAATTGCTGTTTTTCGTAGGCGATGAGTCTATGACATCATTTGAAATACCTTCCGATACCAAATATATTGAAACCAGCGCCTTCGCTAAAGCCAAATATCTCGAAGAGGTTAAAGTTCCTCTCTCTATAAGCTCTGCTCTCGGTTCATTAAGCCTGTTCCAAGGCATGCCAAACTTGAAGAGGGTTGTTATTGATGAGGCCGATCCTAAATTCAAGTCGGTAGACGATGTCATATATTACTCTGATGGCATTAATTATGAAATCGTTCTCTACCCCGCTGGCAAGACAGATACTACATTTGAGATAAGTGAGGATGTAACAGGTTATAACAATAAAGCATTCTATAATTGCTACAATATCAAAGAAATCATTACCCACAATAGCTCATGCCCAATTACTTATTACATCATAGATAGATGCGAAAACCTCTCATCTGTTACTTTCGACTATAGTGAGGTTGGACCTTACGCTTTAGTATGTAGTAGCAATGAATCAATCAAATCTATAACATTCACAGATAAAGTTACTAAGCTCTATTATAATGCTATCAATGCAGACTTGAATGGTCTCGAGAGTATCATTATGGAGTCTGTAACTCCTCCTGCAATCGATGGAAGTAATCCCTTCTCCTTCATTTCAAAAGATCAGATTGTTATCTACGTTCCTGATGAGGCTGTCGACGCATACAAGGCCGATGCTTTCTGGGGCAATTACAACATTCAGTCGGTCGACGACAAACCAACAGCCATCGCTCCTGTTGTAACCGACCTCAAGGCAGACGAAATCATCAGCACTGAGGTCTACAGCCTCACCGGCGCACGCCTCTCCGCTCCTCAAAAGGGTATCAACATAATCCGCAATATCTACAAGAGCGGCCGCATTGAGACACAGAAATCTCTAAAGAGATAACGATAACGAAAAACAATTGAAGTTATAGCAAAGTGCGCCAGTTAACACTGGCGCACTTTTTCTATAATGACCTTTGCTCAGATATAAAATCGTTATCTGTCATAAATTGTTTTTTGTGAGTGGTTTAGTTTTCTCTTATACTTGAGCCAAAATACTAACTATTTTCAATATTGAAAATATCTTCTATTATTTACCAAAAATTATTAACTTCGTCTTCTGTGTTGTTACGCTTTGAGGAGATTCTGTCTGTTTTTTGTGGGAGGTTCTGCATTTGCTATTAGTTATGTGGATTCATTTTCTGTGGTACTCTTCTAAAGTAAATCTTCATATATTCTGGGATGGGTTTCTTTGGAAGTAATTTCTGGCAAGAATTCATATACGCGCATTATTTTATGACGTGACACTATTATTATGTATACTAATTACATATTCAGTATGGAGAAAGCAATCATATCTCTTCTGACGTTGGCACTTGCTGGGTGCACCGGAAGTGTAATCTCTACCAATCAAGAGCTGAAGCCTCGTTTGGTTGTTCTGACGGACATTGGTCCTGCCTCTGTTGAACCGGACGATAATGAGTCGGCTGTTCGTCTGATGTCCTATGCCGACCGTTTTGAGATTGAGGCGATATGCACATCAACTGGCTGGAACTGCGACCCCTACCCTGCAGAATGGGCTGATTACCTGTTTAAGGTTATTGATGCTTATGAAAAGGACGTGCCAAACCTCATGAAACGCTCCAATCAAGAGGGGTTCCTAACGTATGAGGAGGAATGCGGAACTCAGAAGATGGGCTACTGGCCAAGCGCCGAATACATTCGAAGTCGCTCTATGATGGGCAGTCAGAAGGCTGGCATCGGCGTCATTGGAGATGGTAACGACTCTCCTGGTAGCAACTTTCTGATTCGTTTAGCAGATGAAGATGACCCACGTCCGATATGGGTCACGGCATGGGGCGGTGCCAACACTCTCGCTCAAGCCATCTGGAGAGTCAAACAGGAGCGGTCGGCGGAGGAGCTTCTGAAATTTGTAAGAAAATTTCGTCTATACACCATCACTGATCAGGATATGAAATGGGATATGCGCAACAACAGGGCATACAGTTCCCACCAATGGCTACGCCGGGAGTTTCAAGACGACCTGTTATTCGTTTGGGATGAGTCGGCATGGCTCAACCAGAATGAACTCGGCAAGTCACATTGGGAGTCATACGCTTCTCTCATTCAGACTCAGGGCGAGTTGGGTAAAACCTACCCCAATTATCTATGGGGCGTCGAGGGCGACACTCCGAGTTTCCTCAATATCATGCCCAATGGACTGAACGACCCGGAAGACCCGACACAGGTCGGATGGGGCGGCTACCATTCCTTCGGCATCTCTCCCGATAGCATCACATCAGTATGGACCAACTGGCAGGAGCCTCAGAAAAGCATATCAGACGGATACGAAAAGCGTTTCTATCCTGATGAATTCAACGATTTTGCAGCTCGCATGGCTTGGGCTCAGAACGGAACAGGCAACACCAATCCTGTCGTCATTGTCAATGGTGAGTCTGGTATAAAACCGATACACATTGATGCTGAACCTGGTGAGGTTATCACTCTTGATGCTTCTGAATCGTACGATGCTGAGAATAACAGCCTCTCTTTCAGATGGTGGCAACAAAACCCTCATGGCACGGAGGTCGTTATAAATAATCCTATTCATGCCATAGCATCATTCACAGCTCCTGAGGATATCGACTCAAACCCTATCCACATTATCTGTGAAGTTCACGACAATGGTGCTTTCACCCTCGTCTCATACAGAAGAGTTATAATTGATTAGTATTAAGTATGATACAGAAGGATTATCTCCTGCGAATGGTGCATGTTCTGCTTGAGGCCATCGCACGCTTGCTTGCCGATAAGACACATGACCTGACTGAAAAGGAGAAGGAGATTGATGCCATGTACTCGATGTTCCACAGGGATTCCAAGTTCTTTAGGTCAGCATCAGACGAGGATGTGCTTCTATACCTTGCCGATTCTGAGGAGGATTACCTCCAACGTGTCGAGCTGATGGCTGAGATTATGTATGCCGATTCGGCTATAAGGATGTCGGACGACAATGTAAAGCACGAGCTGGAACGCAAGAGTCTGTCGCTCTACACCTATGTCGATGAACGCTCTGAAGATTTCTCTTTCAAACGCGACGAACGCATCTCTCAGCTGAAGAGATGTTGCGCTGCTTCATCATAACTCGGTATAAATTACAATTAAAAATTGGGGAGGATAGGCCTCCCCACAACAAACTAAAAATTTCGCATCTCTGCGAAGAGTTATGATTTTGCAAGTTTAGTAGTTTACAAACATACTCTCAAGGGGGGTGACTATTTTTCTATACCTATAAAAAGGGTGTCACACTGCTTCATAATGCAATGTGACACCCTTATAATCACTTAAAGAGGGTCTGTGTGGACTATAGAGCCTTCAGCGTCTCTACCAAAGCGGCTCTTGCTTCAGCCCAGCTCTTATAGTCAGCTGAGTTGAGTGTTGCCTTATACGACTCGCCCTTCTCTGCTGATGGCAAAAGCTTCAGTATGCAAGGTTTACAGCTACCCTCTGCCAACATATTATCGAGTATCTCGTTAGCCTTAGCTATCTTGAACCAGCTCTCGAAGGTATCCTGAGCGCCTGCTACGAGTGCCACGATTGGCAACTCCCCTGCATTATCTGTCTTAGGTGTTACGACAGCATAGGTTGTTGCTGCTGCATCATTCTTAACCATATATGTCACTGGTGAGTAACTCTTTGCAGCACCAGCCTCTGTGAGGTCGAGGATGCTACGTTTGAAACCATTATCTGGTGCAAGGTACATATTCTGAGCATCAGCTACTTCTGTGCCATCGACATCGAAATAATAGCAATATACCTCTGGTGCGATTGCCTTCACTGTCACACTCCAGACGCCATCGCTGTCACGCTCCATTGCCATTGGCTCGTTAAGCATCTCGCCAACGAGTCGGACAATCTCTGCCTTCTCTGCCTTGATGCGGAATGTCACATCATTGCCATTAATCTCTGGTGAGATGAGTGGTCGTGGGAAAAGACGTGCCATGACGCCAGGTGTGAACTGCTGTTCCTCACCGCTCTTTGCCATTGTTGGCTGTGCGTTTGCCATTGCCTCCTCAGAAGCCTCTGGATTAAAGAGCAGTCTGTATGTCTTATCGAGGAAATATTTGGCGTTCATCCATGTATGACCGAACTTGTCGTGTGTATACTCCTTAACACAACGGATTCCCTTTTGGTCGAGGAACTCGGTGTAGTCTCGCGCATTACCATAAAGGAAATCGTCTGTCCCGACGCCCGACCAGAAGAGGTGTATCTTGCTGTTTGTATCTTCGGCATTGTCGTAAACTCCCTCTAATGCTGTTGTAGTGAATGAACTATATGAACAGAGATAAGAGAACTTATCGAGATTGGTCAGACCATTCATGAGGCCCTGATTACCGCCACGTGAGAAACCACCGATAGCACGGTTGTCACGATCGTTGATAGTACGATAGTTATTCTCGACGTATGGCATGAGATCGTTGATGAGATCCAGGCTGAAGAGGTCTCTGAACATCATAGGAGCACCACCTGCAGCTGGCATCGCAGGCATTGTCTTCATGAGTTTCATAGGGTTGCCATAAGGCAGGACAACAATCATCTCCTTTGCTGCGCCCTGAGCTATCAGGTTATCGAGGATATAGTTCATTCTGCCCACCTTGTAGTAAACCTCCTCGGTGTCGGTTGTACCGCTTATGAGGTAAAAGACAGGATAGCTCTTATCGCCTGTGCCGTATGATGGTGGGAGATAGACGATTGCATTGTTATAGACACCAACGGTCTCGGAATAGTATTTTACATACTCCACATTACCATGAGGCACATTCTGCACGCTATGGATTAGTGGTGCATCCTTACCTGGGATGTCGAGAAGCGAGTTCTTGAAGCCCTCGTTAGGGAACCACTGCTGGTTCTTAGGGTCCATGATGCTGACGCCGTCAACAATAAAGCAATATGGATACATGTCGGGTGCTGCTGGTCCGAGTGTCGCGGTCCACTCTCCCGTGAGTGAATCCTTCGTCATCTCATGACGTCCTGCAAACTGAACGTCTACCTGCACCTCCTTTGCCTTATCATTCTGATAGGTAAAGGTTATGGTACCATCAGGATTGACCACAGTCGAGGGCGTCTCCTTCGGTTGTGGCGCTGTGCATGCTCCGAGTAAGAGCGCTGCCACAGCAAATAAATTCATGTGTCTTTTCATAAGTGAATTATTGTGTTAAGTTAGTGTCTCATATAGTTCCTTGCCGATGGTCTCACATCTGTATTTCAGAGCTGATGTTCGTATCTTCTCTGCATCATACTCGTGATAATGGTCAAGCATCCAGTCGGTCGCTTCGACCAGCTCTCCGATGTTTTTAACCACCCTGCCTGTCTCCGCTGTTATCTTATACTGCACTGCTCCTGCCTCGGTCGTGACCACTGGCAGTCCCGATGCCAACGCCTCTGAGACTGCGATGCAGTCGGTCTCTACTATGCTCGAATGAATATATATATCTGACTGATGCAGAGCAAGTGCAACCTCAGAGGGAGTCAGCACACCTGCAAAATCAACCACTCGCCGGAGTCGCTCATCCTCAGCAACCATTGTTCGACACTCTTCACAGAGAGGACCGCCTCCTATCATGAGCAGATGAAAATCATCCCTTCTCTCCGCTAACTGCGCAATGGAGAGCAGCAACTCCTTATCTCGCTTGACAGGCTGAAAACTCGTGATATGTATGAGTCTATGCCTCTCGTCCGACGACCTATTACTGCCACTATCGCTATAGAATGAATCGTCAACAATATTTCCCACTACCCTCATATCATCGCATACGACACCCTGATTTCTCATGCTGTCGAGGAGATACTGACTGACGCACAACAGATGCTGAGCCTTTCGGGCTACAAAACGAGCTATCGTCTCTCTTATCCTGCTGCCTTTACCCGACTCACCTGTCAGGAAGCGTGACGAGTGTTCAATGATTGAATAATTACAATGCCATTTGAAGCGCGATAGGAACCATGCTACGACGGCTGTGCGTACCATCACATTCGCCACGATGTGCTTTGGCCTTGCAACCCTTCTGACTCCTATGATATATCCCTTCAGGTATTTCCATTGCTTCACCACCTTGCACCAGCAACTCCCCTTGCGATAGGGATAGTAGATGGTAATCTCTCTGACTCCTCCGACCTCTTCATCGGTGACCTCATAATCAGCTATATTAGTATCACCAACGACGTATAGCACCTCCACCTCACACCTCAGGGCAAGCGCCTGTGCATGCTTTCTGACAAAGAGGCCCTCAGTCGAATCAAGACGCGATGGAAACCATGCAGAGAGAAAGAGTATCATTGGTCACGAAAGAAAAGGTGTCACACTGGCATTCAGAAGGACATTGATAAGTCCAAGTATAGCACCAAGCACAGCACCGACCCATTCGATGAAATTGAGATGCTTACGCATCACGTCAAGCACTATCTCCTCCAGACGTTCTACATCCATATGCTCAACCTCATGACGCACCAAGGCACTGATATCAAGGTTGTTGAGCATGCGTGGCAACTGTTCGCTGACTATCTTCTTATAGAGGCCGACGATGCTTGCACGCAATGCATCGACCTGTGCCGAGTAGTTGTCGATGACTGACGACATCTTTTGGTCCATAATTCTGCCTCCCTGACTCCTGACCATATCCAGAATCATTGGTGCACCGCTCTCCTTAAGAAATGAGGATATATTCTGCGACAACCCATCCTTAAACATTGGAAATGCCATGGCAAGGAGAGGATTCCTCGATGATAACTGAGATAAAATCTTGTCGGTCAGCAACTGAGCCAGAGACGGGTCAGCAAGCTTAGCATTAACGCTCTCCTCAAGACTCCCCATTATGGTGGTCCCAATCCCATCAACAGCATCCGTGCCTATCAATTTTCGCAGATAGTCACCAACAGATGGGTCCGAATCCTTAACTTTCGATATATAACGCAATATGAATCCATCAATCTTTGATATCATCTCCTGACTGAGGAGACGCTTGCTCAATGCCTCTGGTGTCAGCAACTTCTTGGAGACCATATTTGCCATACCCTGACCCAGTTCGACGCGGTTGCGAGGAATGACTCCCGGTGTGCCTGGTATACGCCATCCAAATATGTATTTTGCCTCTAATGGCTTAAACAACATCTTGATTGCCACATGGTTAGTTATCCATCCTATGAAGGCTCCAACCAAAACGGCTACTATAATATTAACTACGAACATACAGAAATTTTGTATATTGCGAAATTACAAAGAATATCCGATATAAGTATGAATGATAGTGCATTTTATAATGTTGTCATTCCTCATTTCATCCAAAAAATATCATCCCGTACTTAGCAAAAAATTCATTTTTACGTACTTTTGTAACTGACAATAGTTGATGACGATGTTATATCCCAATAATATAGAAGACAAACTTCATTTCCGATTCGTTCGTGATGAGATATCCCACCGCTGCAAGAGCTCTCTCGGTCGCGAGGAGGTCGATGCTATCTCTTTCTCATCTGATTACGACTCTATTATGCACCAACTGAGGGAGGTCGACGACATGGTTCGTCTCATCCAGTCGGAAGATAACGACAAACTACCGCACGACCAGTTTTCGGACCCTCGCGAGATGCTTAGCAGAATACGCATAGTGGGCCTCTTCCTTGAGGAGGAACAACTCTCTTCGCTACGGACTATTCTCGTCATGATACGCCATACAATGCTCTTTTTCCTTTCGAGCATAAAAAACGAGACAGCACGTGAGGTGTCAATCCTGAACGCCCCCTACTCGACATACCCCGACCTCTGTCTGTGCGCAGAAGATATACAGTCGTTCCCTCTCCTCATCGAGACCATCGACCGCGTGGTGGATAAACATGGACATATACGCGATAACGCATCACCAGAACTGGCACAGGCTCGTCGCGAGATTCTTTCAAAGAAGAGTACCATAACAAAACGTCTCAACCAGATTCTCCGTCAGGCTCAGGCCGACGGCATCGTAGAGTCGGACGCCGAGATAAGCATTCGCGACGGACGCGCCGTTATCCCTGTCGCAGCTGCCAATAAACGACGCCTGCAGGGCATCGTGATGGATGAGTCGGCAACTGGTCGTACCTCCTATATTGAACCCACCGAAATCGTTATGCTCAACAACGACCTTCGCGAACTGCAATATGCTGAGCGTCGTGAGATTATCCGCATTCTGACATCGATGAGCGATAATATTCGCCCCTACATCAACGATATTCTTGATGGTGTCATGATGCTTGCTCATATCGATTTCATTCGTGCCAAGGCCCTATATGCCATCGACACCGATGCCATCATGCCCGAAGTAGTAAACAAGCCTGAATCGCTCATATGCGCTGGTCGTCATCCCCTACTCCTCGCACAACTCAAAGAACAGGGCAAAAGCATTGTCCCTCTCGATATAGAGCTCAAAAAACCAAGCAGTCGCATCGCCATCATCTCAGGTCCGAATGCTGGTGGAAAATCGGTCTGTCTGCAGACTGTTGGCATCCTTCACTACATGACTCAGTGCGGCCTCCTTATCCCTGTCAATGAGGGAAGCCGTATGGGTATATACAACGATATTTTCATCGATATGGGTGATGAACAGAGCATCGAGAACGACCTGTCGACCTATTCATCGCACCTGACTAATATGAAGTTCTTCCTGCGCCAAAGCAATGAGGCGACTCTCCTGCTTATTGATGAGTTCGGCACAGGAACAGAACCAGCCATCGGCGGTGCTATCGCCGAGAGCGTGCTCGACCAACTGAACCGCCGTGGCGCATGGGGCGTCATAACAACACACTACACAAATCTCAAACATTTTGCTGCTCAGACCGATGGCATCATCAACTCGGCTATGCTCTTCGACACCCACAACATCGAACCGCTCTTCAAACTCCGGATGGGCCAGCCGGGCAGCTCTTTCGCCTTCGAAATAGCAAATAAGATTGGTCTGCCCTCTGAGGTTCTTCAGGCTGCTAAGGAGAAAATAGGACAGGAACATCTCGACTTCGATAAGCACTTACGTGAGATAATTCGCGATAAGCACTACTACGAACAGCGAAGGGAGCAGATTCACATACGGGAGAAACATGTCGAGAATCTCGAAAACCAATACGACACAGGGCTAAAGCATATCCGTCAAGAGAGAAAGGAGATTCTCGAGAAGGCTCGTGCCGAGGCTAAGCAACTCATCGAAGAGGCTAACCGCATAATCGAAAACACCATTCGCGGCATACGTGAGTCTCAGGCCGAGAAGGAAAAAACCCGACTGCTTCGCGAACAGATGAAGAGCTTCCGCGACCAAAACCTTGAGTCTCCTATCGATGAGAGCCAAAAGGAGAATGAAGAACTGATAAATCGTAAAATAGATAAGATACGACGACGTCAGGAACAACGTGAGAAACGACGCAACGAACAACAACCCACAACCCTCCCCTCTCCTAAGGAGGAGCCCATCGTCGTCGGTGCATACGTCATGATTGACAACAACCCCGAACGATGCGGCGAAGTACTTCGGTTGAACCGCAATGAGGCCATCGTCGCAATGGGCAATCTCCAGACAAATATCAAGCTCAACAGGCTACGCACAATCAGTCGCTCTGCCGCACGAAAGGCTACCAAGCAGAGCGATGCATCGCTACAGCGTGTCTATAGCAATGTCATGGAGGCTGTGCGTGAGAAGAAGCTTAACTTCAAAGCCGAGATTGACATACGTGGTATGCGTACCGATGAGGCCATCGAACAGGTTGCCTCTTTCATAGATGAAGCTATAATATGCGAACAGAGTCAGGTGCGTATCCTCCACGGCAAGGGTAACGGCATTCTTCGCCAACAGATACGTCTCTACCTTCGCGAGATTAATGGTGTTACTGCCATACGCGATGAGGATGTCCGTATGGGTGGCGCTGGTATAACTGTCGTTGATTTAAACGGATAATATGAAACATACATCGCTCATCGTAATAGCAGCTGCTGTCGTTGCAATGTTCTTTCCCTCTCTCTTCGAATGGGTCAGGGGAACGACTCAGACCACCATTCTCGGCATCATCATGCTTGGCATGGGTGTGACTCTCTCTGCCAACGACTTCCGCATTTTGGCATCACGGCCTCTCGATATTCTTATTGGCACGTGTGCCCAATACTCTCTCATGCCTCTCATCGCCATTACCGTCTCGTCGCTCCTCTGCCTCGACACTCCTCTGATGATTGGCATTGTACTTGTCGGATGCTGTCCAGGTGGCGTATCGAGCAATATCATGTCGTTCCTCTGCAAGGGCGACGTGGCCTTCTCTGTCGGGATGACAACAGCCTCGACTCTTCTCTCGCCACTCCTCACGCCACTCCTCGTTCTCCTGCTCGCTGGCGAACAGGTCGATGTGGATACCATCGGTATGTTCCAGGGAATACTCATCGTCACCATAATTCCTGTCGCTCTGGGCTTCGGCCTGAATATGCTCTCAGCTAAATCTTCCCGTATGAATACCATAATAGCTCCTGTAAAACGTCTCATGCCAGCGGTGAGCGTTGTAGGTCTTGCTCTGATTGTCGGAGGTGTTGTTGCGACAGTACGTCCATACATAATCGACGGCGGTCTTTCGCTATTGGGTATTACCTTCTTCGCTGTTTTATTCCACAATGGTTTGGGGTATGCCTTAGGCTATCTCACAGGCTCTCTTTTCCACTTCTCGACAGCTAAGAAACGAACAATAAGCATCGAGGTTGGCATGCAGAATGCAGGATTGGCTACCAACCTCGCCTCACAGTTCTTCCTCGCATCGAACCCCCTCGCTGTCGTCCCATGTGCCATATCGTGTGCCTGGCACTCCATATCGGGCACTCTCATTGCTCAATGGTTTTGCAGAAATGACTAATACCTCCCTATATATTACCTCAATATTATCGTTATGAACTACAGAATATCTCTTCTGATGATGACTCTTTCGTCTATTGCTGCATCGGCTCAGCTTACTATTGAAAACACCACTCCTGGAACGCCCGAATATTACAAGATTGCTCCTCGCCCTGAATATACCGAATTCTGCTCCGAGACTGACGACCTGCTTTGCTATGACAGGTCCAAACGGTCCTTCAAAGTCGTTTTGGGTAATACAGCTCATAATAGTATTCCTCACGACTATCGACAGACATGGATTACTCCCGATTCGCATTGGAATTACAATATGGAGACTCAGGCTCTCTTCCTCTCGGAGAACGGGACAAAGACATTGGCATATATGGGTATCACGAGCGACTACGACTTGTCGCTTGCTGGCAGATGCGTGGCCTATCACAAAGGGGATACGCTCTTCGTCCAGTCGCCCTACTCACGTGGTCCTCTTCAGATAAACGACACTATTGCTGATGGTTTGAAATTCGGCACCTCTGTCCATCGTGATGAGTTCGGCATCGAGAAGGGTATCTTCTGGTCGCCAGATGGTTCCAAAATGGCTTTCTATCGTATGGACGAACGTATGGTGACCGAATACCCGATGGTTATGATTCCAGAGGTGGCTGGCGGTATCGCTCATCCATACACTGTTCGCTACCCTATGGCAGGCGGAACAAGTCATAAGGTCAGCATAGGTATCCTCGACGTCAAGACTAATAGTATATCATATCTGAGGACTGAGGGCTACGACGACAACCGTTATCTGACTAATCTGAGTTGGTCTCCCGATAATAAGACGCTTGCTGTCGCTGAGGTCAACCGCGGACAGAATCATATGTGGTTCAATCTGTATGACACCACGACGGGAAAGAAAACCACAACGCTCTTCGAGGAGAAAAGCCACACATGGGTTGAGCCATGCACTCCGGCTCTCTTCATCGATGAGAAGAGCTTTCTCTGGCTCTCTGAACGCGATGGATATCTCCACATCTATAAGTACGACATAAATACGGGTAATAGAAAGCAACTGACCAAAGGCAAGTGGTGTGTCACAGAGCTTATTGGTTACGACCATAAACGCAATAGGGTCATCTTCCAGGCCAATAAGGAGAGCTACCTATGTCGCGACATCTATGCTGTCGGCATCAAAGGTGGTCAGGAGCCTAAGCGTCTCTCCTTTGGCGAGGGCATGCATCGTGCCAACTACATGTCGGGCAAACGCTATCTGGTCGATATCCACTCTTCGTTGGATGTCGCTGTTCGCACATCTGTTATTGACCTACAGAGCGACCAGGAGGTGCTCGAACTCAGCCGCTGCGACGACCCATACAAGGGGACTCACCTCCCATCAATTAAGTTCGTCGACCTTAAGAGCGCAAATGGTGTTCACAAACTGACTGGTCGCATCATACTGCCTCCTAACTTCATTCCAAGCAAGAAATATCCAGTCCTTGTCTACCTCTACGGTGGCTCACATACCCATCTGGTCGACAAGGGGTGGTTAGGCGGTGCCTCGCCTTGGATGTTATACCTTGCTCAGGAGGGTTATATAGTCTGGACGATGGACAACAGGGGAAGCGAAAATCGTGGTGTCAACTTTGAACATTGCACTCACCGACAGCTTGGGACATGCGAGAGTGAAGACCAAATGGTGGGCATCAATTATCTCCGTTCACTCGGCTATGTCGACACATCCCGCATTGCCATCCATGGCTGGAGCTTCGGGGGCTTCATGACTCTGACGATGCTCACAAAATACCCCGAGGTATTCAAGGTTGGCATCGCTGGCGGACCAGTCACCGACTGGCGTCTATACGAGGTTATGTATGGCGAGAGATATATGGATACTCCTCAGGAGAATCCCGAGGGATATAAAAACAATACCATTGCCAACTCCATCGACAAGCTCAAGGCTAAGACTCTCCTGATACACGGCTATCAGGATGGCGTCGTGGTGCCTCAACACCATTTCGAACTCATGAAAGCAGCCACCGACAAGGGCATCATCTTAGATGCTGCCTTCTATCCCGGTCATGAACATAATGTCATAGGAATCGACAGAGCCCACCTGATACGACGAATCAAAACATACCTCGACGACAATCTTTAGAACCAAATGCAATACCTATATTTCCGTCATTTTAAGGGTAAATACTACAGGATTCTTCACATAGCTTCCGACAGTGAGAAACCTGAACATCAACTCGTTGTCTACCAGGCTCTCTACGGCGAACAAAAGGTTTGGGTGCGCGATTACGATATGTTCTTCCAAACCATTGAACGCGATGGCAGGCGATTCCGACGTTTTGAAGAGGTCAGCGAAGAGGAGGCCCTGTGTCATACCTCCACCCCACAACAATAGTCGTCTCTATTGCCCTTATAACAAATAGAAATAGAGCGTCGTCAGCACTCCCGACAACATTGTCAGCTTACTGATGACACTGCTTCTATGCACCTGTCGTGACGTGCTGGCTCTATAGAGAAGAATCGTATTGACTATAATCGGCAATGTAAGCAGAAAGAGTAGATAATAGATGAAATAGACATGCCCCCTGACACTCTCCGAGAAGAAGTATATAATCCACAGAAGAAGAAGTGTCAGAGCATGAAGAGCCGTCACGATGTGCTTCGTATTCTCAACACCCGCCATGACGGGCATAGTGCGACAGCCATACTGACTGTCACCCTCCACATCCTCAATATCCTTTATCATCTCGCGAGCAAAGTTCAATATGAAGGCAAAAAATGCATACATGGTCGTATAGCTCCATGCTTGCGCACAGGCTGGCGAAGTCTCAATAAGAGACGAGAGCCCCCTGACACGCATAAATGAATATTCAGCCGATATGACAACGTAGACCATCAATGCCGTGAGCAATGCTACAACCAGATTGCCCACAAGCATCTGCCGCTTGAAATGGGTCGAATAGAACCATAGCAGGACGGCAACGCCAAGAAAGAGCAAGACATACGCCTCGCGTCGCGTGACAAACGATATGTAGAGCCCCGAAAAGACTCCCATGAGGGTCAGGATGACGTGTATCAGTATGACATTACGACGACTAATACGCTCATCGACAACAATCGTATCAGGCCTGTTTATTCGATCTATATAGATATCAAAATAGTCGTTTATCACATTGCCCGCCGCTGCCAAGCAGACCGTGGCAAAGATGAGTATGGCAAACTGCCAGTGCTCCATGATAGGCTCTATACCCTCGCTCTGAAGGATTGGCAGTATCACACAATATCTCAATAACACCTGAAATAGTGCTATGAAGATTAAATTTGGAGTACGCAGAAGCCTGTTCATAGTCGTATTATATTTATTACCAATCAAGATCCTTGCCCCAATCACCATTTACACGCAGTACCTGCTCAACCACATCGCGCACACAGCACTCTCCTCCCTTATAGGGCGATATGTAATGACATACACTCTTTACATCCGTTGCAGCATCAACAGGACATGTTGGTACTCCAGCACGCTTCAGCAGGGGCAGGTCGGGCATATCATCTCCCATATACAACACCTGCTCATCTGTCAGCCCTTTCTTAGTCTTCCAGCTCTCATAGGCTGAGACCTTATTGCTCTGACCCATATATATATCCTGAACACCAAGATTGCTAAATCGCACACGTATCGCCTCGGTATTGCCTCCCGTGATAATCGCTATATGATAACCCATCTTAACTGCCAACTGAATAGCATAGCCATCCTTGATGTTGGCTGTTCTCATAGGCTCACCATTGGGGTACATTGGCACTTGTGTCTGACTTAATACTCCGTCGACGTCGAAGGCAAATGCCCTAACCTGTGTTAACTCCTCTTTAAAATTCTTCTTCATAATATATCATTCGTCATCCCTTAGATTTCCCGATTCATATTCAGCCCATATACGCGCTGCCTCTTCTATAATATGCGGACATGGTCGCTTCGCGTAGTATTGTGCTGTGCGCTCGTCGGGCTGGTAATGTGTGGTTGTCGCAACACCCCCCATCTTGAGTAGCTCGGAACACTCGATGGAGCCTCCGTTACGCTTTGCAAACTCGCGTGCTAAACGTTGTACGACGGCGTAGTTGGCTGCCTTAGCATCCTTATCGCCTGGTACGCTATTACCCTCTTTCAGTCCGAGCAGTATGAACATCCCACACGCTGCACCACAGGTCTTACGCATCCTTCCTATGCCTCCACCAAAACACGACGAGAGCTTCGCCATCTGCTCCTCTGTCAGGCCATACTCATCCGCCCAGGCTGTACATATCGACTGCGAACAGTTGTAGCCCTTGTAGAAATTCCGTACTGCCTCCTCTATCCTCTCTTCTGAACTCTTACTCATACTTAATTATCCTCGTCGTCAGCATCACTGGCGTTCCCTTTTCATATTTAATACGACGCACCCAATTGCGATGCTCATCCACCTCATACTCATACGTATAGGTGCTCTTCTGCGTCGTAGAGGTGACCGTCTGTTTCACCGGATGCCCATTCGAATCAAGTCGCATCTCGGTCCGCGTCTGCTCATTATTACTCTTGACGCTTATCTCTGTCAGCCGCCCCTTATCGTTGTACTTGTAAACCGTAGCGCGAACCTCTCCATCTGCAAATACTTCGTCTACGCCCGACCAGTTCTGACCATGACTCACTTCTGATGTCGATATCGTCACCGCCAGTGCGTCCGTCAGTCGTATGCTGGCACATAAGCCATCGGAGGTGTAGAGATAGAGCATCTGTAACGTACGCTGACCATCCGACGAATAGGTCGTCGAAACTCTCTTGTCACCATTCTCTTCATACTGGTGAACGGTCTTGGTAAGCTCCATGCCTTGATTGTCTTTGTTTATCTGACTCTCCACTCCTCCATCTGAACGATAGGTTGTCAGGTACGACATGACAAACTCTCCCTTGACAACCGTTCTCCGTGAATAATCCACACGCCATGTCGTCTCATCAACCGATACAACTGGTCCATATAGCTGGTCGTTCTCCCTATCGCTCATCCCTAAAGGGGCAACACTGAACTGCTGCGATATGACGGCTGATGGAAGTAGAGTTATGACAACTGATAATAATATTTTTCCGTATCTCATCATGATGCGAAGATACAAATAGTAATAAAAAAAAGCAACCCGAAATGTTTCGGATTGCTTATATCTGAGCCAATAGCCGGACTCGAACCGGCGACCCACGCATTACGAATGCGTTGCTCTACCAACTGAGCCATATTGGCACTTTTGACGATGCAAAAGTAGTAAATTATTCTTTTAATCCAACAGGTGTTGAAATATTATTTCAACTTCAATGCCTTGACTATCTTCTCAAATACTTCGGTGTTTTTATAGATACCCGCAAAGGCCTCTGCTCCAGGTCCTACTGCATAGACGGGTACCATGACTGCCGAATGTCCACGGGTCGAAAAGGTGGCTTTCAAGTCGCCTTTCTCCATGTCTCCTCCGTGCAAAACAAGTCCGCCTGTCTCATGGTCGGCTGTGACGACGACCAATGTCTCGCGGTCACGTGCTGCAAACTCCAATGCAACTCCCAATGCCTTATCCATGTCGAGGGCCTCGCCTACTACCTTGTTGAGGTTGTTCTCGTGTCCTCCATAATCAATCTGAGAACCCTCAACCATCACAAAGAATCCGTTCTCTGAACGCGAGAGAACATCTAATGCCTTTCCGACATATTCGGGAAGCGACTCCTTGCGCTCTGCTGCCACTGGAGCACTCTCAGGATATGCCAATATGGCCTGCTTCATCTCCTTGTCGCCTTGCGACGTTGCTATGTCGTCGTAGAATCGATAGCCCTCTGTCTGCATCTCCTCTATGAGGTTACGTCCGTCAGCTCGCTCTGTGAAATGCTTCTTGCCGCCTCCTATAAAGATGTCGATGCCCGACTTCGGATAGAATGTTGCAATCTCTTCATACATATTGCGGTCCGGCACATGCGCTATGAACGAGGCTGGCGTGGCATGTGTGACAACCACCGTCGCAACAAGTCCAGTTGCCTTTCCAGCACGCTCCGACAATTCCAGCATCGAGGTCATACGCGTCGAATCGGGACGCATGCCTATCATTCCATTGGTCGTTCTCTCGCCTGACGACAATGCCGTTCCACCCGCTGCCGAGTCGGTGACATAATCCGATGCCGACTGGGTCTGACTCATGCCCAAAACCTGCATCTGCTTCATGTAGAGGTCACCACCATTGGCTGTCAACGCCGCAAAGAGCTGCGCAGGCCCCATGCCGTCGCCTATGAAGAAAATGACGTTCTTAGGCGCCGAAGCAAAGGTCGTGGTGTCTGTTATATACTGCGTAGGGGTATACTTCTCCGACTTCTCTGTCAACTCATGGAATATCTTATGTTTCCCTCCAGGCTGACTACATGCAAAAAACGAGAATGAGAAGAAGAATAACAATAACGATAACGATGACAAAATATTGGTTCTCATAATATTTCTTTTTTATTATTCCACTTAACAGGGGATAAGACTATCTTCCCCAACAAAACAGGAATATCAGTTATTACAATAATAATACGATACGTGCTTTTGGGCTATACAAAAACCCAATAGCCAAAAGTAATTTATCGGATTACTTAAAACTTAAATTTGAATTCTGGCTTACGCTTTTCGAGGAATGCCCTTCCGCCCTCCTGTGCCTCTTCGGTCATGTAGTAGAGCATCGTAGCATCTCCCGCCAACTCCTGAATGCCCGACTGTCCGTCAAGCTCTGCATTCAGTCCAACCTTGATCATGCGTAGTGCCAATGGCGATAGTTGCATCATCTCCTCAGCCCATGCTACGACCTCATCCTCAAGCTGGTCGGGCTCAACAACCTTATTGACAAGCCCCATCTCAAGTGCCTCCTGCGCTGAATACTGACGACAGAGAAACCATATCTCACGGGCCTTTTTCTGTCCAACGACACGCGCCAGATACGATGCTCCGAAGCCTGCATCGAAACTGCCTACTCGCGGTCCGGTCTGACCGAAGCGTGCCGTCGTCGATGCTATCGAGAGGTCACAGACCACGTGCAACACATGACCACCGCCAATGGCATAACCATTCACCATGGCTATCACTGGCTTGGGAATACTTCGTATCTGCTTCTGCACATGCAGTATGTTCAGATGCGGCGCCCCCTGCTCATCCATGTATCCTCCAAAGCCTTTGACATGCATATCTCCTCCCGAACAGAACGCCTTGTCACCTGCTCCGGTAAGCACGACAACGCGTATGTCGGACGAACGCTCACAATAACTCAACGCATCACTCATCTCCTCAACGGTGAGTGGTGTGAAGGCATTACGATAACGCTCTCTGTTGATGGTTATGCGCGCTATGTGATTGTAACAGTCAAAGAATATCTCCTGATACTCCTTTATTCTCTCCCAATTGCGCATCGCCTACTCGAGTATGAAGATTTTTTGTATCACTTCCTGACCATATACCTTCTCAGGGACATCTATGGTCGTCGTAAAGTCCTTAGCTTCGTCGGATGATATATGTAGTTTATACTTGCCTGGGTCAAGTGCCATGATGAATGTCGATGTCTGCAGGTTCAGACGTGCCGTCCCGACAAGCTCATCTCCCTCATCGAGAATCTCTATCAATGGCATCTTCGAGAGCGGCAGTGGCTTCTGCTTGCTCTTAATGCCTACAAAACACTTCATTATGGCTGTTGTCGGAGCCACCTCATCATGAACGACACAGTAGATGTCGCGTGCACCATAACCATCCTTGCGGATTGCACTGATAAAGGCATAACGCTCGTCTGATGAGAAGGATATCGACATATTGTCGTATGTATCGTTAATCGGATACTTCATCTGTATGGGCTTTCGCCATGTCCATGAACGTGGGTCGAGGTCGGAGTAGAAGAGATCATAGCCTCCCATCGTTCCCTCTCTGTTGGAGGCGAAGAAGAGTCGTGTCCCATCTTTGCTAAGCGTCGGATAGTTCTCATCCGAGAACTCTTCGTTGATCTCGCCTGGCAATGGACGTGCCTCTTGCCATTGACCATCTCGCTTGATGGAATAGTAGAGGTCAAGCATTCCATTTCGCGTTGTCGCTGAGAATATTAACGTATCGCCAGTCTGCGATAAGGTCGCTCCAACCTCATCTCCCTCAAGGTCAATCGGGTCTGTCATCTTCTCGTTCTTGAGGAACTTACCTGGAAGCTTCTCTGTGCACTGGTAAATTGAAAACTGCGACTCCATATTACTGGTCATAAAGATACCACCAGGGAAGACGCCCGTCACATACTCGTCAAAGAGCGTGTTGACCGGTCCCGACACAGGCTTGCTCTTGGTCCACTCCAAATCTTTGTTCTCGGCAAATTTTATGCTGAAATACTTCAGGAGGATTCCACTATTATACTTCTCGTCGCTTGAGAAGTAGAGTGTTTTATCGTCGGGCGATATATAAGGAAATATCTCGTTGTTTGGCGAGTTTATCATCTCGCCCATATTTACCAGACGACAATGTAGCGTGTCCTTAAGCATCTTCTGCGATACAGCAATGCACTTCTCAAGGGTCTGCGCTTGTTTGATGGTGACGGGGTCGCCTCCGACAAGCATCGTCTGATACTCTTTCAGATACTTGCTCGCCTGCGAAAAGTTGTGAGCATGATAGTGGGCAACGGCTGCTAAGTAGTAACCCTCAACATCTGCCTTCTCTTTCTCAAGATACTTCTCAATGAAGAAACATGCTGTGTCGCGCAACATATCCTCTGCTATTATCGTCTGCGCAATGCGCTTTAACAATGGTGGATGGTTGCTGAATTTCTTATAGACCTTCATATACTCACCCAATGCCTTAGTGTAGCTCTTAGCATTGTAGAACATATCACCCTTCGGGCATTTGGTTGGTGAATCCTGCTGTGCCAATACGCCGACAAAGGATATCAGCGACAACAATAAAACGCATATCTGTCTCTTCATAGATGTCTTTTTTAATTGGAACTTGCGTTAAAACAAGCAAAAATAGTTCTAAAATGTCAAAAACAAAAATTCAAGGGCATTTTTTCTACTTGTCGTCTCTAATTGAATACTCACAGCCACAATATTGCTGGTTGTAGAATCCCCCTTCACGGAGCAACTGTGCCCGACGCTCTGTCAATCCTCCCTTGCGCCAGTTCTGTGTCCAGTAGCTCGTCCCCTTGACTATGCTCTCTGCTCGGTGTCCCGCCTCTTCAATCTGACGGATGTCTTTCCACCGGCTCGAGGCTAATGTTGTTGAGAACCATCGTATCCCATGTTTCTGCGCCTCCTGGGCTGTGCGTAACAGACGCATATCAAAACACATCTGACAACGCGACCCCCGCTCGGGCTCTTCTTCCAGGCCTCTCACTTGGCACTGCCACGCCGGATGGTCGTAGTCGCCATCTATCCACCTCACACCCAATGCCTCGCACTGCCGCTTGCTCTCGGCTTTGCGTATCTCATACTCCTCCACAGGATATATATTGGGGTTGTAGTAGAAGACTGTCGTCTCAATGGTATTCTCAATGAGCACCTCTAAAATGGCACTGCTGCATGGCGCACAACACGCATGCAGCAGTATCCGATTATCTTCGTCTGGAATATGTAGTATCATAAATTGCTGAGTGTATGTCCCATGCGCTCTTTCTTCGTTCGCAGGTACCTGAGATTGTATTGGTTTGGCGTCACCTCAATGGGGACATTCTCGACTATCGAGAGTCCATAGGCCTCAAGTCCCACTCGCTTGACGGGGTTGTTGGTCATCAGTCGCATACGACTCACTCCAAGCTCTTTGAGTATCGATGCTCCTACGCCATAGTCACGCTCATCAGCACTGAATCCAAGGTGCACATTGGCATCCACAGTGTCGAGTCCCTGCTCCTGCAACTTATAGGCCTCTATCTTCGCCATCAGACCGATGCCTCGCCCCTCCTGGTTGAGATAGACGACAACGCCTTTTCCCTCTTTATTGATTGCCTCCATTGCACGGTGCAGCTGCTCGCCACACTCGCATCGCTTCGATCCGAAGATATCACCAGTCATGCACGATGAATGCATCCTGACCAGTATCGCCTCGTCGGACTCCCACGCGCCTTTGATGAGGGCTATGTGCTCCAGACCGTTTGACTTCTGGCGGAATGGTATCAGTCGGAAATCGCCATATTCCGAGGGCAACGAGACCTCTGAGCCACGCTCGATGAGACTCTCCTGCTGTAGTCGGTAGGCTATCAAGTCGCGTATCGATATGATGCGAAGGTTATTCTCACGCGCTATCTCGATGAGCTGTGGCATTCTCGCCATCGTACCATCCTCATTCATTATCTCGATGAGCGCTGCCGCCGGATAGAGTCCTGACAAACGCGCCAGATCAACTGCTGCCTCTGTATGTCCTGCTCTGCGCAACACACCTTTATCCTGAGCATATAACGGATTGATATGACCTGGGCGACCGAAGGTCTGCGGTGTCGAAGCGGGGTCTGCAAGGGCTCTGATGGTGGCAGCTCTGTCGTGCGCCGAGACGCCCGTCGTACACCCCTCTATCTTGTCGATGGTGACCGTGAATGGGGTGCCTAAGATGGAGGTGTTGTCCTCTACCATATGGTCAAGACCCAACTCTTTGCAACGACTGATTGTTATGGGGGCACAGAGGACACCTCGCCCGTTCTTGAGCATGAAGTTGACCTTCTCAGGTGTTATCTTCTCCGCAGCTATGATGAAGTCGCCTTCGTTCTCACGATCTTCATCATCAACGACTATGACAAACTCTCCGTTTCGAAAATCCGAAAGCGCCTGCTCTACCCTCTCTGTCATCTTACGCGACTCGCTCTCCGCTTCTGTCATCTGTATCATCTTTGTTGTTTTTTGTCGGACACAACAACTTCACTATGCTATATAGTACACGTTGCGTCTCTCTCTTTTGATGCGCAAAATTACAGAATTATTCCCAATCATATCATCTCGGCACTCAACTATTTCACAACGAGGCGGATGCTCACTGCTTCTCCTCTTCCTTGAAAAGACGTATCATAATACCTCCAGGAGCCCCCTCTATCGTTCCCGACAACTCTCCCTTGCATGCCTCACTAAGCACCTTGCTATCGGTTACAATCTTCGGATGTGTCTTGCCATTACGTGGCGTCATATATCCCTCATTGCAGATATAGACACTGCACGAATCGCCATTGGCATCAACGCCCTTAAGCATGTAACGAGCCGAGAGAAGTGTTGAATCACGCGTGAAATGCATCTGTGTGTCGACTCCTCCAGGAAGGATCTCTCCCTTGAAATATTCACTATCAGCATGTCCGTTAAACCGAAGCATCGTTACTGACATATCTGTCCCCGTGACATGCGAAACGCCAGTTATGAAAACCAGGATTTTAAAAAGTTCTATCATTTTTTGTTAGTTTATGTGTTTTTTAGCGCCGTAAAAATACCTTTTTATTTTCTTTCAACAAAATTATCGCTAATTTTTCATTTTCTAAGCATGGAGATTCGCAACGAGTTTTAGGGCTTAGCTTTTTCTCATCCGCAAAACACAAAGTTTGGCGCTATTTTTGTATCGGAAAATAAAAATAATAACTACTTTTGCATTGTAGATGATGGGGATTAGTAAAATAATTACAACGCTATGCGCTTTGATGCTCGTGGGGACAGCATCGTGGGGCCAGTCTGCCGACAGCGAGCCCCAATGGTCGTTTAAACTCTCGTCTGTCTTCTGGGAGTCGCTCCTTAAAGCCGATATACCGCAGATATCTTCTTTCTTCTCCGCAAGCATCGAGATATCTCTTCCATCTGGTTCTGGCCTGTACAGCAAAAAACAAGCTGAGGTCATACTGAGTAACTTCATCAAGAGCAATAGCATCTCGGACGCTGCCATCGACCACGAGAAACAGATGGGTAACTCCATCCTGACAATAGGCTCCATCTCAATCGACAACTCTCAATATCGCATATATATCCTCTCAATTCCCGACAACCAAGGCGAGGTACAACAATTGCGAATCGAAGAGGAGACTAACTGATTTTAAATAACATAATCAATATATAATATGATTCCTGATTTCGACCAATACCTCTCTGAATTCATAGACAACGCTATCCGCGAAGATGTCGGCGACGGCGACCACTCTTCTCTCTCTTGCATTCCAGCCGATGCAATGGGCAAGGCTCAACTGATATGCAAGGAGGATGGCATAATCGCTGGTATCGAGGTGGCTAAACGCGTATTCATGCGCCTCGACCCCTCAACTAAATTCGACCAGATTCTCTCCGACGGCACTCGCGTGAAAAAGGGCGACATCGCTTTCCGCGTCGAACTGCATACTCAGAAACTGCTCCTCGCTGAACGCCTCGTCCTCAATATCATGCAACACATGAGCGGTATCGCTACAACAACCAATAAGTACGTCCGCCTCATCGAAGGTCTCCACACACGCCTGCTCGACACGCGTAAGACGACGCCAGGCATGCGTCTGCTCGATAAGATGGCTGTCAAAATCGGTGGCGCTGTCAACCACCGAATCGGTCTCTTCGATATGATTATGCTCAAAGATAACCATGTCGACTTCGCCGGTGGCATCACTCAGGCCATCGACCGCGCTCAGGAATACCTCAAGAGTACAGGCCGCAACCTGAAAATCGAAATCGAAGTGCGTAATATGGAGGAGCTCGAGACGGTGCTCAACCATGGCGGTGTCGACAGAGTTATGCTCGATAATTTCGATATCCCAACAACACGCAAGGCTGTCGAACGAATCAAGGGCACTGTCGAGACGGAGTCGTCAGGGGGTATCACCATCGAAACTCTCCGTAGCTACGCCGAGACAGGTGTCGACTTCATCTCAGTAGGCGCGCTGACTCATCACGTGGCAAGCCTCGATATGAGCCTCAAAGCTATGTAACAACATCAAAAACTCAAACATAAGAGGGATGTGACTGCGCTTTTCGTCACATCCCTCTCTTTTATCCTCCCAAAAAGAGTCGTTTCCAAACGATATTTCTTATCTTCGCATCATCATTATAATATACATAACCATGAAGTTCCTCGAATCTGTCGCCAACTACTACGCCACAACATTCTCACATAATCATCTCGATAATCCCCGCGACTGGAGTCGTCTCTGCTTCGTATTCCCAAGCCACCGCGCTGGCTCGTTCTTCCGCGAAGCCCTGCACCAGCAAATCAAGGGTCAAGTGGTGTTCGGATTCCGCATCGCTACAATCGACGAACTGATGTACGAATGGCAGAACGAGAAGCTGCACAAGGCCGACGAACTGACTCTCACATTCGAACTATACAAAATCTACTACGCGGTGCTCTCTGCCGATAAGGATATCAACGAGAATTATCTCGATTTCGATTTCTTCTTCTCATGGGCCAAGACCTTCCTCGGCGATTTCGATGATATCGATAAATATCTCATCGATCCCAAAAAGCTGTTCTCCAATCTCCTCGACCACGAGGCTCTGACCGACGACCTGAGCCACCTCGATGAGAGCCAGCGCAAGACTGTCGAACACTTCTGGAATGTCACATTCGAGAAAAACGAGGACGACCAATACTACCATCGCATCTTCCTCACAATCTACTCCCACATGCAGGAGATATACGAGCGATTCAAGGCTCTTCTCGAGGGTAATAATATGGCATACACCGGCATGATATACCGACGCGTCGAAAAGGATTTTCACCCAGATAAACGCGACAAGGAGGCTGTCAGATATGTCTTCATCGGCTTTAACGCTCTGTCAACAACAGAACGTATCATCTTCCGCCGACTGCTGTTAGCGGGACAGGCCGACTTCTTCTGGGACTATACGAGCGAGCTGATAAAGCCCATCATTGGCGACAAAGGCGAGATGCCTTACCTCGACACTCCCGCCGATGGTCCTCTGCCTCAACCGCAGGGATATGGCGCCAGCCGATTCGTCAGAATCTACTCTTCGGCTGAGGGTTTCAAGGAACCTGACGACTATATACACCCCGATGACCCAGCGCATCCTATGGTGCGCGTGACCTCGGTGGCGTATTCTCAAAGCCAGGTCGCAATAGCCAACGAATGGTTGCAGGAGATCAAGAATGGGAAAGACAACAACTCCCGACTCGACGATACAGCCATCGTACTGGGCGACGAGGAGATGCTGCTGCCTCTCATCAGCGCCATTCAGGAGCCAATGAATATAACCATGGGCTACTCTCTCCACCTCTCACAGATTGCAAGCCTTATCAATATTATATGTCAGCTGCTACGCACCTACAACGGCAACTCCATAAAGAGCAGGACAGCTCTGCAAATCATTCAGCACCCCGTCGTGATGTCCCTCGACAGTGAGCGGTGCCAACGCCTGCAACAGAGCATCGTCAAGAGCGGCAGAGCTTATGTCAATATGCCGGACCTGACATCCCAGTCGGATCTGCTCAATATAATCTTCTCTCTTCCAACAGAAGCCACTGAGGTCGCTAACTACACCAAAGTGCTCTCCGAGAAACTCTACAGTATGATTCCAGCCGACAACGAGAAACTCCTCGTGATGCGTGAGTCAGCATACAAAATTTCATGCCTTGCACGACGCTTCTGCGACCTAATTAAACCTATGGAAAAGATAGTGACTGAGATTAAAAGCCCTCAACTAATCATGCAGATGTTCCTCGCTCTCGTGAATGGCGAAAAGGTCGACTTCGAGGGTGAACCTCTCGAGGGACTGCAGGTCATGGGACTCATGGAGACACGCGCCCTCAACTTCCGAAACCTCTGCATCCTATCGCTCAACGAGGGAAAAATCCCTAACTCATCGTCCGTCAATACATTCATACCTCAGGCTCTGCGCCATGCCTATGGACTGCCAACTCCGGAATTCCGCGACAGCATATTCGCTTACTACTTCTTCCGCCTCCTCAACAACGCCGAGAATATCGAACTGGTCTATCAGAACGGAAGCGACGACGGCGAGATCTCACGTTTCATCATGCAACTCAAATACCAATATGGCTGGTCACTGAAGGAACGCGTCGGCGTGCGTAAACTCGAGGCTCTGACAAGCAGCAAGATGCCCGTCGCAAAGAGTGCCGATATGATCGAACGACTCCGTCGCAGATTCTCAGAACCTAAATACCTCTCGCCAAGTGCCATAACAGTCTACAAAAAATGCCAGAAGCAATTCTTCTTCTCCTACGTCGTGGGACTCAAAGAAGCCGATGAGATTTCAGAAGATGCTGACTACAGCGAAATAGGCACAATCTTCCACAACGTCATGGAGGAGCTGTATAAACCACTATATGAGAAAAATATACTGCTCACTAAAGAGGAGAAGAAAATATTCAAACAACGAAAGGATGAGATTCGCAACATCATTCTCAAACACTTCAGAGAGGTGATGAAGCTGAAAGATGACGAGGAGCTCCACGGACGTAATATACTCTACCGCGAAGCCATCGAAAAATATGTCACACGTTTGCTCGAGACCGATGTCGAGAATATACGCTTCGAAGAACCAGAATTCAAAGTAAAACGCACTCTGCGCAACGACAGCAATATTCAGATTGGCGGTATCATCGACCGACGACATATCGACAGCGAAGGACGCCGATGGGTTGTCGACTATAAGACAGGTAACGTCGAAAAGAGAAATTTCGTTGGTTTCGATAAGATGGATAAAGACTTCGACGAGTATAAAGTCGTCTTCCAGACTCTTGCCTACTGCTTCCTTCTCAACGACGACAATGCTATGCCTGGCGTCATCAGCGTCAGAAAATTAGGAAAAAAGAGCCTGGAGACAGTCGAAATACCTATGTATATAGGTAAAGACAAACAACCTCTATGCTACGCCGATGTCAAGGAGGAGTTCGAGAAATACCTCAACGAAATAGTCGATGAGATTTTCAACGAGTCCATCCCATTCGCCCCCTGCAGCGATTCTAAAAACTGCAAGAACTGCCCCTTCACGTCACTCTGCGAGTCCGCTTCCTCAACTAACAATAAAAACATAGACAATCAATAAAGTAACAGATATCATACAAATCTCTCATCGTATATACAGAGAGGCTGTGTCATCATTCCGACTCAGCCTCTCTCTTTTTGTCATACCAACACACTAACAAATCTCTAATCAAACCTCTACACTCCTTCCCATAAATCAACCCCAAAAACTCTCAATAAACTACAAATCGCAACACATCACCGTCCTTCACTTACATATCGTAAGTATATCACTTACATTTCACGTTAATTCGTGTTAATTACGCCAAAATTTCTTTCAATCTATTTTGCGTTGTCAATATCCTGTTTAACTTTGCAAGAAAAAACAGAAAATTGCTTTCAAATCGTTACACAAATGTAGCATTTGAACGAAAAGTATAACAAACCGAGAGTAAAATCGATGAGCACTTCACAAATCAAAGGTCTTTACAACCCACAGAACGAACACGACGCATGTGGCGTGGGTATGGTAGTAAACATACATGGCAACAAGAGCCATGAATTGGTGGACAGCGCTCTGCGGGTGCTCGAAAATATGGAGCATCGCGGAGCTGAGACACGCGACAAGACAGGCGACGGCGCCGGAATCTTGGTTCAGATTCCTCATGAATTCATACTCCTTCAGGGTATCCCCGTCCCCGAAAAGGGTCGCTACGGAACAGGTCTCGTATTCCTCCCTACTGACGAGAAACGTCAGAGCGAAATCCTATCTATCATGATTGAGGAGATCGAACGCGAGGGCCTCTCCCTCATGCACCTCCGATCTGTCCCAACAAACCCCGACGTGCCTGGTGCCGGCGCACGCTCTGTCATGCCAGACATCAAACAGCTCTTCATAACGGGCGTCTCTGACGAGAATGTGCAGTTCTTCGACCGCATCCTCTATCGCCTGCGTAAGAGAATAGAGAGACGTATCACCGATGAAGATTTCTACATCTGCTCGCTCTCATGTCGCGATATCATTTACAAGGGTATGCTCACCTCGGGTCAGCTCCGACGCTTCTTCCCCGACTTGAGCAATAGCTATTTCACTTCGGGTCTGGCTCTCGTCCACTCGCGTTTCAGCACCAACACCTTCCCTAAGTGGAAACTCGCTCAGCCTTTCCGCCTCCTCGCTCACAATGGCGAGATCAACACTGTCCGCGGTAACCGTGGATGGATGAAGGCGCGCGAGAGCGTCCTCTCAAGTGGTGCTCTCGGCGACATAAAGGATATCCTCCCTATCGTTGAGGAGAATATGTCGGACTCGGCAAGTCTCGACAATGTATTTGAGTTCCTGACGATGTCAGGTCTCTCATTGCCTCACGCGATGGCAATCCTCGTACCTGAGTCGTTCAACGACAAAAACCCTATCTCGGACGAGCTGAAGGCTTTCTACGAATACCACTCTATCCTCATGGAACCATGGGACGGCCCTGCCGCGCTTCTCTTCAGCGACGGTCGCTACGCTGGCGGTCTGCTCGACCGTAACGGCCTACGCCCAAGTCGCTATACCATCACCAAACAGGGCATCATGGTCGTTGCCAGTGAGGTGGGTGTCATCGATTTCGAACCTACCGACATCGTCAGCAAAGGACGTCTACAGCCTGGTAAGATTCTTCTCGTCGACACTCAGGAGGGTAAGATTTACTACGACGGCGAAATCAAATCGCAACTCGCTAAGGAACACCCCTACCAGCAATGGCTCAGCACCAACCGCATACAACTCGAAAAACTCAAATCGGGTCGTAAGGTGGATAACGCTGTCGAGAACTACGATCGTAAGCTTCGTGCCTTCGGCTTCGGCCAGGAGGATATCGACAGAACGCTTGTCCCTATGTGCACCACAGGTCAGGAGCCTGTTGCCGCTATGGGTAACGACACACCTCTCGCTGTCATCTCAGACCGTCCTCAGACGCTCTTCAACTATTTCCGTCAGCAGTTTGCTCAGGTGACAAACCCTGCCATCGACCCCATTCGCGAGGAGCTGGTTATGTCGCTGACTGAATACATCGGTCGCGTCGGCTCGGGTATCCTGACGCCTGATGAGTCGAACTGCAAGATGGTGCGTCTGCCGCAGCCGGTCCTCACCAACAGCGAACTGGATATTCTGTGTAACATCCGTTATAAGGGCTTCAAAACTGTCAAGCTCCCTATGCTCTTCGAGATTGCTAAGGGCGAAAGCGGGCTGCAGGAGTCGCTCGACTCTCTCTGTCGCAAGGCTGCCGAAAGCGTCGAGGAGGGTGTTAACTATATTATCCTCAGCGACCGCGACATTGATGATTCTCACGCTGCCATCCCTTCGCTCCTCGCTGTCAGCGCTGTTCACCACTACCTCATCAGCATTGGCAAACGCGTGCAGACGGCTCTCATCGTCGAGAGCGGTGAGATTCGCGAGGTGATGCACGCCGCTCTCCTCCTCGGCTACGGCGCAAGTGCTATAAATCCTTACATGACTTTCGCCATCATCGACCGCCTTGTCAAGGATCATAAGATTCAGGAGGAGTACTCAACGGCGGAACATAACTATATCAAGGCTGTCGATAAGGGCCTCAAGAAAATCATGTCGAAGATGGGTATCTCGACTATCCGCTCTTATCGTGGCGCTAAGATTTTCGAATCAATCGGTATCTCGGATGAGTTGATGAAGAGGTACTTCGGCACCGACATGAGCACAATTGGTGGTATCGGCTTGCGCGACATCGCTAAGGAGTATACAGCGCTGCACGATGAGGGCTATAACAGTTCTGACAACGGCAGTGAGATTCTTCGCAACAATGGTCTCTTCTCTTATCGTAAGGATGGCATCGACCATGCCTGGAACCCCGACACTATCGCTAATCTGCAGATTGCAACTCGCCTCGGCTCTTATAAGAAGTTCAAGGAGTGGTCAGCTATGGTCGACCAGAAGGAGAATCCGATTTTCCTGCGCGACTACTTCTCGTTCAAGAAGGCTCAAAAGCCTACTCCTATCGACGAGGTGGAGTCGGTCGAGAGTATTGTTCGTCACTTTGTGACGGGCGCCATGTCATTCGGTGCTCTCTCCATAGAGGCTCATGAGGCGCTTGCCATAGCTATGAATAAACTCGGAACTCGTAGCAATACGGGCGAGGGTGGCGAGGATAACGCACGCTACCATACTGAGGTGGATGGTGTCAGCCTCAGCAGCAAGACGAAGCAGATCGCTTCGGGGCGCTTCGGTGTCACCGCTGAATACCTCGTCAATGCTGAAGAGCTCCAAATCAAGGTGGCTCAAGGTGCTAAGCCAGGTGAAGGCGGTCAGCTGCCTGGATTTAAGGTCAATAAGATTATCGCTAAGACACGTAATGCCATTCCGGGCATCACGCTCATCTCGCCTCCACCTCATCACGATATCTACTCTATCGAGGACCTCGCTCAGCTGATCTTCGACCTCAAGAATATCAACCCGACGGCTGCCGTCAGCGTCAAGCTCGTTGCTGAGAGTGGCGTGGGTACCATCGCAGCCGGTGTGGCTAAGGCTAAAGCCGACCTCATCATCATATCGGGTGCTGAGGGTGGTACGGGCGCAAGTCCTGCAAGCAGTATGCGCTTCGCTGGTATCTCGCCTGAGATTGGTCTCGCTGAGACTCAGCAGACTCTCGTGCTCAACGGCTTGCGTAACCAGGTCAGGATACAGACCGATGGGCAGCTCAAGACGGCTAAGGATGTCATCCTCATGGCTATGCTCGGCGCCGATGAGTTCTCGTTCGGTACTCTGCCTCTCATCGTCCTCGGTTGCGTCATGATGAGAAAATGTAATACCAACACCTGTCCGGTGGGCGTGGCTACTCAGGACGAGAAACTACGCGCTAAGTTCCGCGGCAGAGCTGAATACGTGGTTAACTTCTTCCGCTTCCTCGCTGAGCAGACTCGCGAATACCTCTCAGAGATTGGTGTTCACTCTCTCAAGGAGATTATCGGCCGCACCGACCTCATCGAGGTCAACCAGCCCTCTGCCGAGACAAAGCAGGGCACAATCGACTTCTCTCGTCTGCTCCACTCGCATGAGTCGGACAAGCCTCTCTACTGGGATCGCGGCGAATTCACTAAGGTCGCCGATGTCAAAGATTTCGAAATCATTCGTGCCTGCCAGAAGGCTATCAACGACAAGGAGGAGGTTTCACTGGACTACGCTATTCGCAATACCGACCGCGCTGTGGGTACTATGCTCTCAGGTGTCATCGCTAAGAAATATGGTGAGGAGGGGCTGCCTGACTCTACCATCAACATCAAGTTCAAGGGCAGCGCTGGTCAGTCGCTGGGTGCTTTCGCCGTCAAAGGTATCAACATTCGCCTCGAGGGTGAGACTAACGACTACTTCGGTAAGGGTCTCTCGGGCGGCCGCATAGCAATTCTGCCACCCGCTCGTATCGGTTCCGACTTCAAGGCTGAGGATAATATCATCGCTGGCAATACTGGCCTCTATGGCGCTACAAGCGGTGAGCTATACGTCAATGGCCGCGTGGGCGAACGCTTCGCTGTACGTAACTCAGGTGCCATAGCTGTCATCGAGGGCGCTGGCGACCACTGCTGCGAATATATGACGGGCGGTCGCGTGGTAATACTCGGCGAGACAGGCCGTAACTTCGCCGCAGGTATGTCGGGCGGTGTCGCTTATGTTTGGGACAAAAAACAGAACTTCGACTACTTCTGTAATATGGACCAGGTCGAGATAACTCTCGTCGAAGAGGCTGCAGCTCGTAAGGAGCTACACGAACTGATACGACAGCACTACCTCTATACGGGTTCTTCTCTCGCTCGTACCATGCTCGACGACTGGAATCGTTTCATCGATGAGTTCGTTCAGGTTACACCTATTGAATACAAACGCGTTCTTCAAGAGGAGAAGATGCGCCAACTGCAGCAGAAGATTGCTGACATGCAAATCATAAACAATTAATTGTTGACTTTATCATGGGAAATCCTAAAGCTTTTCTGACTGTTCCTCGCATCGAGGCTGGTCACCGACCCATTCACGATAGAATTCACGACTTCGGCGAAGTCGAACAGACTCTTAATACTCACGACCGTAAGCTGCAGGCTTCACGTTGCATGGATTGCGGCGTACCTTTCTGCCACTGGGCTTGTCCGCTCGGCAATAAGGCTCCTGAGTGGAACGACGCTCTCTACAAGGGCGAATGGGAATTGGCTTATCGTCTGCTGAACGATACCAATGACTTCCCGGAGTTCACTGGCCGCATCTGCCCGGCTCTCTGCGAGAAGGCTTGCGTCCTCAACCTGACTGACCATGCCCCTACGACCAACCGCGAGAACGAGGCTGCCATAACAGAGGCTGCATGGCGCGAGAACTATATAGTTCCTAAGACATACGCTCGCAACGGCAAGAAGGTAGCTGTCATAGGCGCTGGTCCTGCCGGTCTCGTCGCTGCTAACCGTCTCAATAAAATGGGGTACACAGTGACTGTTTTCGAGAAGAATGAGGCCGCCGGCGGTCTGCTCCGATATGGTATTCCAAATTTCAAACTCAGCAAGGCTGTCATAGACCGCCGTATCAACCTCCTCGTGGCTGAAGGTATCTCGTTCCAATACAACTATCCTGTTGACTTCGCTAAACTCCCTGAGGGATTCGACGCCTACGTCGTCAGCACTGGAACACCAACAGCTCGTGACCTCACGATTCCCGGACGCGAACTCAAGGGCGTTCACCTCGCTCTCGAACTGCTCGCTCAGCAAAACAGGGTCCTCGCGGGTATGGAGTTCTCTGCAGATGAACGCGTGACTGCTAAGGATAAGGATGTCCTCGTCATCGGTGGCGGCGATACGGGTAGCGACTGCATAGGTACGTCGCATCGTCAGGGCTGTAAGAGCGTGACGCAAATCGAAATCATGCCTAAGCCTGTCGAGGGTCCCGAAGATCCTCAGAGCCCATGGCCTAACTGGCCTCGTACGCTCAAGACAACGACCTCGCATGAGGAGGGTTGTACGCGGCGCTGGAATATCAACTCGCTCGAGTTCATCGGTGAGAACGGTAAGCTGACAGGCGTCAGAGTACAGCCTATCGACTGGAAGCCAAATCCTGAGGGGGGACGCCCTATCATGGTCGAGGCTGGTGAACCAGAAGTCATTAAGTGCGAGATATGTTTCCTCGCTATGGGCTTCATCAAACCACAACTCCCTGAAATGCCCAAGAATGTCTTCGTCTGCGGTGATGCCGCTAATGGTGCCTCGCTCGTCGTACGAGCCATGGCAAGCGGTCGTAAAGCTGCCGAAGATGTCGATAGCTTCCTGAAGTGCTAAGACAATAAATACATCCCTTGTCAAACCCTAAATCATAACTCTTATGTGTGGAATAGTATCAATTTTCAATATACAATGTCAACCGACTTCTCTGCGTGATAAGGCTCTGCGTATGAGTCAGAAAATTCGTCACCGCGGTCCCGATTGGAGCGGTATATACTGTGGCAAAAATGCCATCCTCGCCCATGAACGTCTGAGCATTGTCGACCCTGAAAGCGGAGGTCAGCCTCTCTTCTCACCCGACAAAAACCAGATTCTTGCTGTCAATGGCGAGATATACAACCATAAGTCGATTCGCACAAATTTTGAAGGTAAATACGACTTCCAGACTGGCAGCGACTGCGAGGTGCTCCTCGCTCTATGGACGGCTATCGACCATAGCTCTGACGAGTCGACTGAACAGGGTATCCATAATCTCTTCGAGAGTATCAACGGTATATATGCGTTCGCTCTCTACGACGAGCAACGCGATGAATTCCTTATCGGCCGCGACCATATAGGCGTCATTCCTCTCTACATCGGTTACGATGCCGATGGCAAAGTATACGTGGCTTCTGAACTCAAGGCTCTCGAGGGTCAGTGCGAACGTTATGAACCATTCCTCCCTGGCCACTACTACTGGAGCAAGAAACCTGGTTTGACTAAGTGGTATACACGCGACTGGATGGAGTATGACGCTGTCAAGGATAACGAGGCAAGCAGCGAAGATATCCGTCAGGCTCTCCGCGAGGCTGTGAAGCGTCAGATGATGAGCGATGTGCCTTATGGTGTGCTCCTCTCTGGTGGCCTCGACTCAAGCGTCATAAGCGCTATCACTGAGAAATATGCTGAACACCGCATCGAGGACGATAGCCGCTCTAAGGCCTGGTGGCCTCGACTCCACTCCTTCGCCGTCGGACTCAAAGGGGCTCCCGACCTCGCTAAGGCACGCCTCGTTGCCGACCATATCGGTACTGTACATCACGAGATAAACTATACAATCCAGGAGGGTCTCGACGCTATTCGCGATGTGATATACTTCATCGAGACTTACGACGTGACCACGGTCCGCGCATCAACTCCTATGTATCTGCTCGCCCGCGTCATCAAGTCGATGGGTATCAAGATGGTTCTCTCAGGCGAAGGCGCCGACGAGATATTCGGTGGTTATCTATACTTCCATAAGGCTCCCGACGCTAAGGCTTTCCACGAAGAGACGGTGCGTAAACTCTCAAAACTCCACCAGTACGACTGCCTCCGCGCTAACAAAAGCCTCTCGGCATGGGGCGTCGAGGGTCGCGTGCCTTTCCTCGATAAGGAGTTCCTCGATGTCGCTATGCGTACCAATCCAAAGGCCAAAATGTGCCCCGGGTCAACTATGGAGAAACGAATCGTGCGTGAGGCCTTCTCTGACCACCTGCCTGAAGAGATCGTTTGGCGTCAGAAAGAACAGTTCAGCGACGGCGTCGGATACTCATGGATCGATACTCTCAAGAAGATAACATCGGAGGCTGTCAGCGACGATCAGATGGCTCATGCTGCTGAGCGCTTCCCAATCAACCCTCCTCGTAATAAGGAGGAGTATTACTACCGCTCTATCTTCGAGGAACACTTCCCTTCCGAGAGCGCTGCTCGTAGCGTGCCATCTGTACCTTCAGTGGCTTGTAGCTCGGCTGAAGCCCTCGCATGGGATGCCTCTTTCAAAAATATGAACGACCCAAGCGGTCGCGCCGTAAAGGGTGTGCACGAACAAGCTTACTAAGATGACCATGAGCCAGACTATCGAATTCACTAAGATGCACGGCCTCGGCAACGACTATATCTATATCAATGCCGACCGGTTCCCTATCGCTGACCCCGCTGAATTCTCTCGTCGTTGGAGTCAATACCATACTGCAATAGGTTCCGACGGTCTCATCCTGATCAGTCGTAGCAACGTGGGCGACTTCAAGATGCGTATCTTCAACGCCGACGGCTCTGAGGCTATGATGTGCGGCAATGGCTCACGCTGCGTGGGAAAATACCTATTCGATAAGAGACTGACCAACAAGAGGGATATCATGCTTGAGACGCTCTCGGGCATCAAGAAGATTCACCTCCTCGTCGAGAACGATACAGTCTCAGCTGCCACCGTCGATATGGGCGAACCTATCCTCGCTAATACTCAGCAAGTTAAGTCTCCCGACGGCTCTCTCAAGGGCCTCCTCATATCGGCTGACGAAAAGGAGTATGAGGCTACATACGTCTGCATGGGCAATCCTCATTGCGTCATCTTCGTCGATGACATTACTACTGTCTGCCTCGAGACGGTCGGTCCTCTCATCGAACACTCTCCCCTCTTCCCGGAACGCACGAACGTCGAGTTCGTTCAGGTCATGCCAGATGGTGTTCTCCGTATGAGGGTGTGGGAACGTGGCTCAGGCATCACGCAGGCTTGCGGAACAGGCGCTTGCGCTACTGCCGTGGCTGCCTCTCTGACTGGTCGAGCTCCTCGTTCTTCTACTGTCCGTATGGATGGCGGTGACCTCCAAATCGAATGGAATGGTTATGATAACCATATCTATATGACTGGTCCCGCTGTGACGGCTTTCGAAGGTTTCATTAATGTGTAAATCGCTATCTATTGATATCATTCTTAATCATAATTTGTTATGACTCGTGTCAATGAGAATTTCCTAAGGTTGTCTAACAACTATCTCTTCTCTGATATAGCTAAGAAGGTGCGCAAATACAAGGAGTGCTACCCCGATCGAAAGGTTATCAGCCTCGGTATAGGCGATGTGACTCAACCACTCTGCCAGGCTGCCATACAGGCTATGCATAAGGCTGTCGATGAGATGGCGGTCGCTGAATCATTTCGCGGTTATGGACCTGAACAGGGTTACGACTTCCTCCGCAGGGCTATCATCGATAACGATTTCGTCCCTCGCGGTGTCAATCTCGATATGGACGAGGTATTCATCAGCGATGGTGCTAAGAGCGACTGCGGTAATATAGGCGATATCCTCGGCCTCGACTGCTCTATCGGTCTCACCGACCCCGTATACCCGGTCTACGTCGATAGTAATGTCATGTGTGGAAGAGCTGGCATATCAACAGATAAAGGGTGGAGCAATATAACCTACCTGCCGGTCTCTAAAGCTAATAATTTCAAACCACAGATTCCGTCATCGCATATCGATATAATCTATCTATGCTACCCCAATAACCCCACTGGAACTGTCATCACGCGCGAGGATATGACTCAGTGGGTCAACTACGCTCTCGCCAATAACAGCCTGATTATATTCGACGCCGCTTACGAGGCTTTCATTCAACACGATGAGATTCCTCACTCTATATACGAAATCGAAGGGGCTAAAAAGGTGGCTATCGAACTGCGTAGCTTCTCTAAGACTGCTGGCTTTACGGGTGTCAGATGCGGTTGCACTATCATCCCTAAGGAGCTGACATTCAAGGCTTCTGATGGCTCTGACGTTCAACTCAATGCTCTCTGGAACCGACGCCAGTGTACGAAATTCAACGGCACCTCTTATATCACACAACGCGCCGCCGAGGCTATCTATACGCCTGAGGGTAAACGTCAGGTGCGCGAGGTCATCAACTACTACATGACCAACGCCCGTATCATGCGCGAACGCCTCGCCGCTTTAGGCTACGAAATATTCGGCGGTGAGGATGCTCCTTATATATGGCTCAAGACTCCTGCGGGCGTCTCGTCATGGGATTTCTTCGGCACTCTCCTGAATGAACTCAGCATAGTGACAACGCCAGGCGTGGGCTTCGGTCCTACGGGCGAGGGTTATATTCGTCTGACTGCTTTCGGTAGCAGAGAACAATGTGAAGAGGCAATGCAACGTTTTGAACAATGGAAACACTAAAACATGAATGCGGCGTGGCGATGATTCGCCTCCTCAAACCTCTCTCATACTACAAGGAGAAGTACGGCACTGACCACTACGGCCTCAATAAGCTATATCTGCTTATGGAGAAACAGCATAACCGCGGTCAGGAGGGCGCTGGCATCGCTTGCGTGAAGCTCAATGCTAACCCTGGCGATGAATATATGTTCCGCGAACGCGCTGCTGGCACTACCGCCATCACCGAGATATTCAATAATATCGCCTCTATGCCCACTGGCTCTTTCCTCGGTGAGGTCTATATGGGGCACCTGCGCTACTCCACAACGGGCAAGAGCGGTATGGATTATATCCACCCATTCCTGCGCCGTAACAACTGGAGAGCTAAGAACCTCGCCCTGTGCGGTAACTTCAATATGACCAATGTTGATGAGATCTTCGCAAGCATCGTCGCGAATGGCCAACACCCCCGTAAATACGCCGATACGCATATCATCCTCGAACAGGTGGGACACCGCCTCGACCGCGAGATAGAACGTCTCTATAACGAATGCTCTGCCGACGGACTGACGGGTCTCGACCTGACGCATGCCATCGAGGAGAGGGTCAACCTCGCTAATGTGCTCAAAAGCTCTACTAATATCTGGGACGGCGGTTACGTCATGTGCGGTCTGACTGGTAGCGGTGAGACTTTCGCCGTGCGCGACCCATGGGGAATACGCTCGGCTTTCTGGTATAAGGACGACGAAATCATAGTCCTCGCTTCGGAACGCCCTGTCATACAGACTGTCCTCAACGTACAGGTTACCGACATCCACGAACTGCAGCCAGGTGAGGCTCTGCTGACAAGTAAGCATGGTGCAATGCGCCTCGAACAGATTAATACCCCTGCAACAAAACGCGCTTGCTCGTTCGAACGTATCTACTTCAGCCGCGGTAGCGACGTGGATATATATAACGAACGTAAGTTGATGGGACAAGGTACGGTGGAGCAGATTCTCCCGGCCATCAACTACGACGTCGAACATACCGTCTTCTCGTATATCCCTAATACAGCCGAGGTTGCTTACTACGGCCTACTCGATGGTATGGACCATTTCCTTAACGAACAAAAGGTCAAACGCATCGAGGCTCTCGGTCACTCTCCTTCGCACGATGAACTGGAGAAGATCCTCTCAATGCGCATCCGTAGCGAAAAGGTGGCTATCAAGGACATCAAACTGCGTACCTTCATCGCCGAGGGTAATAGCCGCAACGACCTCGCCGCTCATGTCTATGATATAACTTACGGAAGTCTCACTCCTGGCGTCGATAATCTCGTCGTCATCGACGATAGCATAGTGCGCGGCACAACTCTCCGTCAGAGTATCATCAAAATTCTCAACAGGTTAAATCCTAAAAAGATTATCATCGTCTCTTCATCTCCTCAAATCAGATACCCCGACTACTACGGAATCGATATGTCGAGTGTCGAACAGTTCATCGCCTTCAAGGCAGCCATCGAACTGCTCAGAGAGAGGGGGCTCGGGTATGTCGTCGATGATGTCTATCAGAAGGTATGCCTCCAACTCGATGAGGGCGTGAACGATAACTCTGTCAACTTCGTCAAGGAGATATATGCGCCCTTCAGCGACAGGGAGATTTCACAGAAGATTGCTCAACTCCTTACTCCTTCAGAGGTCACAACGCCAATCGAGATTATATTCCTCCCTCTCGATGGTCTGCATCGTGCCTGTCCTAACCATTCAGGCGACTGGTACTTCAGTGGCAACTACCCTACTAAGGGTGGCTTGCGTATGCTCGACAGGGCTTTTATTGATTATTACAGAAAGTCAAAAATATAAAAGGGTATTTCATTTATGGATACAAAATTCATCTTCGTGACGGGTGGTGTTGCCTCTTCTCTCGGTAAGGGCGTCATTGCTTCTACTTTAGGACGTCTGCTTCAGAATAGAGGATTTAAAATTACCATTCAGAAATTTGACCCATATATCAATGTTGACCCTGGAACTCTCAACCCTAACGAACACGGCGAGTGCTACGTCACGGTCGATGGATATGAATGCGACCTCGATTTGGGCCATTACGAACGTTTCACGGATATCAAGACAACGCGCTGGAATAGCTTCACCACAGGCCGTATCTATATGGAGGTTATCGACAAGGAACGCCGTGGCGGTTACGGAGGCAAGACTGTGCAGGTCGTACCTCATATCACCAACGCTATCAAGGAGAATATGCTCCGCACAAGCAAGGATAACAATCTCGACTTCGTCATCACCGAAATCGGTGGCACCGTGGGCGACATAGAAGGGCTACCCTTCCTCGAGGCTATTCGCCAGCTTAAATGGGAACTCGGGGAGAACGCTATCGTGGTCCATCTCGCCTACGTACCATATATCGCTGCCGCCGGCGAACTCAAGACCAAACCTACACAGCATAGCGTCAAGATGCTCCAGAGCTATGGTATCCAGCCCGACTGCATCGTGCTGCGTAGCGAACACCCTCTCTCGACCGACCTGCGCCGTAAAGTGGCTGGCTTCTGTAACGTCCGCCCCGAATGTGTCCTCCATAGCCCCGACGTCAGCACTATCTACGCTCTGCCTGTCAAAATGCACGAGGAGGGCCTCGATAATGTCATACTACGCCTCGCCGGCATCGAAAACCCTGCAGCTCTCGCCACAAACAACTACTACGAAGCCTGGCATCAGTTCGTCCACATGCGCGAAAACGCAACAGAAGAACTGCATATCGGTATGGTCGGTAAATACAACCTCCAAGACGCTTACAAGAGTATCACGGAGAGCCTCTCAATCGCTGGAACATACAAAAACCGTAAGGTGAAATGCCACTTCATCGACTGCGAAAAAATCACAACGAAAAACGTCGCTGAACAACTCGGCGATATGCAGGGGTATATCATATGCCCCGGATTCGGCGACAGAGGCATCGAAGGTAAAATCATCGCCGCTGAATACCTGCGCAAGAATAATATCCCAACTCTCGGCATCTGTCTCGGAATGCAGATTATGGCCATCGAATTCGCTCGTAATGTCCTCGGATATGCCGATGCCAATAGCTCGGAATTCGGCGAGACCTCCAACCCCGTCATCGATATCATGGAGGAGCAAAAAAACTTGGTATATGTGGGCAATACTATGCGCTTAGGCGGATACGAATGTGAACTGCTCGACGACTCAAAGGTGCTCGGTGCCTATGGCGTGAAGAGAATAACCGAACGCCACCGCCACCGCTACGAACTGAACGATAAATACCTCTCTGAGATGGAGAGCAACGGCCTCATACGAAGTGGTAAGAATCCACGTAGCGGACTGACCGAAATCATCGAACTTCCCGCCAATAAGTGGTACGTCGGAACACAGTTCCACCCCGAATACAGCAGCACCGTACTGAACCCCCACCCTCTCTTCCTCGGCTTCCTCAACGCTATCCTCTCGTGAAACACATGAGAAATCTAACCAAATAGACTCACTGAACCAGCGCCAAAATCATCATTTTTTACCGATTTTGGCGCTATTTCAGGCATGGTCTGAGCAAGCTATTGCACTCTCACTTAGCCATAACTATCACTAAATCAACACTCTAAACCTATAACAAACACTAAATAGTGAATTATCTCGCAACATTTTCACAATTTATTTACCCAGTTGGCCGTTTTTTATTTACCCAGTTGTCGCGAAACTGAATAATATACTACTATTGAATCTCTAATAGAAGCCCTCAAAATATCTTTTAGCGTATTACCCCTTCGTCATTCGGCAGACGGCGGAGAGGACTGTCGCTCCAAGGTACGAAATAAGACTGCCTATCTTGTTTTTCACTCTAACTCGCGGGTTCAACAGACTCTCAAGACGCTTCTCGCGTATCTCACGCCAACACGCCTGAACTGTCGCATCCTTCAGCGGATAGCCCGCACGTATCATCAACATGAAGATGTTGAAGTTGGCACTCAGCTCTCGGTCGTGTGCTGCCTTGCTCAGTCGAGAATCTGACTGGTACTTCTCGGACAAGGCTCTCGTCACACTTAAAACACTCAGACTCTTTGTCGTGAATGTCCCTATGCTGCTATCTTTGCGATAGCAATAGTAATACGTTACGACGGGATTATAGACTACAACTCTCGCCTTCTCAAAGAGTCGCGGTAATATCTCAAGATCTTCAAAGAGTATCCCCTCCCGATAGCGTATTTCATCAAAAAGCGCCCGACGGAAAAGCTTGGCAAAAGGGTTGGATTTGATGCCGTCCTGATAGAGCATTTTCTCGATGGCTTCTGCTGGCGTCAGCTTCCGCTCTCTCCCTCTCTTGTCGCCTTTCTCTGCCGACAGCTTATCTCCATATACCATCCGGAAATCTGTTATGGCAACGTCAGCATCATACCGCTGCGCATCCTCTAACATTATCTTTAGGTAATCAGGTACTACGGCATCATCAGCATCAACAAAGACTATATATGAGCCCTCAGCTATATCAATGGCGACATTCCGTGCCGATGAGGCTCCTCCGTTCTCCTTGTGGACGACCCGTATCCGAGCATCTCGACTGGCATACTCGTCACATATTGCACCACTGCCATCGTCACTGCCATCATCAACAAGCAACAACTCAAAATCGGTATATGTCTGACATAGCAGACTATCTAAACACCGTCTGAGGTAGAATGCTACATTATAGACTGGGATGATAACTGATATGTATGGCTTGGTTTCTTGCATGTTACACAATCGGACTATCGGTTTTTCACTTTGCTGTTTTCTGCCTTACCACTCATCTTGAGCAACACGAGTCGCGCCTCCGGTCCCATCTCAAAGAGCAGATCCAGGACCGAGAGCCATGGCAGGAAACCATGCTGTGGTGCAAAGACTTGATAGTAAGGAACCTCAGTCAGTCCTTCGCGAAGAATGTGTTGCTGCTTAGGCTCGATACCTCTGCGCATATCGATATCCTCTGGCGCAAGGTGTGTCGTATCGTAGTCACATGGTGCAAAATCAATATCCATCAGACGGGCCAGTGTCTCATGCAGCTTCATATTCATATCCCATACCCGTTCAAAGGGGGTGTTGACGACCTGGGCTATGTCATCGATGTAAAACTCATAGAAGGGCGAGCTGCTATATGCCGACATGAAGGCGTTGAGATGCTGATGCCGCCATGGCGTCGCATCGTTGATACATGCCTCTGTATAGAGCTTCGTATAGTCGCTCTCAGAGGGTAACGTCAACGCTAACTCGCCGTCGGAGGCTCCTATGACTGTCCGTGTACGGAACGTACGACGCTGATGACGCCAACGGGTCTCAAACGCAAAAGGCGCACCCGACACGATTTGTGCCCAGTGCGCTATACATCCAAAATATGGCAGATTCAGAAGAATCATCTCATGGGTCAATTCACCGCATAGCGACTCTCGCGGAGCTGCTTGATGTTCTCATCCTCCATATACTCCTCGAAATCCATATACTTATCGATGGTTCCACTTGGTGTTATCTCGATGACGCGGTTGCAGACGGTGTGGATGAACTCATGGTCGTGCGAGGTCATGATGATATTTCCCGGATAGTTCTTCATATTGTTGTTGAAGGCCTGTATCGACTCCATATCGAGGTGGTTCGTCGGGTGGTCAAGCATAACCACATTGGGGTTCGTCAGCATCATCTTGGCTATCATACAACGCATCTTCTCGCCTCCCGAAAGAACCGACGACTTCTTCTGTATGTCATCGCCTGAGAAGAGCATCTTTCCTAAATAGGTGCGAAGGAAGTAATCCTCAGTATTCGACGAGAACTGTGCCAGCCAGTTGGTCAGGTCAAGGTCGTTCTTGAAGAACTCTGTATTGTCCAATGGCAGGTAGGCTGGCGTGATTGTCTGTCCCCAGCTGTACGTGCCACTTGTAGCCTCAAGCTCGCCGTTGACAATCTTGAAGAAGGCTGTTGTAGCTCGTGGGTCATGCGAGAGAAGCGCTATCTTGTCGCTCTTCTCTATGTTGAATGTTACGTCATCAAAGAGCTTCTCGCCCTCTGGTGTCGTATAACTCAGATTCTTAATCTCAAGCACCTTGTCACCCGCCTGACGCTCTGGGGTGAATATGATTCCCGGATAACGTCGTGTCGATGGTGCTATCTGTTCGATGTTGAGCTTCTCAAGCATCTTCTTGCGACTGGTTGTCTGCTTGCTCTTGGCCACGTTAGCCGAGAAGCGTGAGATGAACTCCATGAGCTCCTTCTTCTTCTCCTCTGCCTTCTTGTTCTGTGCTGCCTGCTGACGGAGGGCAAGCTGTGACGACTCATACCAGAATGAGTAGTTACCTGAGAACATACGTATCTTGCCGTAGTCAATATCTACGATGTCTGTGCAGACATTATCGAGGAAGTGACGGTCGTGCGAAACAACAATCACAGTATTCTCAAAGTTGGCGAGGTAGTTCTCAAGCCAGAGCACTGTGTCGAGGTCGAGGTCATTGGTAGGCTCGTCGAGCAATAGGTTGTCGGGATTACCAAAGAGCGCCTGTGCAAGGAGCACCTTCACCTTCTCCTTTGGTGTCAGGGTCTTCATGAGCTGCGTATGGAGCTTCTCCTTGATGCCCAGACCGCTGAGGAGCTTGGCTGCATCCGACTCAGCATTCCACCCGTCCATCTCAGCAAATTCCTCCTCGAGCTTGCCAAGCTTGATGCCATCCTCATCGTTGAAGTCGGCCTTCGCATAGAGCTCATTCTTCTGCTGCATATTATCCCATAGGTTCTTGTGGCCCATTAGAACTGTGTCGAGCACGGTGACCTCCTCGAAAGCGAAGTGGTTCTGACGAAGCACGGAGAGTCGCTCTCCTGGCGCCATCTCAACCGTTCCGCGTGTCGAGTCAAGGTCGCCCGAAAGGATACGCAGGAAGGTCGACTTACCCGCTCCATTGGCTCCTATGACGCCGTAGCAGTTGCCATGTGTGAACTTGAGGTTTACATCCTCGAAAAGTGGTTTCTTGTCAAACTGAATTGCTAAGTTGGTTACAGTTATCATGCTGTTTCTAAACTATATATTATCTTAATGAACTTCGTTCTCAATGATTAAAAGCAATGGAGATATCCTATAAACACATTTCGCATCTTCGGCAGATTCACGAATTCTCAAAAAGCTATTTGCAGAAATTCCCCTAAATCGACTGCAAAATTAAACAATAATTCTGACGCAACAAAAAATGCACTGTAAATCAAGATTTATTAAGGTTTTAGTATTTCCCTATCCTATTTTGATTTTTGCACATGCGTCCCCTGTAAGACTCGTGAAGACGTAGTAAAAGTGTGAGATAAAACTATTGTTTACTATACCTAATTATCTCCTCTGCAAGGTATTGATCGCTACGACAAATCAGATCAGCAACACCCTCATCGATAATCTCAAATAATGGCGATGTATAGAGCATATCCATTGCCTCGTTGCACGAAACATGTTGTATCTGTGCTAACAACTCAATAATCCTTGCATACTTCATGTCACGTGTTATGCGGTCTATCTTATCCATTTTAGTCTACCTTAATTATGGTTACATCAACAAGTGTAAGACAATAATCAATGGCCGGTTGAGAAATGAAGCACAACTGGTTATTTGGCACCTCATAGATTAGTCGCTGTAGGGCTTGCTCAATCGTAATCATTCCGCTCATGAATAAATCCACAGTCCGGAATACCTTGTCGTTGGCGACTCCTCCTTCAACGACATCGTATTGCTTATAGTCATCGCCACCTCGACGGCAGTTGCAAACAAAACGCAACCATTCCTCATCGTAATGCTCAAATACCTTCATATTGAAATCAACACATGGGGTATATTCATATTCATGCAAGTATGCATCGCTACCCAAAGCGATATATCTCTGAGCATATTTCTCCGCCTGCTCTTTCAGCCTTGTCACATAAAAACCTTTCCCAAAATCAAGGGCATTGCGCGAATGAAGATTGTCTGGCCTACCGATAATAATATCTGAACTGTGATATACTCTCATAGTGTCAATCCTTTCTTTGTCATATAATTTACGACATCCTCAGCCACATATTCGAGACTTAATGTATGCAACACATCATAGCACTTGACCAAATAGTTCTGAATTAAACCCGCCTCATTCAAACTACGATAAATACGCGAACATGGTAATCCCAACTTTGTTGAAAGAGTACCAATGACAGCTGTTATATATTCCACGTTGTTCTGTGTCATACCTCGTCATATTTAGCCCATGTCTGATTACCTAATAACATTCCTGTCTTCTTCCCCAAATTTTCTTGTCCTCACATATTTATCCATTTTGTATTGTTGTGAGTCTATTTAATTAAAAATATCTCTAAAAAATCCTTCTTTTTTCCGACCTACAAGATTAATCATAAATTGTCAATAGTACAAACGCTCTGTCAAAATAATTCTATACTCACTGCAATAACTAACCCACAAATAATCAAATCATATCATTCCAAAATCCATATAACCCCCCACACACAACAAAAAAGGGATTGCCCTTAAAGGACAACCCCCCTCTGAATATGAAGTCTTATTTCCTATTACTTCTTACCCTCTGCCTGTGCCGATGCAATTGCTGCACGTGTCATCTTAACAGCTACTACGACTGCTGCCTTGGCGTTGAGAACCTCGATATTGTCATACTTGAGCTCACCAACCTTGATAACCTTACCAAGACCAAGTTCTGTCACGTCAACCTTGAGTGTCTCAGGCACGTTGGCTGCAAGACCCTTAACGTTGAGCTTACGCATCTCAAGCTGAAGCTTACCACCTGCCTTTACACCGGCTGCACTACCTGTCAACTCAACTGGTATGCCAATTACGATTGGCTTGTCAGGAAGAACCTCGAGGAAGTCGGCATGAAGAATCTTACCCGATACTGGGTGGAACTGAATATCCTTAACGATGGCCTGACGAACAGCACCGTCAATCGAAAGGTTAATCAGATAAACAATTGGTGTGTAGATTACCTTATTGAAATCCTTCTCTGAAACTGTCAGAGCGATCTCCTCTTTTCCACCATAAATGATACATGGAACTTGGCCTTCTGCACGAAGTGCCTTGATTGCTGCTTTGCCTGCTACTTCACGTTTTGAGGCCTTCAGATCAATAGTCTGCATTTTTCTTTTTAATTAATTGTGTTACTCAAAATTAAGTCTTATTGCGCTTAATCTCCCATCACACTAAGCTCGGGCATTAATTGCGGGCACAAAAGTACTTCTTTATTTTCTAAAAACAAAATGTCGTGCAATTGTTTCGTTGTTATATACGCATGCAATTGTCTCGGCAAACATATCGGCTACCGAAAGAACCTTGATTTTAGGGCTCTCACGACGTAGCGGTATAGAGTCGGTAATCACTACTTCTGTGATTTGTGAATTCTCTATATTCTCATAGGCTTTGCCTGAGAGAACTCCGTGCGAGGCGAAGGCTCTGACACTCAACGCTCCCTCTTCCATCATCTTGTCGGCTGCCGCTGTCAACGTCCCCGCCGTATCGATCATGTCGTCAAGAAGAATGACGTTCTTTCCCTTGACATCTCCTATCACCTGCATCTCACCTACTACGTTTGGTCGTGGTCTGTGCTTATTACATATAACCAATGGCGCATCGAAATGCTTCGAATACTGATGTGCACGCTTCGAGCCTCCCGCATCTGGTGATGCCATAACAATGTCGGTCAGCCCAAGACTCTCTATGTAGGGCACAAAGATGGTCGACGAATAGAGGTGGTCAACAGGTATGTTGAAGAAGCCCTGTATCTGATCGGCATGCAGGTCCATTGTGATGACGCGGTCTACTCCCGCCGCCGTCAGGAGGTCAGCTACAAGCTTCGCTCCTATCGCAACGCGCGGCTGATCCTTGCGGTCTTGTCGCGCATAGCCAAAATATGGCAATACCGCCACGATGCTCGCTGCTGATGCTCGCTTGGCTGCATCTATCATCATAAGAAGCTCAAAGAGGTTGTCGGCTGGCGGAAAGGTGCTCTGGATAAGAAAGACGTGTGAACCACGTAGAGTCTCATCAAACTTGACGGTGTACTCTCCATCCGAAAAGTCAATTTTGTGAACTAAGCCAAGATTCTGACCGAAAGAAGCACTGATTTTCTCAGCAAGATACATTGTGTTGGTACCTGAGAAAATCTTGACAAATGACTGAGGTTGCATTGATGCGAAAAAAGTTATTGTTGTTTTCGGCAACAAATTTATATCTTATACTCTAAAGGGCAAAGTTAAAAAGTAAAAAAACATATCACTATTTCGGCTGATACCCGGATGCAACAAGCAGTTTCTGTGCATCTCTCATCCTGAGCAACGCATCGAGCGTCGTCGAGGGATTGCGCTCCATATACTGCATGACGATGTGCAGTCCACAGTAGAGGGGCGCTCTGCCTGGCGATTGCTGTCCGAAATAGGCCACAAAGGGAGCATCATTGATGAGCTTCGCTCTGTCCATGGGCTTGGTCGAATAGAGCAACTCCTGCTCTGCCATATACCCCCACATCATGCTCTCGCATTTCTGACACCACTCAAGCTGTCGCTCGTTATATCCCATGACCACTGCCTCGCTCAACTCTGGCATAACTCTCCACAAGGCATATAGTATACGCCCCTGGTATATGATGTGCGTCAGGATATCATCTTTCTCACCTTCGTTGGGATAGAGCCCATAGAGCCATGCCCTGATGACGTCAGGACAGACCGACTGCCAATGGCGCGTCTGTCGGGCATACATGGGTATGTCAAGCCATTGATAGAAACGACAGTCGGCTCCAAGATAATGCTCCCAGCTGACGGAGATATAACTCGAGTCCATAAACATCTTACTGTTGAAGCCGGATATATGCGCATATATCGTCTCGGGCAGAACGACGTCGGGTATCAACGCTTTCATGCAACGAAAAGCATCGGTCAGCTCTTTGGCAATTCTCCCCGAGTGGTCGTCCCACATCGTGTCGCACGCTGCAACAACCTCATTATTGTCGCCATACTGCAGAAACTCTGCCAGTCTCTGCTCAAAGAGCATATCCTCGCGACTTCCAAGTCGTAGCTCCCGCATGCAATAATCATCGAAATAGCCCGGATAGGCTTGCGAGAGCCGCTCTACCTTGTCGTGTATAGTCTCGTCTCTCTTCGCAAATACCTCTTTATAAATAGGTGTGAGGGTTACCTCATAATCTATCCCGGATGTATCGGGACGGCTGAAGGGACGACTGTCACACGAGTTAAGTATGACTGCCGATAGTATCAGCAATGCTATGCTCTGCAACGAACGCATCACTTTCCTTCGTATGTTATCGCTGAGAATAATCTGTGTGGCGCTATCTTCTTGCGTCCCTCAAGTCCTGCCAGCTCTATGAGCACTACGACGCCTGCTACAACGCCTCCCAACTGCTCGACAAGTCGTATCATGGCCTCGGTCGTACCTCCTGTCGCTATCAGGTCGTCAACTATGAGCACTCGCTGTCCGAGCTTTATGGCATCCTTATGCATCTCAATAGTCGCCTTGCCATACTCAAGGTCGTATTCAGCACTGATGGTGTCGCACGGCAGTTTGCCTTTCTTGCGTATCAGAACCAGCGACTTACCGCTGTTGTACGCCATGGGAGCACCAAAGATAAAGCCTCGCGACTCTGCCGCCGCTATCACGTCGTAGTCAACACTCTCAACAAGCCCGCTCATCGCGTCAACAGCAAGGCGCAGTCCTTCAGCATCCTGTATGACACTCGTCACATCACGAAACATTATCCCCTCTTTCGGAAAGTCTGGAATAGTCCTTATATAATCCTCTAATCGTTTCATATATCAAATTTTAACTGCACGAAGTTACGAAAATAAGTAGACATTCTTCTCATCTCCCTCTGCAATTTACCCTTGAATAATCAATCTCTCTCGACCATCCAAGATATGTCAAATGCTGCTCCTCACACCCCATTGATGAATCAATCTCCTTATTTATCACTTTTTCTACTCTTTTTACACATTTTATCCCCCATTAAGATATAAATAACAACACAACTCCAAACCAACTATTTAATAACTTGCAATCATGATTTAAAAACAAAAGACAATGAATATTTTCGCAAGATACCTATTTCTAATTGCTCTTCTCTTATGTCTCTCTTCATCATCTGTCGCCCAGGTGCTCGCCTTCCCTGGTGCTGACGGTGGCGGTCGTTACGTGAAGGGGGGCAGAGACGGCTCGGTCATTCACGTCACAACGCTTAGCGATACTGATTCTAAGGGCTCTCTGCGATGGGCTCTCAAACAACTATACCCTCGTATCATCGTCTTCGATGTCTCGGGTACTATCGAGCTTACCAAACGTCTTGTGATATATGGCGATGTGACTGTCGAGGGTCAGACGGCTCCGGGCGATGGGATATGTATCAAGAACTACTCGACTGTCATTCAGGGTGATAATGTGATTCTGCGTTTCCTGCGTTTCCGTATGGGCGACGAGAAGGAGACGGAGGATGATGCTCTCTGGGGGCGCGACCAGAAGGATATCATCATCGACCACTGCTCTATGTCGTGGTCTACCGATGAGTGCTCTTCGTTCTACAACAATACAAATTTCACCATGCAGTGGTGTATCCTCGGCGAGAGCCTTCGTAACTCGGTTCACGACAAGGGCAAACACGGCTACGGCGGTATATGGGGCGGTCAGTACGCTACCTTCCACCATAACTTCCTGATTCATCACGACAGCCGCAACCCACGTATGTGCGGACCGCGTTTCAGAACTATCGCCGACGGGAGCGAGGAGGCTAACAACACTGCTAATGCTGAGGAGCTGGTCGACATGACCAACTGCGTCTTCTATAACTGGGGCGATAACTCGGGCTATGCAGGCGAGGGCGGTCGCTATAACTTCGTCAACAACTACTACAAGGCGGGCCCCGCTGCCAAGTCAAGCGCTAAATACCGGATCTTCCAACCCTACGCCTTGAACGACGCATCAACAAATCTTCGTAACGGCACGACAGGTCTCTACTACGTGAATGGCAACTTCATGGTCGACAAGGGTGCTAACTGGGACTACAGCGGTTTCACTCCCAACAAAAACAGTCAGTCGACGTTCTACAAGACCCTGCAGGATGGCACGACAGCTGAGACGACGGTGATGGACGCGACGACTCTTCGCACTACGACGATGTTCAACTTTGGCAATATGCATCCTGCCTCTGTCGATGATGCTGCGACGGCCTACGACAAGGTCCTTATGTATGCCGGCTGCTCGCTCAACCGCGATGCCGTGGATGCTCGTTACGCCCGCGAGGCTGACGAAAGGAAAACAACCTACATAGGCTCTAATGGCAGCTCTAATGGTCTCATCGACTCGCAGACTGATGTCGGCGGATACCCCTATTATGCCTCAACGACTAAGCCAGTCGACAGCGATGACGATGGCATGCCCGATGCATGGGAGACTGCTAATGGCCTCAACCCTAATGAAGCTTCTGATGCAACTCTAAATACAATCGACTCAAATTATAACAATATCGAGGTCTACTGCAACTCTCTCGTGGCAGATGTCATGAACTGCACTGCAACCATCAACACCGACGAGACTAAGGGCTACGGAGAGATTCCAACAACTCCATCGACGATATGGGACTTCTCCGACTTCAGCGCAGCCACCATCGACAATCTTCAAAACGACAACTCTTGGACTCTTGTTGCCTCTAAAACGGGGCGCTTTGCCTCACCTGCTTTCTCCGGCACTCTCAAGGCTAACGGCATAGCTATCGAGGAGACGAAAGAACTCATCTTCGGAACATTCGCAGCTGACAAACTCCGCATCAATACCGATAGCTCTCCTAATAATATCCAGCTCAATGGGGGCAACCTCACCATCACAATCTCGAATGTTCTCGCTGGCAGCTCTATCGAGGTGGACTATAAATCGGCAAATAGCACTGAGGAACGCGGCTGGAACGCTTCAAACGCTACTCCCGCAACTCAAAAGACTATTACCCGCACTACGCATACCTTCACGGCATCTGAGACGGGTAATGTGGTTCTGACCACAACAGCAGGCGTGAATCTCTATAGCATAACGCTCAAGTGCTCCACGACTCCCCTTCCAGCCATTGAGACCAACGCTACCGAGGTATCACGCGAATACTATTCGGTCGACGGCCGCAAACACTCCCATAAACAGAAGGGTCTCAACATCATTCGTATCACCTACGACAATGGCCATGTGAAATTCATCAAGACTATATAATCATTTCCCATAGATGATTCGAGGGTGCCCCATAACGTCGGTTATCTGGCACCCTCTTTGAATTTTTGTTGAGATTTGTAACTTATCTCTTTGGCGGATTATTATCTCGGCCTCCACCAGATGGCTTGCCTGTCGTTGACGGCCAACCTCCATTATTACTTGAACCTTTTGACATTGTAAATGGTTTAAGTATTAAACATCAATACAAAGCAGCTACCTATGTTCTGCTTTCAGATGCGAATTTCTACAAACAAATTTTTCAAATTGCCGTTTAGGACGTCCGTGAATGTTAAAGTTTTTGTTCTAACCTTTCATCTCTACCGATTGGTATGTAACACTGTTCATTATATACAAGGATGGTATATGCCTTACCCAATTTTTCGTTTACTTTTTGATTAATTTCACTTACTCGTTTTTTTATATCTCTCTTAAATTCGGGTAAATTATATTTCTCTATTTTACTATCAGTATCTTGTTTGTACAAGTAATTATTTTTAAAGTTATCCATATCCTTATACATGTCATCCAATGCCACATTATCATTATCATATATGTATGTATAAATTGCCATCTGTTTTGATGACAATTCGACTAAATATCCATTTCTAATATCTGTGGAATATAATTTACGTTTGTCTCTTTCTATGACAAAATCATTTTTACCTCCGTTCGACATATTCCAAATGTATTCCACCTCTTCTATCTCTATTCGAAACTTACACCCTTTCTCCATAAATGCCTTACAGATATAGTGTCGCCCATCAACATCAAAATATGCATTGTCACGTCCTGTCACCAAGTCCAAAATTGTTGTTCTTTTGCACCTTTCAATAAACTCTGGACTTTCATTTGGGTATTGATTACTAAAATCACTAAAATGGTATTTATAATCTAAAAACTGCAAACAATGGAACAATCCTTCTCTATATTTTCCTCCCAGTTGGTTAAGTTGAAACCTACCACATATTTCGTCTGCAAGTATATAGTATATATCAATAAATACGTCATCAGGTATATTGTCTTGAATCCATAAGATACGACCATCTGCCGTTGCAGATTTGCAATTTACCATTTGCTCCATGTTTGGTTCTAAAAATGCAGTTACCAACTCTTGCCGTTCTGATATAGGAAAAAGACATTCCTCCAACTCTTCTAACGTTCTATGAATCAGTGACAATGTATTAGTTCTTTCCCTTTTAAAAATTTGATCTGCATTGTTCTGAATTACTTTTAATAACTCTTCTTTGTCTGCTTCAGTATCATCTTTATGATAGTCTAATCGCATACGCTTGTAATTATTTAAGCATAAGATTTTGAGTTTCTCTTCATCATTGAGGCATTTCTCGTAATAAGCCTTTAGGTCGTCAAAATTCATATTTTTTACAACCTCTTTACTGATATTAGTTACAAACATTGCTGTTTGGACTCCACTCCCATTATCGAAGTACCCTACTATTGTGTTTTGGTTTTCTTTATGCATGAATCTCATATTTATTACACAATAGCTAACAAGATTCATACCAACAATGCGATTTTGACAGAACGTTTTCTGTATGTATGCTCGGACTCCTAATAGCTTTGAAAATCAGCCACCGTTCGGTAGTGTCCAATAAGTCTTTACTCGCTTATAAATCACTCACTACCAGCCTTCATCTAATTCTCTTATACCGCTGTTTAGGATGATTCGGAGCATCTGGGTACATCATTTCAATATCCTTGTCTTTCAGCATCTTTGGAATGATTTTATTTCTCAAGTAAGAATATGTACGCCCTGACTTTTTTGCGATGACGGCTAATTCAACCCAGTCAGTACAGATATTTATAATCAAATTCTTTAACTCATTAATGGACATTTTTTTATGAGTTGCAACCTTTTCGTCCAAGCTTGAAACCTTATTGTCCAAACTTGCAATCTTTTCATCATGACTTGCAACCTTTTCGTTCAAGCTTGCAATCTTTTCAACATCTTGGGTTGCAACTTCAATGGTCGACAAATCAAACGACTCCTTTTGTCTTGTTCGCCAAATGATTACTCTGAACTGATTAGCCTCTTCCTCATTTATAAAATCAATTTGGACATTCTCCCTCATAACTCGTACAATGCCAGAACCAAGCCCACGATATATCATTGTTCTCTCAGCAAAGTCTGCCATCAACGGATTTCGCTGCTTTGATGCGCCAAGCATTATATCTTGAACCCTCAATCCTCCATATAATCTACCAGGATTAATAATTTCAATTCTATTCTCAAATACAAGCACTCGGACAGCTGCAGGATGCAATAGGTCAATATGTATCAAGGCATTTTGAAGAAGTTCTTCCAACACTACATCTGGAATTTCAAGCACACCTACGCTGTTGAAATTTTGACCATTTTGCTTATGACGAAGCATAGACCTTAGGAAAGCCATACCATCCCGAAACATCATGGGCAACGTGCCAACTATGTCACGACTATCTATATATTCCTTTCCACCTATACTGCTGCCAACAAAAGCCACAGCCTTTATCTTGAATGAGTGTTCATATTGTTGCGGCTTTTTACCAAAAAAGAGATTGCCAGCTCGTGTCATTTCACCATTAGATGCTATCACGCCTATACTTCTCAACATCACTTCAAGTGGCTGGTTAAAGTCCTCAATTGCCTTGCCATAAACACTTTGAAAATATTCGCGCAGGTAGGCAATTTCAAGGTCACTAACAGACGAGCCTGAAACTCTTTGCTCCTCGGCATGATAATTTCCAGAATCTTGAAATAAGGATAGTATCTCGCTATTTTCAGTAACTCTTCTTTTATCTGCACCTTGTTTCACCCAAATCTCGCCATTATTGGTTTTGTAAGGCTTATTACGACCTTCTTCTATATGACAAACAAGGAAATACTCTTCTTCTACCCTAACTACCTCTGTCTCAATGTATATAATAGGCTTAACTTGCTCACTGGCGGTGTTTCCTAATTCATGGCTTATCTGTTGTAGCTGATGATAGGTAAGACCAACAAGCGTACCCTTTTTATCTTCTACACCAAACAATATCACGCCACCATGGCTATTTGCAAATGCCACCATCTCTTGTGCTATTTTCACTTGAGAAGTAAACTCTTGCTTGAATTGCACACGGCTCGTCTCCCCACAATTGCAAAGCTCTATAAACTCTTTATTATTCATCGTGACACTGTCTGATGTTTTCCAAACTTATTCGTTGTTTCCTCGTCTTTTAATATACAATATCAGCATTCTTTATGCATATGTTATAGATAACTGATTCGTTCATTGTTGCATTGCGCTTTTCATTTACCCTACACATCGTTCGTGCTCTTCTCTTTGCGCTTGACGGTGTGGACGCCCTTGACTTTAGAGATTTTGCCGACAAGGGCTTTTAGGTCATCGGTATTATAGACATAGACATATATGCTGCCTGAGAAGACTCCATCGTGCCCCTCGAAATGTACCGACCGCATCTTGACATTCTGCTCAAAGGAGACTATCTTGGTTATCTCACTCACTATTCCCTGTCGGTCTATTCCCGTTATCTCAATGACAACCAAGTACGAGAGCACCTTATGCGACTCCCATTGGGCTGATATGATGCGGTTGCCCTTCGACGCCATGAGTTTGACTGCTTGCGGACACTGACGGGCATGGAGCATCATCGTTCCATTATCCTCAACAAAGGCCACGACATCATCTCCCGGTATCGGTGTGCAACACGGCGCTATAGTGTAATTCGGCGTCTCCTCATCGCTGAGCACCACATTCTTGCTCTCTGGCATCGGGGTCACCCTGACCGGCGTCGGCATCACATCATCCTCATCATAATCCTCAAAGTCATACTGATTCTTCTGCTGCACTTTGCCCAACGAGAGCTTCCATATCTTAATCCACTTATTCGTCGATTTCTGCGTCAAGACCTTATCGAAGTTATCAAGAGATATCTGTCCCTTGCCTATCTGATACATAAGTTCTTCCTTCGTCGAGACATGATAGCTGTGGAGCATCTTGCGCAGGATTCGGGCATTAAGGGTCAGCATACGCGGCTGCAACTCGTCGTTCACCATCTGCTCGCCCTTCTCCTCATACATACGTCGCTCCTCTCGGAACCTCTCGCGTATGCAGGTCTTGGCCTTTGCCGTCGTGACAAAGTCAAGCCACTCATATTTGGGTTGCTGCTTGTCGGAGGTGATGATCTCCACCTGGTCGCCACTCTTCAGCTCATGACTGAGTGGCTCAAGCTTATAGTTGACCTTGGCTCCTATGCAGTGATATCCTAATTTGCTGTGTATCTCAAAGGCAAAGTCAAGGGCTGTCGACCCAACTGGCATTACCTTCATCTCGCCCTTCGGCGTGAATATCATTATCTCCGACGCAAAGAGGTTGAGCTTGAAGGCATCAAGGAACTCAAGCGAGTTGGAGTCGACCGACTCCAACATGGTTCTCACACTCGAAATCCACTTGTCTACTTCACTCTCCTTCTGCTCCTCTTCTCCCTCTTCTTTGCCCTCCTCCTTATACTTCCAGTGGGCTGCAAGTCCGCGCTCCGCGACCTCATCCATGCGCTTCGAGCGTATCTGAACCTCGACCCAACGACCACTCGGACTCATTATGGTCGTGTGCAAAGCCTCATAGCCATTGGCCTTAGGCGATGAAACCCAGTCTCGCAGACGGTCGGGATTGGTCCTATACAGGTCGGTTATGATTGAATAGATTCCCCAGCATTGCGTCTTCTCCGAGAGCCGATCCTGCGGCTCAAAAACAATGCGCATTGCAAGTATATCGTATATCTCCTCGAATGGCACATTCTTGTTTTGCATCTTTCGCCATATCGAATAGATAGATTTCGGTCGCGACGAAATAGTATACTTAAGCCCTATCGCATCCAATCGCTCTATGATGGGATTCGCAACATTATCTATGATTGTCTTGTAATTGCCTTGGTTGAACTTAAGCTTGTCCGACAGCATCTTGTATACCTGTGGATGCTCATACTTGAGACTCAGATCCTCCAACTCGGTCTTGATGGCGTAGAGTCCTAATCGGTGGGCTATAGGCGCATAGATATATAGCGTCTCAGCTGCAATACGATAGCGCTTATGCTCTGGCATCGAATCGAGGGTTCGCATATTATGCAGTCGGTCAGCCAACTTGATGAGGATCACTCGCACATCCTCAATCATCGAGACAAGGAGCTTGCGGAAGTTCTCGGCCTGCAACGACGCTGTCTGGTCAAAGACTCCCTCTAACTTTGTGAGACCATCTACAATGCTCGCTACCTTCGGACCAAAAAGCGACTCTAAGTCGGTCAGATTAATATCCGTATCCTCAACAACATCGTGCAGAAGCGCTGCCGCAACACTCGTGGCTCCAAGCCCCTCCTCGACAGCAACAATCCTCGAAACAGCTATGGGATGAAATATGTAGAGCTCGCCCGACTTACGTCGCATGCCTCTGTGCGCATCGTTGGCAAGCTCAAAGGCTCTGCGTATCATCTGAACACTCTCTTCATCCTTATGCAGACGTGGACACTCCACTATCAGGTCAAGAAGTTTCTTGCGCGCTATATCTTCCTCCTGCTGCTGTATCTCGATATTGACTGATTCCTCTGCCACCTTCTTTGCTTTTTATTTGTCCTCAACCCTTTTCCTCTCTACCTCATCAGCGTGACACTTCCCTTCTTGACAAAATGAACTCCCTTGTCGTAACCATCTGCTTCACAGATGTACATATATACGCCCTCCGCTGCCTTCGTGCCTCCATCTTTTCCATCCCATCCCGTCTCTAAGTTAGTCGATGTATAGATGCGCCGTCCCCAACGGTTATATACGGTTAGCTTATAGTTCTTTATCGACTTATAGGCTGGTCTGAACTCATCGTTTACTCCATCGCCATTGGGCGTAAAGACATCTGGAAAATCTATATCCGAATCGGTCACCTTGACCGTATGCGTCGAGTCGACACTCCAGCAACCACTCACCTCATTCGTCACCTTCAACGATATGACATAGTCGCCAGTCTCCTGAAACTGATAGACCGGATCTTTGTCGAAGAGCCGCGTGGCACTGCCCATCGCCCACTCACTGACCGTATATTGGCCTCGCGAGGTATTGCTAAACTCAACATTGGCAGGCGCCGACAAGGCATCGCCCTTCGTTATCTCATGCGGCCACTCCCGCTCACGCACTTGAAGCGTGAAACTGGCTCTGACACCATACGAAGGAACTCTGACCTCATCCACCGCCGTCTGTTCATCCTGATTGGTCACAACAAGCTTGATAAAAGTGGTGTCATACGGTGCCCCAAGCTCCGCCTCCGGATAGTTCGACGACAGGGCAAGCGTGTCCGACATATACCACTGATAGAGCAATTTCTGATTCTTCATGACAACCTCCCCCGTCGACTTATCCTCAACTGCATAGGGAACAGCATATGCAATGGCATGCAGATAGGCCCCTTCACAACGAAGCGAATCAAGCACGATACGAACCGAATCGACCCGCGGTATATCCCGCTCCTGGGCCGTCATAAGGGTGGTTAATAACGACAAAAAAATATATACTGTCAGTTGTCTGATCTTGATGTGTCTCATCAATAGAAAATATGATTTTGAGTTGTAAAATTACTACAAAAAGCAAAATAACAAAACCACACAGACCTATTTATATTGTTGTCTGTGAAAAAAATATCTGGAACAACTCGATGAACGATAAAAGTAAAACCCGCGTTATGCTTTTATGGTTTTATTTCTCACCATTTTCAGATTTTAAGTATCTTTGACAATCTAAAAAAAAGAGTATAGATTTCCTCATCTCTCGTTCAAACCAATACAAGAAAGAGAAAGAGGAGATACAGAAGATAACGATAACGGACCATTACATAAATCAAAATATTCATCACCATGACTAAAGTTCTCAGAATCGGTATTCTCGGCACTGGTTGGATTGCTGAAAAGATGGCGCGTACCATCAGCGGCATGGATGAAGAACGGGGTATTCAGCTCTTCGCCGTCGCATCGCGCTCGCTCGATAAGGCTCGTCTCTTCGCAACGCAATGGAATATACCTAAGGCTTTCGGAAGCTACGACGAATTGGCTTCCGACAAGGAGGTCGACCTCATCTACGTGGCCACTCCCCACTCGGAACACTTCAATAACGTCATGATGGCGATGCAACACGAAAAGGCTGTCCTCTGCGAAAAGGCTTTCACCGCCTGCGCATGGCAGACTGAGGAGATCCTCTCATACGCTCACCAACATAAGGTTTTCGTGACTGAGGCTATATGGACTCGTTATATGCCTTTCTCGCAAGAGATTGTTAATCACGTCAATAGCGGTATAATCGGAACACCTAAGATGCTGACTGCCAACCTCTGCTACCCGAATATCAGCAAACCACGTATGCACCGCCCCGACTTGGCTGGCGGTGCTCTGCTCGATTTGGGCGTCTATACTCTCAACTTCGCAGCTATGATTTTCGGAACAGATATCGTCTCTTCGGTCTCAACGGCTATTCTGACCGATACGGGCGTTGACGCATCAAATACTATCGTCCTTAACTACAGCAACAACCGACAGGCTGTCCTGTCCTCTTCCAACCTCGTCAAGAGCGACCGCCAAGGTATTATATCAGGCGATAAGGGTCATATCATTGTCGATAATATCAACAACCCTAACCACATCGATATCGTCGGTAATGACTACCAAAAAATTGCCTCCTTCGACTGCCCAAAGCAGATTACAGGCTATGAATATCAGGTCTACGCATGCGCTGACGCTCTCAGTAAGGGACTAATAGAATCGCCTTTCATGCCTCACAACGAGACTCTTCGTATCATGAGACAGATGGATGACCTCCGCGCCCAATGGGGTGTCAGATATCCATGGGATAAATAGTTCTTATTACTAATCATGAAAATAGAAGCAGAAAAACACATCGTCGAACTCATGATTGGGCTCTATTGCCGAAAGAAAGAGGGCAACAAAGAGCTGTGCGAAGCGTGCAAGGCTCTCATCAGCTATGCCCACGCACGCCTCTCTCACTGCCCATACGGCGACAAGAAGAGCAGCTGCAAGAAATGCCCCATCCACTGCTATAAACCTGAGATGCGTGAGCAAATACGACAGGTCATGCGCTGGTCCGGTCCTCGCATGATCCTCTACCACCCCTTGCCAGCCATCCGTCACCTCTTCTCGTAGAGATACTTAAAATATGCAGTAATTGACGATTAATAGTGAATTGTTTTTATATTTGCATAAAATATTTCCCACTATGAACCCGAAGTATATACGTTTCGATTGGGCAATGAAAAAACTCCTTCGCCAAAAATCAAATTTTGTGATTTTGGAGGGTTTCAT
>JABUTU010000022.1 GCA_021443545.1 Marinilabiliaceae bacterium | reverse complement strand
GAAGCAGGAATATCAACAACAGTTGACGGTTATATTTCTCTTTTGACATACGAGCAAAGAACTCCGAGCGGAGATACTCCGACTAATATTAGAAATTCATTATTCCATGGTAGAGATAAAAAAGCAAGTTATGCTGTAGTGTACTTAGGAGATAAATCAGGTCACACAGACGAAACTATTATATCAGGGATAAAACTATTTGAGAAAGCGACATCTTATAGATTTCGCAAAATCATTGTAGTAAGAAAAAATGGAAGTGTTAAGGAGTATAGACATACAAAATAAAAAAACGCTGACGGCCCTACGGGAACCTCAGCGTACGAATAGTCTCAGATTGTTGGGGGGACACCGAGCACCATCCCATGCTACTATCATCGGCAAATGTATTAATATTTTTAATGCAACAAACATAGTTATTAATTTTTAACACAATAAACATGGGAAGAAACAGCGGAGGAAATAGAGAAGCATTCAACGACGGTGGAGGCAACTACGATGGTTCAATAAAAAATGTAGAGACATTAAAGAATATCAAAAACCCAGCGATGTACAAATCCGTAAAAGAAGCTATTAGCAGATATCATTCTGTTTTAGGTGTAAGAGAAAGAGAAATAAAACTTGCCACCTTGTCGGATGATGTTATGGGCGTTTGCCAAAGCATAAACGGCGAAAGAGCTGGAGTATTTCTTAACAAGAAATATTTTAAGAACAAGACACCGCAAGAACAGGCAGCCGTTGTACAACAAAATGTTAAGAATGGCTTCTTGACACAAACGAATAGACCTTCAACATCGGTTTTACTACACGAGTTAGCGCATTCGACATGGAACACGCATTTGAATGAACCAAACGTGAGGAGTGCAACAAACGAAATAGAAAGATTGTATAAAACCTGGAAAGCTGATAGACGTAAGGTCGGATATGGCAAATACGCTAAATCAAACGTAGATGAGTTTTGGGCAGAGACTGTTCAAAAGGCTGTGTCTGGAAACCAAGACAAGTATACGAGAGCCGTAAAGAAGATATGTAAGAAGTATAAACTATAAAAACAAAAGAAGATGGATATCAATGTTGAATTAACAGAGGCTGAAAAGAATTCTATCAAACTCTTTTTAAAACGTGAGATAGAGACAGCAAACGAGGATTCCATAAAAGCTTTTATGTCTGTAATAGACAAAGCAGAAGCATTGGAAGAAGAGTTGGATGCTATCGATGAGGTTATGGCCACTGAAGAATGTAGCCTTATCAAATGGTTCATCAATAAAATTGGATTAAAATTATAACAATGTCAAACCCTCAGAACCTCAAACCAGGAATAACGACTACCGAAGAAGCCAAAAAGCGCGGTCGTAATGGTGGTATAGCATCTGGCAAAGCTCGACGGGAGCGCAAGACCTTCCGCGAGCTTGCCGAGGTTCTTGGCTCTTCTATTGCCAACGAGAAGACGCGGGATAATGTCCGTAAGGTCTTTGCCAAAATGAAGGACAAGGACATAACCTACGACATGGCTATAGTAGCTAACAATATCCTGCGTGCTGCTAATGGTGATCCTCGTGCATGTGAATGGCTTCTAAAGGTGCATGGGGAGAACAACATTGACATAACAAGCAACGGTGACAAACTTTCTGTAGCTTTGCCTCCTCTCGAAATCATTGACAGACGCGACCAGGTTAATGCTGATGACGGTGAAGTATCTGCAAACAACTAAAATATTCGCCCAAATACAGAAGGCCAAAGAGATGGGTTATACTGTGTGTTCTGAACAAGGTTCATCTCGTTCATCCAAGACATACAATACCGTCATTTGGCTGATATACTATGCCTGGTATCATCCAAACAAAATAGTGTCGGTATGTCGTGCTACACTTCCTGCTCTCAAATCGTCTGTGCTGCGTGACTTCCTTTCTATCACAGCGAAGATGGGAGTGTTTGACGCTAAGGCTTTCAACAAATCGGAGTTGATATATAAAGTTCCGAACGGTACGGAGATAGAATTCTTCTCGTGCGACTCAGAGCAGAAACTGCGTGGCCGTAAGCGTCATATACTATATTGCAATGAAGCTAATGAGCTTGGTTATATGCAATGGCAACAGTTACAATTGCGTACTACTGAGTTTACTATCATCGACTATAACCCATCCTTCACAGATGACCATTGGATATGCGACGTCAATAAGGACACTCGTACATATCACTTCATAACGACATACAAAGACAATCCATTTCTTGAACAGAAGATTGTTGATGAGATTGAGTCACTTCAACACAAAAACCAGTCGCTATGGCAGATATACGGACTCGGTATACAAGCTCAGATTGAAGGCCTGATATTCAAAGATATTGAACAGTGTGCCGACATTCCACCTCTCGTCCGCCATCGTGCCTATGGCGTAGACTATGGTTTCACTCACGACCCGACTGCAATCATTGAGGTGGCATGGAACGGCGACGATGTATGGCTTAAAGAGCACTGCTACCAGACGGAGATGCTGACGGGCGATATCATACGACAATTCAAAGCTATACCTCGTCTCGAGATTATATCCGAATCGGCTGACCCTCGAATGATTAAAGAACTCTCTTTGTCTGGCCTAAATATTCATGAGGTAAAGAAGAGCGGCCATAAGATAGAGAGCATAAACAAAATGCTCGAATACAAGATACACGTCACGAGAGACAGCATTAACCTGCTCCGTGAGTTCAGAAACTACACATACGCTCAGAATAGAGAAGGCAAATTCTTGAACGAACCTATTGACGGCTACGACCACGGAATAGACGCAGCGCGATATGTCTTTATGATGCGTATCATGGGCAAAGTGGAACAGAAACGTTCAGCGTCAAGCTATTTCTAAAATATCAGCAATCAATACAAATACACAATGGATATACAGGAACTAAACGAAATGCTTCAGGCCGACAACTCATTAGGTGTCGTAGCAGAACTGAAGAACGGCAGAAATAAACCGCTGCCTAACATAGAGACCATCAACAAACAGATGGAGCCCGAAATGCACAACGTGATGAACCCAAGCCTACGCCCAGACAAGCGTATAGTAGTCGACAAGGAACAGGTTGGTGACGATGTGATAGGTCTCTATCAGGAGTCGGGAACAATGACTCGCATTGAGAAGGTCAACAGAATAGCACTCGCACTTCAAAAACTCATTGCCAAACGCGCTGCTTCATTCTGCTTTGGTAACGACATAACGATTAGCTGTGATGCCAAGGAGGGGACAGCAGAGGCGGATGTACTTAAGAGTGTTCTTAAGATTATGAAGAAGGCTAAGACACGCTCTATTAATCGCCGTATCGCAAAGGAGATATTCTCTTCAACGGAAGCAGCTGAGCTATGGTATGTCGTAAAGCATCCAACTAACAAATACGGCTTCGAGTCGCAATATACCATCAGATGTCGCGAACTCCTTCCATCTAAGGGGTACACTTTGTACCCCTACTTCGATGATTACGGTGATATGATTGCATTCTCATACGAGTATCATACCACCGATATGAATCAGATTAAGCATAAATTTTTTGAGACATATACTGATACGGCGCGATACCGATGGAGTATGGATGACAATAACGAATGGGGGCTCGAAGAGGGATTTCCAAAGGTAAACCCTCTTGGTAAGATACCTGTTGTCTACGGATGCCAAGACGAGCCCGAGTGGGCTGATGTTCAGTGGATGATTGACCGCCTTGAGACGCTGCTCTCTAATTTCGGTGATACCAATGACTACCATGGAGCGCCTAAGATTGTCGTTAAAGGTCAAATTAACGGTTGGGCAAAGAAGGGCGAGAGTGGCGACGTGCTCGAAATAGATAATGATGGAGACATCAGCTATCTCTCATGGCAACAGGCTCCTGAGAGTGTTAGACTCGAGATTGACACACTGCTCAGAATGATATACACAATCACTCAGACTCCCGATATATCGTTCGATGCTATGCGTGGTATCGGGCAAGTGTCGGGTACTGCTCTGAAACTCCTCTTTATGGATGCTCACCTGAAGGTGGTTGATAAGGGTGATATATTTGATGACTATCTGCCTCGGCGTCTCTCAATCGTGACTGACTTGACAAAGATGGTCAATACATCAGACGTAGCATTCCAGGAAGCATGCGACACCATCGAGATTGATGCTTATATCACTCCTTATATGATTGACGATGATCGCTCTAAAGTAGACCTCGCTCTTGCTGCTAATGGTGGTAAGACTGTCATGTCGCGCAGAACATCAATTCAGTATTGCGGTATGGTTGATGATGTCGACCAGGAGATGCAGCGCATTGACGAAGAGGAGAACGGCAGCTTTGCGCCCGTTCAGGATATTGTAGAACCAACCATTTAAAACAGAACTAACTATGGAAACATTACAGATTATGGCTCTTACAGCTCTCATTGTATTTATTGCATATATCACGATAGCAATCAAACAATTTGGAATACCAGAATCTATCTCTAACACCTTTTACCTCTACAATGAAAAGAGAAATGGGCTTGGGTATGTTTTCACTCTCTTCATGTGGACTGTTGGTTCTCTGATGATTATGCCTATGATTACACTCGGCGATGGCCATTGGTGGCAATTCGTAGGGTTCTTATGTCCTACGGCTCTTTGCTTTTGTGGTGCGGCTCCCATGTTTAAGGATACTAAGATGGAATCAAGTGTTCATGTCATAGGTGCTGTCAGTGCTGCCATCCTCGGTCTGCTTTGGTGCTTTCTTGCAGTCGGGTATCATACTATTCTTCCCGTTCTCATCACGATGGTATCTTTAGTCATAGCTATGGGCAAACTCACTGAAACGCTTATGTCATGTAAGACCTTCTGGCTTGAGATTGCTGGATTCGGCACGATAGGAATCGTGCTTAACATTGCCGTATTTACAATGCTTTAGAGAGATGGCAATATCGCTAAAACCAAAGATAAATGTCACTCAGCTCATGAAGAGCATAGAGGCTGACCTTGCTGACAAGAGAGATGCTATCACCATGTCTCTCCAGTTGGCATGTATCGACACGGTTGCTGAGGCTCGTTCTTTAGATACCTATAAGGACCGTACTGGCAATCTGCGTGCTTCCATAGGATACAAAATTCGTGACCTGTACGATTCGCAGAATGACACATCTAACTTTGGCAGTGGTGAAGGAGGAGAGAAAGGCGAGCAAACAGCAAACGAAGCTCTTGAAGGCAACGGAGCAACGGTGGCGGCTGTCGTAGTGGCTGGTATGCCATACGCTCTGTACGTTGAGAACAGAGGTTATGACGTCATTACGGGCCCTATGGATGGATTTGTAGACAAGTTTGAGGAGAACCTAAGCAAGGCGCTTAAAGGATTGGAAGATTAAATCAATGGCTAACATAGACATCAACAGACAGAGGAAAGACCTTAATAATATCCTTCTCCAATTAGAGAAGGCGCTACGTAACGTCTTCTCAAGTACGTGCCGACGAGTCCTTAACATCGCCTATGTGCGTAAGGCAATAGAGAACGGAGAGCCATTTACATGGGATGGCAATAAGCTGGCTGCGCTCACTATGCTTAGCTATCTTAAGGACTATTCTGATAAGGCTTCGAACCTCATCATGTCAGCTGTACAGACTGGTTATACTAAGGGTGAAAATGCTGTCGTCAGTCAGGTGACATCCGTTTACGGCAACTCTAATAAAGCAGATGTGCAACAGATATGCACAGATGTTATCAAGTCCCATCGTGCTGATGGCAAGAATGCTCGTGCATACTCTAACGCAGTCCGTGGAGGTATGACCATTAGCGACCGTGTTTGGCGTGATGCTCAGGCAGTAAGGAACGAACTTGAAGTAATCATTCAAAACGGCATTCTGCGGGGTGCATCAGCTGATGAACTAAGCCGCGACGTGAGACATCTGCTGAAGGACCCTGAGTCGATATATCGTAGAGTACGCAATAAGAAGACTGGTCTTCTTGAACTCTCAGAGGCAGCTAAGAACTATCATCCTGGTAGTGGTGTCTATCGTAGTTCATATAAGAATGCGATGCGTCTGGCTCGTACAGAAGTCAACAACGCTTATCGTGCAGCAGAATGGGAGTCATACCAGGATAACCCTCTCATCAAAGGATATGAGATAAGGCTCTCCAATAACCATACGTGTATGAAGCCTAACGGCATGGTCAACTATCAGTATCACGACATCTGTGATGAGCTTGCTGGTGAATATCCAAAGGATTTCATGTGGACTGGATGGCACCCACAATGCCGCTGCGTGATGATTCCCATTACCATCAAGACCGACGACCTCACTGAGCTCATGAGGCAGAGAAGTAAGGCTCGCAAGGAGGGAAAGGATGTCAACGCTGTGAAGGTAGGAAAGGACATCACGGAGATGCCTGATAACTTTAAGGCGTGGATGAGTGAGAATGCAGAGAGACTTGAAAAGGCTAAGAGTGTGCCTTACTGGGCTGAGCCATATATAGATTTTGATATAACAAGAGAAACACATGTAAAAAATGGTGGTGGTAGTCGCACGGCTAATAAGATGGGGTATGAACTAATGCAAGACCCATCATATTTCGTTATCAATTCTGTTACACCCAAACAAGCCGAGAAACTTGACGAATTAGCTTCTGTGTTAGGAATCAAAAGAGGAGAACCCATGACCTTTGAACAAGCGAACAATGGCAGGGCTAACCCTTATTATTCAGCAAAGAACTATGCAACTTCAAACAATTGTACAAATTGCAATATTGCATATGTTTTAAGACGACAGGGATTAAATGTGTATGCTAATGGCTACTCGGACAATCCTAATGATTGGAATTACAAAATAGGAGCAAATACTAAGTTATCATGGCTTGATAAAAATGGGAATAGTGTTCAGTATAGTTGGAAGAACTATGATAAAAATGGTGACATTATACGAAAATATTCTGAATTTGAATTATATCAGATGCTTGATAAACAAACAAGCAAATTAGGTACACAATACCAATTCGGGTATACAAATAAAATATCGGGAGAGGGACACATCATGGTTATTGAGAGGACAAATAAAGGTTTGATAGCATATGACCCTCAAGATTCATCTTTTATAACTCCGAAGCAATTAATAACATGTGTTGACTTAAATGATCAAATAGAATTACTTAGAGTTGATAACTTGCTAATAAATACAGAAATAGTAAAATCATTAGTTATACCTTACCATACCTAACGTTGTATGCGTTAACTTGTTCTTCTATTGTCAATTTTATGGGAATAGTATCACCATTTCTAAAGTAACCCATAAAAGCTCCTCCATATTTGCCTTTTGGTGCTTTTGAATACTTAACAAGATAGATATTAACGCCATTTAAAGTTATATACAAACTAAATTCATCATAGGGAGTATCCTTAAAATACTCCTTCAGCATCTCTATTTCTTTCTGTATTTTCTCTTCCATATCTCTGTCCTCCGTTGCTTGATTTTGTAATACACTACGGAATCAACATCACAAAGTTACTTTTCAGGCATTAAAAATGCAACTAAAAGTAAACTGTGCAATGATAATCACTTCTCCTATCTTTCCCCAAAAGTAACCAAAGAGTAACCGAAGTTTAGTGTTAAATGAGATAACACTGCTGAATTATATTAGTAATATTGCTCAAACAATTACTAACCGAATGAAAATAGAAGAAGTATTAGCTTTACTTGAAAAGAAATTCCAAGGCAAGCGTAAGGATGGCTTGATGAACATTGCAAGTAACCTCGCAATGGTAGCACAGAGCCAGGAACAACTCCAACCAATTATTGACGCATTGACAGAAGAGGCAGTTGATAGTGCAATCCGCTCTTATCGTTCTGTCGTTGACGCTGAGAATACTCGCGCAGCACAAACGAGAGAGGAGAAGCTTAGAGAGACATACTCATTTGTCGATAAGACCCAACCGAAACCAGAACCATCAAAGCACGCTGACACTCCAAAACCAGTAGATCCAACATCTCTGACGATGGAACAGTTCAAGTCGATGCTCGCAGATGCCGTAAAGCCCTTCGCTGATGAAATCAATGCGATGAAGCTTAAGGGGGTAAACGATGCAAGACGTGCTCAGGTAGAGGCTATTCTTAAGGAGGTAGCTCCTCAATACAAGGAGGCTGTTCTTGATGGTTTCAGCGGACGTCAGTTCAAAGATGATACGGAGTTTCAAAACTATCTTCAGGACCAGCAAACTAAAGCAACAGAGATGCGAGCAGCTAACAAAGCCGAGCAACTTGATGCTTTTGGAATGCCAAAATTACCTCGCAATTCTGACGGCGTCTCCTCTGCGGTTGCCAATTTTCTCAAAGACCAGCAAGGCAAGGGAACTGTAGTTGTCAAAGGGCGAGAACTATAACCGATTAATCTTTAACCGTAGTAACCATGAATCTTTCATTTTCTTCTGATGTGAAGGTTAAAAGAGCCTTCACTCACAAGTTAGCAGACATTTCAAACGGAGTGTCTCTACAGATGTCAGAGCTGGGTGGTTCTGTTGTTGCTGAAGGTACTGCTGTAGGTAAGGGTTCAGACGATTTGTTCCATGTGATCAAGACGGCTAAACTCACTGCTCCAGCTTCCTCATCAGCTACAACATACGTTGTTGCCAAAGGCCATCACTTTAGAGTGGGTGATGTCATCATGGCAAAGACAGCTGGCAAGGCTTACCCAATCACTGCAATTGCAACAAACGCATCTGATTCGACATCAGATGATATCACAGTAGGTACAACCTTAGGTGTCTCTCTCGCGGTAGGAGATGGCATCATCGAGGCTAAGCAGGAAGCAGCAAGCGCATCAGCGTTTAAGTATACTCCTGTTGGCCTTACAGGTGAAGCCTACGAGGTTAACGCTGCCATGAACAACGATGTCAACGTAGTGACAATCGGACAGGTTCATGAAGCTCTCATCCCATCAGCACCCGACTCTGTGAAGGCTGCTCTAAAGGGTATCATATTCATCTAATCTCTAAAACCAATTAATTATGTTACCATCAAGAATGATTGGCTTGACAGAGAAAGATATGCAAGCCGTCGTACATAGCTATCAGTACAATGATTTCTATGTGCCAACCATCATGCCTTACAGAGAGAACTATACTCTCACCTTCAAGGCTCTAACTGCGCAATACGGTCTCCGTGTAGCTGCCGACATCGTTGCTCGCGGTGCTTCTATCGACACCAAGACAAGAGAGGCTATCAAGCGCCTCCAGGGTGATATTCCTAAGATTGCCATCAAACGCACAATGGACGAGAATGAGCTCACTGAGTATAACATTGCTCTCCAGCTCGCTACTGGTGATAGTCGTGCTACGGAGCTCGTTCGTCGCTGGGCTGAGGATACTGAGTTCTGCTTCACTGGCGTCAACGCTCGTATCGAGTGGATGGCTCTCCAGTCTATCTCACGCGGTAAGGTTACTGTCAGCTCTCAGAATAACAACGGTATAGTTACCAGTGTTCCTGTCGACTACAACGTTGAGAACAAAGGCGGTGTTGCTGTGCCTTGGACTAATTCAAGTCAGGCAACTCCAATCAAGGACATTCGCAACGTTGTTAAGTCAATGCGTGCTAAAGGTATCTACCTCCGCTATGCATTCATGAACACTGATACGTTCGTGACGTTCACTCAGACTGACGAAATCATTAAGCAGTGTGCTTCGTTCGCTGCTAATGCTCTCGGTATTCAGCATACTCCTTCTCTCGAGGAGGTTAACAACATGCTCCGCAGCCGTGCTGATCTCTATGGATTGCAGATTATTGTCATTAATCAGGACCTTACCATCGAACTCGCTGACAAGTCTCAGGTGTCGGGTAATCCGTTCGTGACAAATTCTGTTATGTTCTCAGAGTCTCAGCAACTTGGCGAGACATACTGGAAGCGTCCTATCGATATGGACATGACTGGTACAGCTGCCATCATGGCTATGAACAACGCTGTCCTAATCAAGAAGTTCTCTCTTGATGAGCCAATTGAAGAGGTTACAATGGGTATTGCTAATGCATTCCCATGCTGGACATCTGCTCAGCGCAGCTACCTGCTCGACATCTCATCAACATCTTGGACAATCGCCTAATCACAATGAGGGATGGAGTTAATCTCTGTCCCTCTTAATCCGAATCACAATGACCTACAGAGAGTATATAACACTTCAGTGTAAGAAGCTCAACGCTTCTGAGTCGGATATTACTCTGCTTCTCGTCGACCAGCAGACACTAATCCCCGAACCAGATGCAGATGTAGATGTACGCACTGCAAAGATTGCTATGTGCAATGAATTTGCAACGTTACTACCTATGGCTAATGTCACGCAAGGCGGTTATTAACTCTCATGGAACTACGATGCCGTGAACAAGTGGTACAATACAATGTGCAACGAACTCGGCATTAAGAGCATCACAAAACCTCAAGTTCATTCACGGCCACGATGGTAACACCCGAGCAATACAACAACAGATTATTTGTTCATCAGTCAGCTGATGCTATCTACTTAAATGGTGAATGGATGCCGTCTGATGGGTCGTGGGTGCGTAAATCTGAATGTAGGTACGAACCGAATGGTAAAGGAAATACTATATCTATTGATGGAGTTAAGGCCATTACGTTCAGCGGTATTGTATATGCACCTGTTATTACATACATACCAGAAGGAGAGGAAGTGATAGTTCTAAGGAGTTCGGATGTATTAGTCGATTCTTCAGAAGAGACTCTTATGGAGATGCAGAAGAGTGGAGAACTTCTTATCAGGGGAACAATTCTCAAATGTGATGTTGAATCATTCCATACCAGGATATGGGTGAACTAACGACAAGTCTTATGTATACGAAATTCGATACAAATCAACTCATGTATAACATCATCAGCGACGCTGGCATAAGCATCACTGGTAAGATATATATTGACGAAAATAGACCTGTTAATTCAACACTTGAAGATATTGTCATCAACACGATAGATGTAACAAATGCTACACCTCAGCGTGCCACATCCAACGTTCTGATATTCGTACCTGATATAATGGCGAAGGTCAACAAGACATCTGTTAAGATTGCAAATACGCAACGTCTTGAATCGCTTTCACGTCAGATTCTTTCTCTCATTGAGAATGCTACAACTCCAAGTGGAATATCTCTGCTCCCATCTCCTCCTAATATCATTGCAGAGGATACTATGAGTCAGCATTATGCTGGAATACGCATATCATGGGTTATAGCTCCTCAAATACCAATTAACCAGTAATAGTTAAACATCATGGCACTATCAAAACCATTGTATATGTTCGGTCTCTCTAAGATAGAGATTGGCGACATTGCAGAGGATGGCGGTATGGGTACAAACCTCTCGCAGCTTTGCCTCTGTACAGAAGACTCGTGTGTCCTCTCTCAGGAGGATAACAATGTGACTGAGATTTATGCCGAAGAGGTTGACGACCCAGTTGTTGTCATCAACAAGTTCGGCAAAATGACTCTCGCTTTCTCAGGTATGGACTTCGACCCTGAAACCCTTGTGAAGTTCATGGGTGGAACAGTATCCGAGGATGGCAAGACATGGAATGCCCCAAACACTGTTCCTACTATCGAGAAATCTATCAAGATTACTCCTAAGCAGGGTGTTGCGGTCAGCATACCTCGTGCTTCAATAACGGCCAAAATCAACGCTGAACTTAAGAAGACTTCTCTATCGCAGTTCGACGTTGTTGCTACAATCCTCAACCCTTCTAAGGTTGGTGAGGCAAAACTCAAAGCAACTGTTATTGAGGATTAACCTGGCAAGTCTTCATCTTTTATAGTTAATTGGGTTGCGTCACGCCTACAGACAGCGAGGCGCAACCTTTTTCTTTTACAGACATCAAATCATAACATACATGGAACAGAATACAACTAAACAGATGCGGTCAGAACTCGACCTCGTAAATGGTAAGGGGTATTCTTTCGTGATTGATACAACGGTGCGTAAGCCTCGTCTTCGCATCTTTCCTTTTTTGTTCTACAAGTCAATCCCGATTAAGAGAACTCTCACAATCTATCCGCTGACGCTGGCTGTCCTTGACCTCATATCGGAGCGTATTATCGCAATGCCATCCAATGTGCTACAGGAATACAAAACGAAGGATAAGATTATAGAACTGGTAAGCAAGTCAGCACGCCCATTGTCTGAGATTGTTGCTATTGCAGCGCTCGGAGAACGTTCGTTCAGGACTGCAATGCATGACGGTGTGCCATTTAGAGAGGTCGATAATAAGGGTATTAAAGCATTGGCTAATCAGATTCTTCATAGCATAAGCCCTAAGACTCTTGCCACATTGGTTAATGTCATAACTAATCAGTCTGATTTGCCAAATTTCTTAATCTCTTCTGCATTGATGCAAGGCGCAAACACAATGAACACGATGACGGAAGAGTAACAGGATTACAATCTCCGTTCGGCCGTAGAGGTTCTATATGCGCTCATCTTGGTTGGACATGGGATTATCTACATCACAACATCCCTTATGCAATTGTCGTCAGAATGATGATAGATGCTCCTTCTATTGACAGAGATAAGAAAGGAGGAATTAGCAAGGGATTCGGACGAAAACTAACCAACAGGAATGCCAGCGAAGTAGCTGCGTTCCTTAATAACTTAGGATAATGGAAGCTGGAAGCATCGTATATACACTTGGTATTGACGACCAAGATTTACAAGAAAAAATAAAAGAAGCTCAAGCTGCCATCGAGAATTTCGATGCCATTGTTGAGCAGTGCAACGGCGACTACTCTGAGGCTTGGAACCAAATGTTAAGCGTAGTCAATGTTGCCATAACAGGTATCAACAATAAGATTCGTGAGAACGACAAGACTCTTGAAGAGTTGGCTGAAGGTGGTATCAAAGATGCCGAACAAGCCTACGTCGATGCTGGCGGAGGTATAAGCGGAGCTATCGACAGTATCAAGGCTAAACTAAGCTCTATAAAAGAGATGAGTGCTGTCGGACTCGATTCGTCTAATCTTGAACGAACAGGACAAGCTCTTGAACGCAGCGTTGAACTAATTCAAGAGAATATAGACGCAACCAACGAGAATGCTAATGCAAACACGAGGGCTTCAGCATCGACTAATGAGATGGCCAATGCTCAATCTAATCAAGTGAGTGTTCTATCGTCTGTCTTTGGTGGTCAGAAGAAGTATAGTGAACTCATGAACGCTATGCCTCCTATGATGAAGAATGCTGTCGCTGGAGTGCAAGGATTTATCAAGGTGCTGCGTCTATTAGTCGCGACTCCAGTAGGTATGGTTATAATTGCTATTGCTTTAGCTATTAAAGGTCTTATGTCATACTTCAAGGGAACAACCGAGGGCGCTACGGCATTCGCTAAGATTATGGGTGTCATAGATGGTGTCATGGAAACACTTGGACAAGTGCTTAAGGATATTGGTAAGCTCATATATGACGGACTCGTATCAGGTTTTGAGGCGCTGTCTAAGTGGTGGGGACAATTTGATGCAAAGCCTTTCTTGGAGATGCTTAATCCTCTCGACAGACTAAAGACTCTTTTTAACGACATTCAGAATCTTACCTTTGACGACATAATTGAATCGGGTAAGAATTTTATAGAGTTTCTCAAAAATGAACTGATAGCAAGAGTCGAAGCCTTTACCAATGCCTGGAAGTCGGTAGGCAAGAGTATAGTAGCACTGTTCTCGGATACGGAGGAAGGTGGTAAGAGCGCTTTTGACCACATAAAGGATGCGGGCAATTCTGCTGTACAAGGTTTGACGGGTCTTACTGCAAAACAGGTATCAGATGGATTCACTAAGGCGGGAGAGATAGTTAAAGGAGCCTACGACAAGATGACTGATGCTGCTACCAAGTATGGCGATATGATGGCGAGAAATATCAAGATTGGTCAGCAGATTCGTCTCGACGAAGAGAAACTCGCCAAGGATCGTAGCAAATGGGAAATTGAGGGGGCTCGTCTCTCTGCACGTAATAACACACTACGCTCACAAGTCTATACGGGTACGAAACAGAGCATCATTAAGGCAGGCGAAGAGATTATGGATAATATCCGTAAGCAGTATAGTCAAGAGCTTGCGTTCGCACAGAAGGAGGTTGATATTCAGAAGATGCGTATGTCAATGTCTGATAGTTCTAATGAGGACTATGAGAAGCTACATAAGCTCCAGGCTAATGTTATGAATCTGAATGCTAAGATGATGGCAGAGATAGCCAGTGTCAAGCGTCGTATCGTGACTGCAGAAAAGGAGGCCATATATCAAGATACACAAGCTCGCATTGATGCGATGGAGGATGGTTATCTTAAGGAGAAGGCAGCACGAGAACTCAAACTACAGAAGGAGATAGACGACATCGAGAGAGCTAAAGACGAATATATTGAGGCTGAACGGCTGAACAATATATCTATGGGTAAGGCTAATGAGGAGATAGACACATCCTCTTTCGACCAGGAGACTAAACGAGTTAAGGATAAATATGCTGCTGAAGAATCTAACACAAACAAAGATACCGTGCGAAACTTCGATGCTATAGCAGCGGCATATACGAAGTTTCAAGATGATATGCTACGTCTGAATGCTGCACGTCTCACTGCTCAGACTGAAGATGAGGTGAAAGCTATTGAAGAGGCTAAGAACAGACGAATCCAATCGTACATACAAGAGATTGAACAGGAGAAACTTGCACGCATAGAGGCTCAGCAAGATACGGTATTAGCCCCATATTCAAGTTATGCTGACCAGTCGAAGGTAGCTAACGACAAGTTTGATGAGCTGGAGCGTTACGCGCAGAGCGTTGAGGCATCACAAGAGACGATTGATGAGCTAAAGCGAATGAGGGAGGAGACTCTAAATGAGATTGCTGTAACAATAGCAGAACGAGAAGTATCATTCGAGCAATGGGCAAGTCAATTGAGCAATATATCTCTTACAGCACTCAAAAAAATGCTGATGCAGGCAAGGGCTAATCTTAAGCAATTAGAGAGTCAAGTTGGTATCGACAGCAAGAAAATAGCTAAGGCACGAGCTGAGATTAAGAAGATTGAAGATGCAATGCAATCTAAAGAACTCGAATTGCCTGAGACTGTTGAGGAGGCTTGGAAGGACCTTTCTAAGCAGCTTAAATCTACGGCTAAGGTGTTGAATGATCTTGGTGAACCTTTCTCGAATGTAGTAGGAAATGCAATGAGTGCAGCTGCTACTATTGGTGACACTGTGTTCTCAACAATCAACAACATACAAAACGTTGTCGATATTGCCTCTAAAGCTATGGAGACATCATCAGCAACAGCAGCAACAGCAATCAAAGCTGTCGAGAGTGCAACGGTGATATTAGCCATAATAGAAGCCATAATAACAGTGATACAGGCTATGGTTGGTATCTTCAAAAAGTCATATGAGGTAAGTGAAGAGACCATAACGATGTACAACAATCAGATGGAGTCTATTGATAAGCTTATCGATAAGCAAGAGGAACTTCTTGAAAGTACTTCAGCTCTCAACGCTGTGCTCTATGGTGACAAACTGAGAGAGTATTACCAACAGCAAATTAAACTTGCTGCTAACATGGCTAAAGAGTATGCTAAGGAGTACGACAAGACTCACTCTCTGAACTATCAGTTGTCAGTTGCTAATGCTGATTATGGCGTCAATGCTAAGCAATACTCTCTGCGGGGTATTGTGGATATATCGAAGCTTAACAACATGGATGACATCCTGAATATGGTTCAGACGATGGATGATGCAACATGGAACAAATTCCACGCATCTGAATGGTGGGCTGCTTTCGCTTCTGCATCTAAGGACGCTGCTACTCAGGTTGAATTGGTACGAGAGAAAGTTGAAGCGCTAAACGACATAGATGACCTGGTACTCAAAGCTAACATACAGACTGATGTTGAAACATTGCGAGATGACCTTTTAGACCTTGCTACAGATTGGGAAACAACAATGCAAGATGTAGCAGACACGTTTGAAGAGGCTATGAGCAACGCTATAAAGGCTGTTGTGAGAGATAAATACCTATCGACACAGATGGAAAACTGGGCGAATAAATTCAGTGACTACATGTCGGATGGTACTCTAACAGACGCAGAGGCATCGGAATTAAGGGACGAGTATATGAACTACTACCAAACGGCAACCGATGCCTATCGTAAGGCAGCAGAGGCAGCAGGTCTGTATGAGGAAGAGATAGAGAATCAGACTCTATCAGGTGCGATTGCTAATGCCTCACAAGAGTCTATTGACCTCCTTGCTGGTCAGACTAATGCCGTCAGAATGAACCAGGTTGAAGCAATGGAGATTATGCGCGACCAGCTGTTAGTCATGTCTGGTATTATGAACCAGGCTGAGATTAGCAATGGATATCTATCAAGCATCGACAGGCATTTGTCTGCACCGAACACGACAGACGGACTGCGAGCAAGTGGAGTAATGAATTAAAATAAAGATGTCATGGAACGAATAATATACACAATAGATGGTCACGACGTCAGTGATTTCGGGCTTATCGTCAAAGAGTCTACAGGGATGCTCGACAGACCAAAGACTAAGAATCCTACATCGTATGACTGGAAGGAGTATAATGGCAAGATTGTTGACACAGAGAACCTCCGTTTTGACGAACGGACTCTCACGATTAAGGGAACGATAGTCGCTGATGATAATGTTCAACTCATGAGCTACATCAGTGGATTATATAATATCCTTGCATCTTCAGGACTTCACATGCTACGAATTGACATCCCAGATGTCAACACAATGTGCTATATGGTGTACATCAAAGATTCAATCAGTATCACCAAAAAATGGCGTCAGCGCGATGAGACTATTGCTGCATCTATAACTATCAAACTAACGGAGCCTGAACCTGAGAAGAAGATTATCAAATGTGCTGCTCAGCAAGGCACGCTCTCTTTCACTCTTCAAGCGGCATCATGTGTTAACTTGTACTATTCCGATGGAAATAAGTCGTTAGACTTGATATCTGCAAGTGGAGCAACTATAACTCATCAGTGGAGTAACCCAAATGTAACCGAATTTCTCGTTATTACTGGCAATATTAATGATGTAAATGTGCGTAATTTGGTGAATGCCGAAACTATATGGAACAGATTATTATAAAGCATGCTGATGGCACGAGTATACAACTCCCTTCATATGACATGAAGGCTGTTGTCTCATCTGCATCTATCACAGACCAACTCATGTCGTCACATCAGTTGGATATAACTATTCAATCTGCTGTTCCATTAGGGATTCTTATTGGTGATACATGTGAGGTATTCGGGGAGGTATATACTCTCTTGCAACTTCCTCAGATAGCAAGAGACGGCGAACGCTCTCTAACATATACTCTAAAGATGGAGTCGCTTCAATACAGGCTCCTTGACGTTCAATACTTCCTTGTGGATGCTTCTGGTACTATGATTCCAACGACTAATGAAGCATACACAGCGACATTAAATGAGTTTATAAGAGTCATTGTCGCCAATGCTAATCGCCCTGGTCTGACGGATGTAGTGTGGAAGGTTGGCAATATCACTCCTAATGAAGAGGTTGATATAACTATGACTCTCTCTTACGAGGAGTATAACTGTCTCGCTGCTCTTCAGGATATATGTACACAATTTGAGGTAGAGTTTTCGATACGTCTTGATGGCAATAATGCTTACATTGATGTTATGCCTCAAATTGGTTCTACATTTCCATTTACGTTTGCTTATGGTCGTGGAAATGGGCTCTACTCATTAGACAGAAGCAACCAAGATGGTAAGGACATAGTAACACGTCTGTTCGTATATGGTTCATCTGATAATCTTCCTGCTGGATATCGTCACAGCAAGTTATGTCTCCCTGGTAAGAGTCAGCTTACTTCCTTTGTGCAGCGTGATGAGCTGTTTAGTGCATACGGACTACGAGAGGGGATGGAGGTGCTCACTGACATTAAGCCTCAGAGATATGGAACAATAACATCTGTCTCATCCGTTAATGTTTTCATTGATACATCGATGGATTTCGACCTCAATGAGAAGGATGATAAAGGACAGACAAAATGGTTTATTGCGGATACGACTGCACAGATACAATTCACATCTGGTCAGTTAGCTGGATATTCATTCGATATCGCCTCTTACAACCATGTCAGAAAGACATTTACCATCAATCCTTTCACAGATGAGAATGGTTTGACATTCCCGAATCCTGATTCAGCAGCATTCCAGTTTGCTGCTGGGGATAAGTATTTCATTGTTGGAATTCGAGTACCAGATAGTTACGTCGATGCTGCTGAGGCTCAACTCGCTGATATGGCTGATAAATACATCAATCAGTATTCACAACCTCAGCCTCAATATTCTTTAGCTATTGATCCACGATTCCTTCATTCAATTTATGGCGATGAAAATGTGAGTGTTCGTGTGTTTAAGTCGGGTGATAAGATTAAGATATATGATTCTGTCTTGTCAGAATCAGTCATTGAAACACGCATTCAGAGTGTAACGATTGACCTTCTGTCACCTTACTCATATCAGCTCACACTCGGTGATACGGAAGCCGTATCTACAATAATGTCAGTACTCGGTAACATCAGCACTATTAATAAGGTGGTAGCTGATAACGACCTGACGAACACAGCACAGATGCGTAGACGATGGCGAGCAAATGAGGAGCTTAAGAATATGGTATTCGACCCAGACGGTCACTACTATAGTGATAAAATTGCTCCTCTCTCTATTGACACCACTATGCTTTCTGTTGGTGCCAAGAGTCAGCAGTTTTCTCTGATTAACGTCGTATTTACGCCAAACTACCAGGGTAATGCTAATCGCATTAATATAACTGGCGGAACGCTTCAGCATTATGCTTTAGCTGAAGATATTTTGTCATGGACGATTTCAAACTCATCATATAGCAATCTGAATGCATCAACGGCATATTATATCTATGCTCGATGCAATCGAGTTACTTCTGGTACTGGTACTGGTATTATTATCATAGATACAACACAACATGTTGTCGATGAGAACCCGTCATACTATTACTTCTTGATTGGAACACTCTCCAGTGTCATTGATAATGCAGCTCGCATCCTTTCTCTCACCTATGGCTCTACGACCATCAACGGCAAGTTCGTCAAGACGGGCGTTATATCCTCCAACGATGGCTCGGTACAGATAGACCTCGATAACGGAACTATCACCTCCGACAAGGGTATTACCTTCAAGAACTCGGCGGGGCAATCAACGAACATACAAAACTATGTAGATGGGAAGATAGATGACGTTGAAGTTGACGTGACAGATGCCAAAACAAAAGCTACACAAGCTCAAGAAACTGCGTTACAAGCTAAATTGACCGCCAACGAAGCCAAGACGAGCGCACAGACGACCGCCATTGCTTTGAATAACGTCGACAGCGACGGAATATTCTCAACGATAGAGAAGAGAGCCATGCAACCGCAATGGAAAGCTATTAACGGCGTAGCTGATACGACATCCTCACCAACAACGGCGGGAACATACCAAACAACGCTGACTAATGCTACGAGTGCGGGCATAGCAACAACACACACTAAGTATGTTGCTCTGACTACTGCATACAACAACTTGAAGACGTACCTCAATGCCGTCGGGCTGTACAGCGGAACGAACTATACGTTTACATCTACATACACACGAGCACTTCTATCAACACGCTTTACGGAGTACCACCGTGCAGAAATAGACCTCTCGGACTATACGGCTGACGTATTGGCATCAGTAGCGGAAAGCAACTCTAAGGCATACACCGATGCTGTCGAGATTGGTGGAAGGAATCTGCTCACTAATAGCACCTCTTGTACGTTTACGGGGCGTAATACTACTAACACAAACATACACATTCCATCGGGTGTCAATACCCTACGAAAAGGAACGTACACATGGAGCATTGAAAGTTTCTCAGCTCCATCGGGTATTACTACCTTCTCTATGACATTGCGAATCGGGTCGTCCGACTATGTTGGAGCATCTGTCCGTCAGCAGAGTGATGGCAGATGGGTGGGAAAAGTAGTATTAAGTTCCGACCTCGCTGTATCGACATCTACATATATTCATATATGGATGGACGTACCTGCATCGAGTTCATATTCCATCCCGATGACTCATATCAAGCTGGAGAACGGGTCGCGGGCGACGGCATGGACGCTTGCTCCAGAGGATACGGATGCCTCTATTGCAGAGGCGATGAACAAAGCCAATGAGCTCCAATACCTAAAGGATACCTTTAACGAGGTTCAGCAGACGGGCGAGGTAAAGATTGTCGGTGGTCTTGCGCTCGGAAGTATGATGGCGGTAAAGAACAGCAACGGTAACATCACCGCCGTAATGAATGGCATTGTAGGAACTAACCCAGCGGACTCGATAGCGTTTGCGGCGGGCGGGGATGGCGTGACTACCAATGCGCCGTTTGTCGTACGTCACGATGGCTCAGTAGATATGAGCAAGGCAAAGATAACATCGGGAAGTGTTGCGGGACAGCAGATAAACATATCGGGAAATAGCATCAATGTAGGAAGTGTTACGGGTGATAATACGCAGATACTTGGCTCACCGAGTGGTGGTGTATACGGAATGCTCTCAAAAGCGGGTATCTCAGGAGGCTCAACGTCGTATGTAAGCGCCTTCACGATAGGCAGTGCCGTAACCTCGCAAAGTCAAATTGCATCCTTGTATGTATCGTCTGAGTACATTGGCGGGACATATAGATACTACATAAAGGAAAATATAACGGGCAAAGCAAGCTCAACGGCAAGCAGAACACTACTGACATCATCGCAAACGACAAATGCGGGCTGTCTGACGATAGGAAGCAATGTAACAAGGGCATATTCGCTGAGCACACTAACGCTGACTACATCGCAATCGATAAGCACCTCATATTATAGCTACGTAGTAACGGCAGATACGAAAGTGGGCATCTATAAGAACGGGAGCTTAGTCAAGGAGGGGACGCTTTCAGTATTATACAACGGCTCAACGTCGGGAAGTATCTTATATGATACTATTACATCGCAAATAGCTAATGCAAAAATACCTTTCCAGGCGGGCGATACTATAACGATGGAATACTCTACTTCCTTGTCGATAAGCATAAAGCTCGATGTAGAGGCGCAGACCATCGGGCGTGAGGTGCGCATCACTTGTACAGCGGTTAACTACTCGGCAACGGCAAGCATTCCGCAGAGTCAGTACGTCTTTCAAATGTTTAACAACATACTCTATAACGATGGTTTATTCCTTTCTAAGACCTCCGACAGCTATATAGCTATGTCGGCGGTTGATGCTACACTCATCTTCAAGGCTTGGTGCGCTAAGGCGGGAATATGGCTCGACCAAACGGGCTTGATGAAGGTGTATAAGAACGACAAGAAGGCGGAGATACCCGCTTGTGTCTTCGCAAGACGCCTTACGTTAGGAACGTCATCGCTGACGATTAATACGTCTGAGGGCTTTGACTATACGGGCGGGACAGTAACGGGCAGTTGTAGTAGCAATGTGTATACATTGACATTCGGAACACCACTGCTATCAGATTGCCCGATAGTTGAATTTAATAACCTCAGCACCACAGAGGGTGCTACGGGCATAGTCAATTCACGAAGCAAAAACGCCGTTCAGTTCCGAGTGATGCGAGCAACAACACTATACAACTCAGGAGATATATGGATATATATATACGCATAACATATTCCCAACGTCGGGAAAATGATAAAAAGATACCACAATGAAACTAATACAGATGACAGAAAACAAACAATCCATTACTAATGCAGAGGGCGTAGTAACGGAGAAGGTCTATTACTCGGAAACGGCAATAGAAGACTTCATGGGAACATCGGTAGCGCTTAGCGTGCAACCTCATCACATCAACATCAAGATACAAGCCCCTAACGAGTTCGATATACAAGCGACGATGTCGAAAGCCATTGAGATATTTGGATCATTCGAGCAAGCGTTGGGCAATGTCATGACATACCTCAACGGTCAGACAGCTACGGAGATGCAAGCGCAAAACACTGAAGAGTATGGCGAAGACAACACTACTAATACGGAGGGCGAGTAACTATGTATAGAGGAACGACACCATTACTAATTATCAATGTGGAAGGCGACTTCCCATTTGCGCAAATCACAGCTCTGCAATTAGACATTGCATGCACACTGAACAGAGTCCGTAAGGGTGAAGAGGACGTTACTTGGGACGGTGCTAACAGCCGCCTCCTCTGTCAGCTCACACAAGAGGAGACATTACAGTTAAGCGGAACTATTCAAGTGCAGATGCGTTACCAATATGCAAGCGGGCAGACCTTTGCAACTAACATAGCGAGCACAACTATAAGCTCTATCATCAGCAATAATATAATAGGTGCGGATGAAGTCCAAGGCGCTGCACCTATGCTTGAAGCTATCACGCTGACTACACAGCCAAGCGAGGGAGAGGTTACGATTGCAACCGACTATGGGACTATCATAGGAGGAGGAGGCTCGGCCGAGTGGGGACAGATAGAAGGCGACATCAACAATCAAACCGACCTTAAGGAACGCTTGCTATCTCTTCAATCAGCAATAGGAAGCGAGGCAATAGAACGAGTAACAGAGGACACCGACTTGGCGCAAAGAATCTCGCTGAAGCAAGAAAAGATTGACAACAATCTTGAAACGGAAGCTACATCAGTGGTGGGAGCAATCAACGAGGTCCGAACCAACATCATCCAAGAAGGGCAATCGAGAATGCAAGCCGATAACGCACTCAGTGAAGGGCTCGAAGGAAAGGTAGACAACTACGTAGGCAACCCGACTATGAATGGCACATACTGCTATGTATACGCCAAGAACGGAGCAGCATTTGCAAATGGTGCAAGACTGCTTTCTAACTCTGCATTGTATGGCGGGGGTAAGGACGACAGGAATAGTGTCGTGCAAAGAACAGGTCTTAACATTAACACTGCTGATGCTACCTTAGATTCGCACGTACCAAGCTGGGGGCAAACGAAGCAGTACACTGATAACAAGGTTACGCCGCTTGAAGCTAAGATAGCTAACCTTGCCCAACTGACTATCAATGGGGAATACGAGGACGGAGGAGTATTCGAATTAATTGTACTCGGCAAACTAACTGAATGATGTATGGAATTGACAGATGTAAAGAGCCTCGCCATCGGATGCAAGGCTGTAAAAAAGCTATCAATAGACGGCAAGGTTATATGGCAAAAAAAAACAGTAGAGGTGTATCGATACATCTACTGGAATAAACCAACCGCTATTATTGACCTTAATTGTCGAATAGATACATCCGTGCGAATTGAGTTCCGAGGCGGAAGTAATAATGATCAGAATGCACCCCTATTATTGGCTTATAAGTCGGGATGGGCGACACCTAATGGAGCACAGGGCATTACTCGTCAACAATTGACATTCGAAGGTGTGAACATGTGGCACATGCGCTGCATGGCTGGAAAAGCCACGCTTCAAAAGTTAGGAAGCTATACGCAGGGGACGCATACGGCTATAATCGACTATCTTAACCGAAAAGCATACATCGACGATGAGCTATTAGGCACATTCTCGCACCAAGATAGCTATGAAGGCTTCGGCAATCTATTCGTAACCAACAGCAATGCATCCGACTGGAATAGAGGCAATCGTCAACAAGTGGAGTACATTAAAATCTATCATAATGATGAGCTAATACATCATTATGTTCCTGCCAAAGTAGATGATAGACCATGCCTTTATGACATAATAGAGCAAGTCCCGCATTTCCACAATGTTCAACCTACTATTGGCGATGATATCTTTCAATTATCTAATACTTCATTTATAGATTAATAACCATGCAAATACTTACAACATTCTCAGTTCAATTAATGAGCATAGCACTAATCTACGTGCTTGTGCTTGTGTCTATCTTTCTCGACTTGTGGAGCGGAGTACGCAAAGCGAAACAACGGGGGGAATATCGCTCATCAGCTGGTTTGCGACGGACCATTGACAAGATTGCCAGATACTATAATGCTTTATTGGCAATATCAGTCATCGACATCTTGCAGATGCTGGCGGTCTATCAGTTGGAACAAGACGGGTGGAAATTTCCAATGCTTCCAATATTCTCTTATATCGGTGCTGCGTACATAATGTTCATAGAACTGCGCTCAATATACGAGAGCGCTGACAAGAAGACGAAGGAAAACATAAAGGAGTTTACTGAGCTACTCCAGACTATATGTAAGAACCCCAAAGATGCAGAGAATACGATATCTGCGTTTAAAGAGTTTATGGATACTAAAAATAACTTGTCAGATGAAAAAGACATTTAGGAACCTCATTAAGATAATATTAGTGTCATTGCTGCTCATTGTTACTATCGGATGCAAGACAAAACAGATAGTGACTAAAGAAGTAGTTGTACATGATTCATGTTACATCGACAGACGAGTAGTGGATACACTTATCAAAATTGAGTCGGATACAGCACTATCACGACTCTTCATTGAGTGCGATTCTAATAATAATGCTCTTGTAAGCATAATCAACCAGATGCAGGGAGACAGGGTAGTCATATCACCCGAGGTAAAATATATATATGTTAAAGATACCATCGGAGGAGGTGTAAGCCGTCAGGCTTATGTAAATCTCTCAGCTATTGCCCTCGAACAGCAGCAACGAATATCAGAATTGGAGGAGAAGATACGCAAAGGAACTGATATCAATACATCAGAAGAATCAGAGACAAAAAGGTTTAATCCGTGGACATGGTTTCTGATAGGATTCCTATCAGGTATTATCGTATTTCTCATCGTGAGAATATTGTTTGGTAAGATTTCATAATAACATATTGCTATGGAATTAACAGTTAAGAGGACATCAAAGAAAGCAACATACACCATTGGTCGTATGTATGTCAATGGTCAGTATTTCTGCGATACATTAGAGGATCGTGTGCGTAATCTAAATAGCGAAGCAGACAAGGTACCAGGTGATACTGCAATACCAGAAGACAAATATAACGTAACAGTTACCTATTCGCCAAAGTTCAAGCGATATTTGCCGTTAATAGAGGATGTGCCATACTTCACTGGTATACGCATCCATCGTGGGAATACTGACAAGGATACAGCGGGATGTATCCTTGTAGGTGAGAACACTGTTAAGGGAAAAGTAATTAACTCAACCATATATGAGCAGCGTATCACAATGATGCTCTATCAATCGCAACAGAACGGTGAACATAATACAATCCTCATCAAATGACAGACAAGGAGCATCAGTTACAGGTAGCTTGTGTGCGATGGTTCAAACTTCAGTATCCCAAGAGCATCATATATGCCGTGCCAAATGGAGGTGCAAGGAATGTCATTGTTGCTGCTAAACTGAAGGCTGAAGGCGTTCTTGCTGGAGTCCCCGACTTGTTCGTTGCAGAAGCCCAAAACGGCTTTCACGGACTGTATATCGAAATGAAGGTGAAGCCGAACCGTCTTTCTAATCATCAGAAGAGGATTATACCAATCCTTCAAGATAAGGGATATTACGTATCTGTATGTTATACACTTGAAGAGTTTATTGATGCCATTAGAACATACTTCAGTACAGCACCATTTTCGTGACATCACAAAAATGCTTTATTATTTTACTCCATTATGTTCGTAGTAGTATAAAATAGCTGCGTTGATGTAATCCGTCTTTCTGTCTGTCTGCTCTAAGATATTCTCGGTCTCTGGTACTGATCTAAAGGCATAACTCTTGCCTCTTACCCTCTTGCGGCCTGCACCTTCACGCTTACCGCCCCATTGTTTTTTCTCTTCGTTTACACTTTCCATAACTAAAAAATATTACATTTGTAAACCCAAAAAGGTAAGGGAAGTAGTCCTACCTCCTTCCCACCACTATCACTGCTTAATGATTATCGTAATAGTGGTCTTTCCAATCTTGAAGCTTAATTTCAGCTCCTTAAAACTCGTTTTCATGGAAATACCTTTTTGGTTTTTTCTCTTTTTGCTGGTAGAGAACTACACCATTGTAATCACTCATTGATTACATTACAAATATAGCTATTATTTTGAAATCAGCAAAATAGAATCAAGTTTATTTTTCGGCTTTTTTGAAAAATTTTCTACCCTCGTGTGTTAATTCAATATTCTTGTAGTACATCTTATAATTGTTGGACTTATATTCATAGCAAATTACCATATATTGCCATTACTTTTTAAGGAGTATATTTTGATTCCTTCTGAGGTAATAATTGCACTATTAACGACTACTACAGCTAACATCATTGCAATAGTAGTCATTGTAGTTAAGGGTTATTTCACTACGAAAGAATTTAAAACAGACCTTGGAATGCAACAACCAGTACAAGACGAACACGAATGAACGGAATAATATCTTTGTTGTCTACTAAGACATCAATACTTATCCTTCTCTAATTGTTCGCATTGTGCATTGACTGCATCAAGAACCTGACGGTTTGCCTTATCTACTTTTGTATTGTCAAAGTTGATGTATATGTCAGTGATACTGTTGCTTTTGTGACCGAGAGAACGAGCAATTGTATCCTTAGGTATGTCCAAGCTGGATGCAATAGTCGCCCATGAGTGACGAGCCCAGTATGTTGTTAACTCCCTTATGCCAAGTTTGGAGGCTATTTTTCGTAAGCCATTAAGAACACTAACTTCAAAATTTTGTACATTTACATATCTCTCTGAGAAATTAAACAGGTATTCAGATTCGTCTGATGTATAGTACTTAGACATCCTCACTTCTGCCTCTTCGTAGACCTTTATGTCGTACCAAGTATATGTCTTTGCCCTTTGGTATGATAATCTACCATGCATATAGTCCTTCTTCTTTGCTTGGTATATGTCTGTTATATTCATACCTATTAAAGCAAACGACATGCAGAAGACATCAATTGCTCTTTGCTCAGTCTGATGAACATTATCTTTTTCTGGTTTGTACATGAATAATTCAGCTATGACATCAATAGGCAACGAGCGTTTCCGTGTGGCTTCATTCTTGATTTTGAACTTTCTGAACGGATAGTAATTAATTTTTTCCAGGTCTATAGCATAGTTAAAAACAGTCCTGATATTCTTTAGGTGTGATGCTCTTCCGTTCACTGATGGCCTACCATGAGTCATCATCCATGTGTCATAATCTTCAAGCCATCTTTGAGTTATGTCTGTATATCGTAGATTCTTAGCTTTTGATTCGCCAAGATATTTTCGTATTGAATTGTATGTGTCTATATATAGCTTTGTAGTGCCTAATCTCTTTGCCTTTTTTGCATATTCCTTAATGTCTTCAAGAATCTTAGGGCTATCAGATTCTACCAATGTAGGATCAGCGAGTTTCATTATCTCTTTCTTCAACTCTGTAGCACTCATACTACGCAGCCTTCCTCCAACTGTATTTTCAAGGGTGAGAAGAGCTTCAGTCAATTTCATATGACGATGACTGATGATGTTGTTTAGAGCATTCTTCTGAGGATGATTGATCACTTTGTTTGTTCTTATATCCCATTTATCAGCTGCAAGATTAATACCAGTTGATATGTAGGCAGATGATTTCTGATGAGCTATGCTAAAACGTAGTGGATACTCTCCAGTTTTAATAGCACGTCTTTTGTCAAGGTAAATTACAATATTAGGCATATCAGTTTCTTTACGATTGTTTTGCGATTATTGTGATTTTTTGGGAACGAATAGAGTTTGATAAAACACTATTAACGTTGTATTAAATGCGTATGTTCAGTAAAAAATAAATTTGTATTAAGTGGTAAAATGTTAATATTCAGAAAGTTAAATTTGTTTGGATAATTCGTTATATCTTCCATTCGGATGCCTTGTTGACATTTATAATGTATTGATTTTGAGGTTAATATTGAGTGGTTTGTCAATACGATATCAGTAAGGTTTCATATTGATACGGCAAAGATAGAACAGATAACTGAATAATCAAATTCAAAAAGATGACTTAAATGGAATCTTGAAGCTCACCTCTTAAGGTATTTGGTTGTTTATTTGTCCCTCTTATTGGGCCTCAGGGCTTAATCCCAATCGCATTTGATTGCCGTACAACCTTTTGGCCTATTTGCCCTGGGCTGCAGCAAGTTCCTCTTCTGTTGCGGGACGACGACTTAGTTCGCGGTCTTTGACATCATCATTCTTCTCGAAAAGAGGAAAGAAATCCAATATCTTCGTTTCGTTGATTGCGTTAATCTCGAAGTCGTCGGTCTCACCGCCCATGCCCTCTACGGTCTTGTCGTAAGCGTCTTTCAAGTCAAGAGCCAGAGTGAGGACTGTCTGAGAGACACGTTTCTCTTTTCCTGACTTCTCGTCGATCATAACGAACGATGCTTTCACCTTATACCATCTGTCACCTCCCTCTGGCTGGAACAATTCTGCATATTTTGTTCTGCGTATTGTCGTAATCTGAAAATCTCCGCTTATCATTGTCTGCATCTCTTCTATGGCGCGTGCCTCGGCCTCGGTGTAGGATAGTGCATCAAATAGATAGAGCTCTGTGACTGGCTTTTCTGTGCCGTCTACATTCTTGCGGTAGCGTACTCCGCATTCGTATAGGGTTACCATGATAATCTGTTCTGTTTAAGTTCGGGACACAAAGATACGATTAAGTGAGAGAAATGCAAAGCTTGCTTTGGCATTTCCGAGCGTGAGTATCTTGGGCGCAGCCAAAGATACGATTAAGTGAGAGAAATGCAAAGCTTGCTTTAGCATTTCTGAGCGTGAGTATCAGAATCTGATGTTGGGTTCCAGGTGTTTACAAATATCTTCGATGAGCATGTCGAGTCGCTTGCAGAAGTATCTCTTCTCTTCGAATCCTATCACGAGGTTCAGCCCATGTGCCGTAGAGGCTGTCATACACTCTTCTGCAGCTCTCATAAGCTCTAAGGATATGCCATCGGTGTATTGTACGTTCAGTTTCTTCTTTCGTGCAATGATCTCTATAGTCTCTGAGAAGGCGTCAAGAATCATTCCAGAGCTGGGTCGGTTGGTGATGAGGGTGTCATTGATAAGGATGAATATATTGCCGAAACTACTTCGTGCGATAGTACCATCGTGGTTGAGTAAGACTGCTGCGGTCATTTTTTCGGCTATGGCAAAACGATTGGCGCGGACGTCGATTGGCGTTGGTATGGGGAGTTTCGTGAAGGGGGAAAGGGGGAGTCGTTCCTCTTCGTATAGCTTCAGGAAGATGGGTTCTCTTTTTTTGAGTTTTTCGAATGGCGACCTCTCTATTCTTTGTTGTGTCAGCAAGTAGTGTACCTCAGGATCGTGCGTCAGCATAGGATTATTTCCATCATCGTCTACCCATACCGACAGACGCATATATGAATTAGCGGGGTAGCGGTTTTTGTTGGCCAATACCTCTATCTTATGGAGCAATTCATGCGTCTCTGGTAGCTGACCGAATGGTATATTGAGATTGCTGATGCACTGGCTGATGATGCGGCAATGGTCGTTCCACAGGTATGGCGTATTGCCTTTAAGTATCATTGTCTGTTGGAATCCAATGCCTGAGGTGATAAATGAGCATTGGGGGCCAGCGACAAGTGTCTCGTAGGTTTTTCTGAAGGAGCCGTCGTGACATAAAGTGGGCAACCACTCTCCCTTGGGGTCAGTGGTTGCCGTATTGTAATCTCCCTCTGCGGATAAGCTTTTAGATATGTCCAGCACTTTATTGTAGTGTTGAAACGCCGGATGTCTCCACAGTACGATTGGTCTTCTTGATGAGACCTTGAAGCACTGCTCCTGGGCCGACCTCTGTGAATGAGTCGACACCATCTGCAATCATCTGGTTGACTGTCTGCGTCCACCGAACTGATGCTGTGAGCTGTGCCACGAGGTTCTTCTTTATCTCCTCTGGGTCGGTAACAGCCTTTGCCACTACGTTCTGATAGACTGGGCATGAAGGTTTGCTGAATTTCGTTGCCTCAATTGCAGATGCGAGTTGTGCTCTTGCAGGCTCCATAAATGGTGAGTGGAATGCACCGCTCACTGAGAGTTTCAGAGCTCTCTTTGCGCCCTTCTCTGTCAGTTTTGCGCATGCCTCATCGATGCCAGCTATTGAGCCTGAGATGACGAGCTGACCAGGGCAGTTGTAGTTGGCTGGAACGACAACCTCCTTAATCTCTTTGCAGACCTCTTCAACGACAGCATCTTCAAGTCCTATGATGGCTGCCATTGTGGATGGCTCAATCTCGCAAGCTTTCTGCATTGCTTGTGCACGTTGTGAAACAAGCTTGAGACCATCCTCAAAGGTCATGGCTCCTGCTGCAACAAGGGCTGAGAACTCTCCGAGTGAGTGACCAGCTACCATGTCGGGCTTGAAGCTCGCACCCATTGTCTTGGCAAGGATGACGGAGTGGAGGAAGATGGCAGGCTGTGTCACCTTTGTCTGCTTGAGCTCCTCATCTGTTCCAGCAAACATGATATCTGTAATCTTGAAGCCGAGAATCTCATTGGCTTTGTCAAAGAGCGCTTTTGCTTCGGCATTGCCCTCATAGAGGTCTTTGCCCATGCCTACAAACTGGGCTCCTTGACCTGGGAAAACGTATGCTTTCATTATTCTTTTGTTGTATGTTTTATTTTGTGAATATCTTGATTATCTGTACCTACAAAATTATATATTATCTGCAAGAAAACAAAAAAGGGCGTCTCGCTTGTCTTCACTTCAATTTAGTTTTGAGGAAACGTCCTGTTATGCTGTTGGCATTGTCTGCGACCTCTTCTGGTGTTCCTGTTGCTACTATAGTGCCTCCCTTTGTTCCAGCGCCAGGCCCCATATCGATGATATAATCTGCACATTTGATGACATCCATGTTATGCTCGATGACGATGATGCTATGCCCCGCCTCTATGAGCCGGTTCATCGCCTTCATGAGTTTATTGATGTCGTGGAAATGCAGTCCCGTCGTCGGCTCGTCGAAGATGAAAAGGGTTGGTCGCATGCGCTCTTCTGCTATGAACGAGGCTAATTTGACGCGTTGGCTCTCACCGCCCGACAGGGTGCTTGACGACTGTCCCATCTTGATATATCCAAGTCCGACCTCCTGAAGTGGCAGGAGTCGGTCGATGATGCGTTTTTGTGTTGGTCCCATCTCTTTGCTGAAGAACTCTATAGCCTGGTTGATGGTCATGTCGAGTATGTCGGATATGTTTTTGTCGAGGTATTTGACATCAAGTATCTCGTCTTTGAACCGTTTGCCATGACAGGCTTCACATTCGAGGACAATATCTGCCATGAACTGCATCTCGATGTGTACCTTGCCCTCGCCCTGACATGCTTCGCATCGTCCTCCCTTAGTGTTGAATGAGAAGTAGGCTGACGTGTATCCGTTTTGCTTGGAAAGCTGCTGCATTGTCATGAGTTTACGTATCTCATCGTATGCCTTGATGTATGTCACGGGGTTGGAACGACTGCTTTTCCCAATGGGGTTTTGGTCGACGAACTGTACGTCAAAGAGTGTTGATATATCTCCGCCAATAGCTCCCATCTTGCCTGCCCGCTCTTCGACATTTCCACCAAGACGAGCCGATAGGGCGGGGTAGAGGAGACGGGTCACGAGTGTCGACTTGCCACTGCCACTGACTCCTGTCACGACGGTAAGGCAGTTGAGGGGGAAGCGGACATCTATATTCTTGAGGTTGTTCTCGTTGAGATGCGTCAGTGTGATGCTCTTGTTCCAATGACGGCGACTCTTTGGAACTGGAATCTCAAGCTCTCCATTGAGGTATTTTGTTGTCAGTGTCGTGGCGGTTGTCAATCCCTTGTAGTCGCCTGAGAAGACCACCTCTCCTCCATGACGACCAGCCTCAGGGCCTATGTCGATAATCTGGTCGGCTGCTCGTATGATGTCTTCATCATGTTCGACTACGACAACTGTATTGCCGAGTGCTTTGAGTCGTTGAAGAACATCTATGAGTCGTTCTGTATCGGAGCTATGAAGGCCTATACTCGGCTCGTCAAGGATGTAGAGACTCCCCACAAGACTGCTTCCAAGTGACGTGGCTATATTGATACGCTGACTCTCACCACCACTCAGGGAGTTCGACAGACGGTTCAATGTCAGATAGCCCAGTCCGACGCGACAGAGGACATCGATGCGCTGACGAATCTCAGTTATCAGACGTTCTGCCACTTTCGCCTCATGTTCGTCAAGGTGGAGTTCGTTAATCCATATATTGAGTTCTTCGAGAGGCATATCGACCAGTTCGGTAATGCTTTTTCCTGCAACCTTGACGTAAGTAGCTTCGGGCTTCAGACGACTTCCGTTGCACTCCGGGCAGGTTGTCTTGCCTCGGTAGCGGGCAAGCAGAACCCTGTATTGTATTTTGTATTGCTGCTCCCTTGCCATCTGAAAGAAGTGGTCGATTCCATATATACCCCCCCCTCCATGCCATAGGAGATCTCGCTCACCTGCGGATAATTCATTGTATGGCTTGAATATGTCGAATCCCCTCCTTGATGCACCGTACATGAAATCATCTTTCCATTGTCCTAACTTGGGACCGACCCATGGTGCTACGCATCCTTCGGAGACGCTTAGATTGGGGTCGGGGACGACGAGTTCAGGGTCGATGTCAATTATCTTGCCGAATCCCTCGCAACGTGGACAGGCTCCGACGGGTGAGTTGAATGTAAAGAGGTGTTCTGTTGGTGCTTCAAAGAGCATTCCATCGGCTTCGTACCGGTTTGAGAACGACTTCTCCTCGTAGCTTCTGTCGGCTTTGAATACGCGTACTACGCATTCGCCATTGCCCTCGTAGAAGGCCGTCGCTACCGAGTCGCCAACACGTGTCATCGTGTCGGCCTCTTTGTTGGCTACTACGCGGTCGATAATGAGCTTTACATCCTTTCCCTGAGCCTCATCTGGGCTCTTGCCGGCTTCCAGCCCGACGGTCTCGCCATTGATGTCGATGCGTGTAAATCCCTGTGCTATCAGGGCTTCGTAATCGGGGTTCGTCAATGGGGTGAGTATCATGGCTCGTGTCCCCTCTGCGAGATTCACTATGTAGTCGACTACATCGCTGACTGTATGGCGACGGACCTCCTGGCCTGATATAGGGGAGAAGGTATGACCAATGCGTGAGTAGAGGAGCTTGAGGTAGTCGTAGACCTCTGTTGATGTGCCAACGGTCGAACGTGGATTGCGTGTGTTAACCTTCTGTTCGATGGCAATTGCCGGTGGTATGCCGTGTATGTAGTCTACCTCAGGTTTGTTGTTGCGTCCGAGAAACTGCCGGGCATAGGAGTTGAGGCTCTCGACATAGCGCCGTTGTCCCTCTGCATAGAGCGTGTCAAAGGCTAACGACGACTTGCCACTGCCACTGACACCTGTCACGACGATGAGTTTGCCCAGTGGAATCTTGAGATCTATATTCTTGAGGTTGTTAACTCTCGCATGATGTATTTCGATATACTTATCTTCTTTCATTGTTGCTGTCGATTCTGTATTCAGGAAATGTCATTGTATCTCCCTTTTGATATTGTCAGATAGATTGTGCCCATCTGACTTTTTGTCCTAATTCATCAAAAATCCTCTCCTGTGCCCTTATATCTTCCTCTCCGTTGCGTGGCGGGATATGGCCCATCAGATGTCTGTCAATGATTCGTGCCTTGACGTTATCAGCCAATTGTAGTTGCAGGATATGCATAATCTCTTGTCTTATCTCATGGTCCTTAATTGGAAATGCAAGTTCTATACGACGTTCAATATTGCGGTTCAACCAATCGCTTGATGTGAGGTACATGGCGGCATTATCTCCTTTCCCAAATACCCATATACGACCATGCTCGAGATAGCGGTCTACGATGCGTCGTATAGTTATATTGCGACTATACTCCTGTTCGGGTACCAGACAGCATATTCCTCTCAGTATCAGGTCTATCTTGACCCCTGCTAAGCTTGCTTCGTAGAGCTTATCAATCAGTTTATGATTCTGCATACCATTCATCTTGAGCAATATATATCCCTCCTCGCCTCTCTTTGCTTTAGCGGTCTCACCATCGATTAGTCGGTATAGCTCATCGATGAGGTTGAGTCGTGCCACGAGTAGCTGTCGCAGTTGTGGATGCTTTCTCTGGTCTTCGAGGTAGTCAAAGAGCTGTATAATCTCATCGTTGATGTCGTTGTCGGCTGTAAAGAGCCCATGGTCGGTATACTGTTTTGCTGTCTTCTCGTTGAAATTGCCTGTCGACAGATATGTGTATGCTTTGCGATTTCCATCCTGTCCCTTCCGGATGACGAGAGCCATCTTGGCGTGTACCTTGACGCCGACGATGGAGTAGATGACCTTGATTCCAGCCTGTTCCATCAGCTCGCCAAGGGCAAGGTTGTTACGCTCGTCGAAACGGGCTTTCAGCTCCACGAAGACGGTGACGTGCTTGTGGTTGTGGGCTGCGGCTATGAGCGAGTTGACAACAGCCGAGTTGGATGCAACGCGGTATTGTGTCACCTTAATCTCCTCGACTGATGGGTCGATGGCTGCTTCACTGAGGAATCGTATCACATAGTCAAAACTCTGATATGGATAGTGTATGATATGGTCACGTTCGTCAATAGCATCAAACATAGATGATGCATCTTTCAGTGCCGCTGGACGTAACGAGACGCGCTCGGGAAGTGTCTCTCCGGGTATGAGTACCTGCGGAAACTGGTCGAGCTGGTTCAGTGAGAGGTAACGTCCTGCCATGACGGCTTCGGCTGCAGAGAAGCTGAATGTCTCTTCAAGGTAGTGCAGCAGGTCGGGGGCTATGCTTCGGTCGATGTAGAAACTCGACTCAATGCCTGTGTTGCGCTGTGCTGCGGAATGACGGACAACTTCGACAAGTTCCTGTCCTGCCTTGTCGAGCAGACCCAGAGCAGCATCGCGTGCTACCTTCATGCTCCATATACCATCGATGTCGTAGCCCGGGAAGAGCTCGTGAAGGCCCGACCTTATGATGTCGTCCAGAAAGACAACGTGACGGACGCCATCGCCTATGTCGGGCAGTTGCACGAAACGCGGCAGGTCGTTGACGGGAAGTTTCACCAAAGCGTATGTGGGCTGATGGGTTTCGTTTACTCCCTCTTTCGAAAACATCTTGATGGCAAAGTAGGGTCTGTTATTACGCAGGAAGATTCGTGTGGCCTTGCTCAACACTAAAGGCTGAAGATATGGTATCAGTTCCCGTTGAAAATAATCTGCCATGAAGAGTCTGTGAAGGGGCGACTGTGGCAGGTCTCCCATGTAGAGGTGCACTCCTAAAGTCTCCAGTGATGGCCGTATCTGCTCACGCATGATATTTGTCACCTCTTCAATCTGTCTCGATACTATGCTGTTGATCTGTCGCAGTGTCTTCTGTGGGTCTTCGACATCCTCAATAATGCTCTTGCTACTTGAGGCTTCGCGGTATTCGGCAACTCGGACGCTGTAAAACTCTATGAGGTTGGATGAGTATATGGAGAGGAAACGCATACGCTCATATAGAGGCAAGTCGCAACTGCGAGCCTCTTCTAAGACCCGGTAGTTGAATGCTAACCAGCTGACATCACGATTGAAATATGCAAATCCTCTCTCGTCGCTCATATCAAGCTACAAAGTTATTATAATTCATCAAGTTCGTTTTGCCACATGACTGATGATGCATCGCTTGGCATACGCCAGTCGCCACGAGGCGAGAGGGTGACACTTCCGACCTTTGGTCCGTCGGGCATCGCTGAACGCTTGAACTGCTGGTTGAAGAACCTGCGCAGAAATGTCTTGAGCCATTTGCGGATGAACTCTTTATCGTATGTCCCATCGAAGGCTCGTGTCGCCATAAAGAACAATGTCGAGGGGGAGTATCCGAATCGCATGAAGTTGTAGAGGAAGAAGTCGTGAAGCTCATACGGGCCTACCAGGTCTTCTGTCTTCTGAGCTATCTCTCCTTTCTCATCGGCTGGGAGCAGCTCCGGACTGATTGGCGTGTCGTATATGTCGAGCAGATATGGTCTTGCTTTCTTCATGTCGGACTCTTCTGCGACATACTTGACGAGGTAGCGGACGAGGGTCTTGGGGACAGAGGCGTTGACGCCATACATCGACATCTGGTCGCCATTGTACGTAGCCCAGCCGAGAGCCAGCTCGCTCAGATCGCCTGTTCCGACCACGAGTCCTCCGTCTCTGTTGGCTATATCCATCAGTATCTGTGTGCGCTCACGGGCCTGACTGTTCTCGTATGTCACGCTGCGGTCGGTGTCAGGCAGATTGATATCCTTGAAGTGCTGCAGACATGCCTCCTTGATGCTTATCTCACGTATCTCAATGTCGAGGGCTTTCATGAGGTTGATGGCATTGTTATAGGTGCGGCCCGTCGTGCCAAAGCCGGGCATGGTGACGCCGATGATATCTTTGCGGTCACGTCCAAGAACATCGAATGTCTTTACGGTAACAAGGAGCGCCAGTGTCGAGTCGAGACCTCCCGATATGCCTATGACGGCGCGCTTGCTGCACGAGGCCTCCATGCGCTGGGCAAGTCCCCATACTTGAATATTGAATATCTCCTCGCAGCGCTCCTGAATCTTACGTTTGTCGTTGGGAATGAAGGGATGCGGGTCGAACTTGCGCTTTACCTTTCGTAGTTCGCTGATGCCGTAGACCATGCAATCTATCTGCATGAAATCTTTATTCTGGTATGCGTTGAATGTTGTAGTCTTGGCACGCATTGCCTTGATCTTGGTTATATCGGCATCTGCCATGATGAGCTGACTCTCGCGGCAGAAGCGTTTGGCACTTGCTAACTGTGTTCCGTTCTCATAAATGAGGCCGTTGCCAGCAAAGACGAGGTCGGTCGTCGACTCTCCGATGCCTGCCGACGCATAGGCATATATGCTCATGGTGCGTGCACTCTGCTGACTGATGAGCGAGAGCAGATAGTCGTGCTTGCCGACCATCTCGTTGGATGCCGAGAGGTTGAGCATAATCTCAGCTCCTGCCTGTGACAGCTCTGTCGATGGGGGATTGGGTACCCATAAGTCTTCGCATATCTCAATGCCAAATTGTACTGCTTCATCGCCGAATATGAAGCGTGTCCCAAAGGGGATACTGTCGTGCAGTTCGTTCTTGCTTAGTTCCCTGCCGCTCTTGAACCAACGGCTTTCGTAGAACTCGCAATAGTTCGGGATATACTGCTTGGGAACAAGAGCCTTGATGTCGCAATCCTGAATGATGGCAGCACAGTTGTAGAGTCCGCCCTTATGGTAGACTGGTAGTCCCACGACCGCTACAATAGATAATCCATCGGTTGCTTCTGCTATTTCTTGCAGGGCCGAGTAGGCTTGCCCTATGAAATAGGGCTGAAGGAATAAGTCGGCACATGTATAGCCCGTGATGCACAGTTCGGGAAAAAGAACAATCCCAGCATCCTTGCGCTCTGCCTCCTCTATGAGGCGGATTATCTCTTCAACGTTGCTTTTGATATCCGCAATTCTGATTTTAGGAATTGCCGTTGCTATGCGATAGAAGTCAAACATTTTCTTTGGTATTTATCAGAATGCGAATGTAAGCAGATTATGTGAGAAAGAAAAGAGATGATATATCTCGAATCTTCAAAAAAGAAGTTCGCTGAAATACTCTCTCCGTTGGTGGATGTTTGTATAAAGCAATCTTCCTGAAAAAATAAAAGTGCGCAGTAGAGATACTGCGCACTTTGTATTGATATTCAAATTTTCTCTTACAGGTTGCGGATAATCAGGGTCGAGTTTGTCCCTCCGAAGCCGAATGAGTTCGACAGGAATGTGTCGAAATGTTTGCTTACGCGCTGAGCGGGGATGTTGAGTTTTGCTGAATCCTCGTCAGGGTTCTCGAAGTTGAGGTTCGCTGCCACGAAGTCGTTCTTCATCATGAGCATTGAGTAGATGACCTCGCTGGCTCCCGCCATCCACATCTCGTGACCGGTCTGACTCTTTGTCGATGTTACCTCTGGTTTGACATCACCGAATACTCGTGCGATGGCCTTAGCCTCATTTGTGTCGCCCACATGTGTTGATGTTGCGTGGGCATTGATGTATCCGATCTCCTTGAGCGATACGCCAGATGCCTTGATTGCCATCTCGAGGGAGCGAGCAGGACCATCAACATTTGGAGATGAGATATGATCACCATTTGAAGAGAATCCGTAGCTGAGAACCTCAGCCAGAATCGGAGCACCTCGCTTCACGGCGCTCTCATAGCTCTCGATGATGACTGTTGCAGCGCCACCACCAGGAACGAGACCATCGCGGTCGCGGTCGAAAGGACGACTTGCCTTTGTCGGGTCGCTCTCTCGTGTTGAGAATGCTGAGATGCCGTCGAATGAGCCTATCGAGAATGGATTAACCTCCTGAGCGCCTCCGCAGACTACCATATCCTGCAAGCCTGTGCGTATGAGAAGAGAGCCCAATCCTATGGCGTGTGAGCCTGAAGCACAAGCAGCAGAGACAGTCATATTGATACCTCTCAGTTTGAAAAGGCATCCCAAGTTCATCGTTACTGTCGAGTTCATCGATTGGAAGATAGCACCAGAGCCTACGAGTGTGGTATCTTTCTTTTCGCGCATCGTGTCTACACTCTTGACAACAGCGTCTGCAGACGAGTCATTGCCGTAGAGAAGACCCACCTCATGAGCGTTCAGATAGTCCTGGTCAATCTTTGCTGATGCCAATGCGTCAACTGTTGCAAGATAGGCATATTTAACCTCGTCAGCCATGTATACACGCTGAGCACGGGGAAGAAGTCCTTTCAAGTCGGGAACAGGAACATTGGCTGTCAGTGCAGAACGGAATCCCATCTCTTTGCGAACAGGGTCAAATATGATTCCAGATACACCGTTGTATAATGAATTTCTTACTTCATCAAGTGTCTTACCAAGGCATGAGTAGATGCCCATACCTGTGATTACTACTCTTTTTTCCATCTTATTATATTATTTCAAGGGCGAAAGTTCGGTATTATTTCTGAATTATCGTACACTACTGCGCATTTGTAGTATTTATACCCAAAGTGACTATCTCCCTATTTTTTTCTCTATGAGCATGCCTAATAGACCCTCTCTCATCACTCCGTAGTCGTAGCTGATGCGTTCCGTCCCGAGCATTGAATATGATTTAGCTATTCCAGGGTCGATGCTTCCCTCCATGTCGAAGTTCTTTATTCCTAACGTGCGCATCCTCTGCATAGCGTCGATGGTCATCAGAGTCGAAGCTCCGTTATTGGCATATTGGGGCTCTGTCGAAAAGGTCAGGGCATATCCGCATCGTCTGTCATAGGGAACAAACATGGCACTATGGATGATGTCGGGGTTTAGCGTTTCGTGGACCGATATGATGGTACCCTGTTTGCGCCGTATAGCCTCGTTGGTGAGACCTGTTAGTAACTCCCTGCTGTACATAGGCTTGCCACCCTCGGCTGCCATCTCGCGCCCAAGCATATCGTAGAGGTAGTTGCCGTCGACAGCGTCGAAGCGTGTGATGAGGTTCTTACGAGCTTTGTTGAGTAGACGTCGTTTCATAGGGTGGAAGAGCATCTCAAGAGTCTCTTCTGAGGGGATATTTCTGACGATGTATGTTGGTCTGTAACCGATGCGTATCTCTTTCATGTCGTCGAGCTCTTCATGAAGGCTCGGCTCGAAATTCATTAGGGCATATCGGATTTTTTCATTTTGGAAATGTCGTTTTAGATGTGGTATGATGCGCCAAGGCTCAACCCCTTTTGCACCCCATATAGATGTGTAGGGGGTGTTTTGTGCCATCAGTACAACACGAATACCATAGCGTGTAAGAGTATGGTAGGCTATTGCCATCTCAGCCTCGCCATCTTTACCATCAATAACCAGGGCATCCCAATCCTTGCCCCTCTCTGCAGAGACGACATCTAACCACCATGGCTGGGAGAATACACATAGCTCGTCGCCATGCCTCTCTGCTATGATTCTGTATCTATTCTTATCTGATTCCAATTCCAATTCTGTCTCTTTTTATCTCCACCATATATCCCAAAAAAAATCGACAGGTCCTTTGCCTCCTCCTATTTTGTAGGATGTGGCAGACCCCATAGCACCTGAGATGTACCGTTTAGCCTTCGCTGTGATGCTTGCGAGCGACGCTCTGTGCATAGTCCCCATGTAGGATGCTATGGCAGACGAGAGGGTGCAGCCCGTCCCGTGTGTATTCTTTGTCTTGATGTGTTTCGTGCGGTATATGGTGTGCGTGCCTTCACCCACTTCGCTGTCAAACAGGATGTCAAAGACCTCTCCGTTCTTTATGGAGTCGCTGTTGTGACCGCCCTTTAGCAGTACGCTCTTGCCACCGATGAGAGTTGAGAGTTCTCGTGTTGCTCGCTTCATATCCTCCTCTGTCGATACGTTCTCGTTGTTTCCTAATAGAGCTCTCATCTCTGGAATGTTTGGAGTCACAATGCGGCATAGAGGCATCAACTCGTTCAGTAGGACTCCACGAGCGCTTTCGATGAGAAATGTAGCGCCCGATGTGCTGGCAAGAACTGGGTCGAGAACGACATTCTGAATGCCGTATTCCCTGATTAGTCGTGCGACAGTACGCACCTGCTCTGTGTTGCACAGCATACCTATCTTGATGACATCGGCTCCTATGTCGTCGAGGACGGCTCTTATCTGGCCCTCTAAGACCTCAGCTCCGACGGGTTCCACTGCTGTGACACCCTTGGTGTTTTGTATGGTTAATGCTGTTATAGCTGAGGCTGCATAACACTTGAGTGCTGAGATGGTCTTGATGTCGGCTTGTATGCCAGCACCACCTGAGGGGTCGCTCCCAGCTATTGTCAGGATTCTCGTGTAGTGTTTCACCGTAGTAGTTGCTATATCGTTATTTATCGACAATGGGTAATGCTGTGCCACTGCAGGCGTTGGGCTTGCTAACACCTATGAAAGTCGAAAGTGTAGGAGCTACGTCTGTCATGGGATGAGGCTCATAGAGTATTTTATGGGGTATGCGCCATCCGTAGAAGCAGAGAGGCACCTGCTCCTGCGCCCATATCTGTTGCATTTGTGAACCATCGTCAAGCTCTTCTGCCCATCCGGGTTGCAGATATATGAGGATATCTCCAGAGCGTTTCGGGTGGTAGTTGCGTCGAAGCATATTGACAATTGGTTGCTCGTTGTTGATTTTCTCGAGGTCTTTGCCGGCAATGGCTCTCTCGATACCCTTGACCTGAGCCAGGAAGTCGGCAGAGAGTGTCAGCAGACTGTCGAAACTAACATGTCTCTCCTCAGCTACCTTGCGGTCGATGTAGATGGCGCCTGGGGCGTAATTGCGTATGTAGGGCGCCTGACCGTATAGGGCAATGAGGTAGAGGTTGAGCAGTGCGGAGGCACGTCGCATCGAAACGACTCCCATGTTGGCCCAATGCTCGCTCGTTGTGCTCTGCAGGTCATGGCCTCCGGATGCAGCCGTCACGACAACCAGTGTATTATGCATTCCGATATTTTGGTCGATTACTTTGAGGAGCGAAGCGATGCTGAGATCCAGTTGGATAAGCAGGTCTTCGCTCTCAGCGTCGAGGGGTTGCTGCTTAGGGGCGACACTCGGCGTGGTGCTAAACTCTAATGTGAGCATATCGGGTATCTCATCCTTTCCCAAATCCTCCATGAGCATTAATGCCGTAGCAAAATCTCGCACTAAGATATTGCCGTATGGGGAGCCAGCAAGATGTGCATATTTGTCGGAACCAGCACTAACGGTCGGACGCATCGAATGGTAGAAGGCTTTTTTGTCGGCGTCAGGAAAATATTTTGATGCATGATATGTCAGGATGTCGTGTGTGGGAGCCCATATCTTATCGAGATAGATATCCTGCATCCTCTTGCTGTTGAAATCCCTTATCCATTGCAACGTACTGTCGTTGCTGATGTTTTGAGGTTCCATCTCGCCAGTTTTGGTGTTAAAGCATATCACGGGCTCTGAGACTCGGGTTCCGGAACACCACATGAGATTGTCGGGATGAAGCCCAACAGTAAATATCTTGGATTTCTGATTATACATTTTACGTATCTCATTGCCGATGGTCGAGCATAGCAACTGACTGTTGCCACAGACAGCAGCAGTGTCGAGTTTTCCACTGGGCATCGTGTAGGCATCTCCGTAAATTGCGTGCATTCTTCTATTGCTGAAATTGTCAATCCATTGTTCTCCTACTATGCCATGTGTTGCAGCAGGGGCTCCCGTATAGAGTGAAGCTAAGTTCTTTCCTGTGTAGTTGCCTCCGGCATCGTAGTATGCATCTACCACCTGTGTGCCCATACCCATAATGCGGTTGAAGCCATCTGAGGAGAGGCGGTTGCGAACAAGCTGCAGTTGCTGATTCGTGACGTTGTCGAGGATTATCATCAAGACGAGACGTGGATGCTCTGGAGCAACCTCTCCCGTCTGAGTCAGATGCTGTCCGAAAGAAAAAATGTTGATTGACAGCAGAAGAAGAGTGGTGGTTATGTTCTTAATCATGGGGGCAAAGATACTATCTTTTCCACCATCACGATAAATTGTCTGTCAAAAAGTAACGAAATTTGAGTGTTAATTTTTTGTCTGTTTTTATTGTTCTTTTTACCTTTGGCGATATAAACAATTCGTAGTAGCAAATGTGTTTGGTATGAATATGAATTTTCTTAGGCGGTATAGTTTGAAGTATCTTATCTTCATTCCATTTGCCGTCGTTGTGGCCTATGTCCTAATATCGGATGTACTCGTCTCACGTATGGTGCGCCTCTATCTGCAGGATTATGCCACTGAGTTGGCTCATAAAAAGTATGAGGCGATAGATACAACTCTTGCGACGATAACCAGCAAGCAGCGCAAGGCTTGTGTGCACATGAAGAATTCCACAATATTCCGACAGTGCATTGAGAATCGCGACCCATTCATGAAGTTTCATATGGATAACGACCGCGACGGCTTTGATATGCGTGGTTATTTCCTTCTCACTATGGATGGTGAGATTCTGGTCAGTGATTTCAAGAATCCTAATATGGAGGAGCTCCAGAAACTCGTCAGGTATGTTAAGATTCATGGCTCTGCAACGGGATATGACCCCCTGTTGAAGTCCGCCAGCTGTCTACACACATCAGAACTTGTTCAGTTTAATGGAGCAGACATAGCTGTCATCTCGTTTGTCGGGTATGTCTCTGACAATAAGGGCTATCTCAATGCCCTTAAGATTCAGCAGCAGATTGACTTCATCACTTTTGATAACAATAAGTTCGTCACTACCACTGATTCGGCTGTCGTAAGCGCAGAACTCTCGCAGGACATTCGTATGGCTTGCAACGATGCCAATTCGGTCTGGACTGGAACTTACGAAACTTCAGGAAAGAATTATTACGCTTCAGTGATACCTTTCTTCTCCTACGAGAATAAGCCAAGTGGCGCTATGCTCCTCTGTGTGGATGATGCCATCGTGCGTGAGCCTGTCGAAAACGCTCGTGGTATGTTCATGGGCATAGGCGTAGTTCTTCTCCTTATTTTTGCCTTTGTCATCTACCTGATGTCGCGTTTCGTCTTCCGTCCTCTTGTCAGCCTGACCAGTGAGGTGGCGGTCATCGCAACTGGCGACCTGCGCACGAATGTCAGTCATGTCGTCTCGGGGCGCGAGATCGTCTCTCTCGCTGAGAGTGTCAGGGATATGCAAGAGGGGATAACTGAGGTAATAAAGCCTATCGTGACACTCAACGAGACTGTTGTAAGCTCCATAAATCATCTTACAACAGCCTCCAATAATATATCGGATTCTGCAAATCGTCAGGCTGCCTCTCTTGAGGAGCTTTCATCGTCAATGGAGCAGATGGGGGCTAACATACAGCAGAATACAGATAACTCCGTCGAGACGAATAAGATGACGGAGGCCATATCGGCGCTCATCACGACTCTTGGCGATGCAAGTCAGAAGAGCTACGACGCTATCAACCACATTGCGGAGGACATAGCGGCTATCAACGAACTGGTTGCTCAGACGAATATTCTTGCTCTCAACGCCTCTGTAGAGGCGGCTCGAGCAGGTGAACAGGGAAGAGGATTCGCTGTCGTTGCAAAGGAGGTCGGACGTCTTGCCGACCAGACTCAGTCGACTGCTCAATCGATAAACAGTACGGCATCCTCATCGACTGTCGAGACAGCTCGCGTTTTTGAGGGACTTAACGAGCTGTTGCCTAAGATACAGCAGATTGTGAAGCTGATTAATGATATCACAGTGGCAAGTGTCGAACAGAATGCAGGAGTGGCGCAGGTTAATGCTGCTATATTGGAACTCAATAAAGCAACTCAGGAGAATGCAGCTGACGCTGAGGAACTCGATGACAACGCTCACGAACTCCGAAATATGCTGATGCGTATCTCGCAGGCTGTCAACGTATTCAAAATCTGATTCAATATAAGAATGACAAGGTATATGAGGTGGCTCTAATAACGATTGAGAGGAGTTCTATGTGTACTATTACCAGACATAACGACAGTCGGTTCTCGAAGGGTCTTATGGCTCTTTGCACATCTGCTCTTTTGCTCCTAATAAACGCCTGTCAGGAAGAGACGACATATCGTGCGTGTTCTGAGGAGGAGCGTGACGAGGTGGAGTCGCAGTTCTCCAAAGCATCGCACCTCGAACTTATGGAGACTCTCACCGATACCATGTCGACCATCTCTCTACGGCAGATTGTCGCATCACGTATCCTCGCCTCCAATATGCGACACTCATCACGTTTCACTGAGGCCATTAAGCAGAGTCATACTACCTACCATTTGGCTCAGGATATACACGATACCATTGAGATGACCAGAGCTCTCAACGACTTGGCAACGAACTTCCGAAGGGTGGGCGCTATGGGAGATGCAACGGAATATCATTACCGCGCCCTGCAACTATGCGATGAGTTCTCAGATAAGAATAGTTATACGGCTCGCAAGAATAGAACAATAGCTTATAATGGTATTGGTAATATCGATTTGACTCTTCACTATTTCGATGAGGCAAAGTCCTATTTTGCTCTCGCTCTCGGCGTGGAAAAGGCTCTTGAGAGTGACCTCGGAATGGCTATCAACTATGCTAATATAGGTTCTATATTCAATTATCAACAGGAATACGACTCGGCTTATATATACTATTGCGAATCGATGGAGCACAATCGTCTTGCCAATTCTGTTGTGGGTATTTCGTTGTGTTACAATGCGATAGGTGAGATTTTTGAGAAACGTCAGATGCTCGATTCAGCTCGCGTCTCATACGAGAAAAGTTATGATTTACTCTATAACCATCAAGACCGTTGGCATTGGCTTGTCTCTTGTCTCTCGCTTGGTCGTGTCGAGATGTTGATGGGTAATGATTCTCGCTCAAAACAACTCCTCGAAGATGCATATAAGGTCGCTGTCGAGATTGACGCCCCAGAGCAGGCTGAGTCGGCATGTCTCTTCCTCTCTGAGTACGAAAAGAAGAAACAAAACTACTATCGCTCTCTCGATTACCTGACGCAGGCTCGTGCCTTCTCGGCAAGAGTGCAGAATGAACGACAAAACAATAGTTTTCTCAATACACGTGTCAACTACGAACGTGTCAAAGGCGAACGCGAATTGAGCATTTTGGCTGCAGAGAAGGAGCGTAAAGAGCGTTATAACCGACAGATAATAACCGTCGTGAGTGTCATAGCCTTTATGCTTATCATCGTAATTCTCCAGTTCCTGCAGACTCTGCGAATACAACGTGCTCGCAATAAGGAACTGAAGGAGATGAACGATATGAAGGATAAACTATTCTCTGTCATCTCTCACGACCTGAAGAACCCTGCCATTGCTATGCGTAATGCACTTCATCTGCTATCAACCAATGGCAGCTCTTTCTCGACTGACATGCTTCGTAAGACTTATGCTGATTTGCATAAATCGGCTGAAGTACAGGTCGATTTGCTTAATAACCTTCTTAACTGGACGCGCCTGCAGATGGGACGTATGCAGTTTGAACCATCCAAAATCGATATATACGGTATCGTGACCGACATAACTGAGTTGCTCGCGTTGCAGGCAAGTGCTAAGAATATCTCATTCCAGGTCTCCGACAAAAAGGGTATAATGGTCTTTGCCGATAATAATATGGTCTCAACAATAGTGCGTAATATCGTATCTAATGCAATCAAATTTTCGTACACCGATGGGACTATATCTTTCGACTTCTCGGAGAGAGAGGGGAAGGTGGCCCTGACAATTGCTGACCAGGGTGTCGGAATGCCACAGGAGAAGGTTCGGAGTATCCTCTCGGATGGTCATGTGCGTAGTACAAATGGTACTGGCGGTGAGCAGGGAAGCGGACTGGGACTTGCTGTCTGTCTCGATATGGCTCGTGCCAATAGTGGCGAGATAGAGATTGATAGCGAGGAGGGTAGAGGTGCGACATTCCGCCTTATCTTGCCTAAAGCATGATATCCCCGTTAGTTGGTATGGTTTTTGTCGGTTAGTTAGATTAATAAATTCTACGTAATATGATAGATATTATACTTGTCGATGACCACGATTTGTTCAGGATGGGGACGACCATGGCGTTGGGGAATGCCAAAGGAATAAATGTCGTTGCGCAGGCTGCTTCAGGAAAGGAGTTCTTTGAAGCTCTCCAAAGTCTGCCCAACGAGCCAACAATGGCTCTGTTAGATATCATATTGCCTGATCTCAGTGGCGTCGAGATTGCTCGTCGTCTCAGAGCTGAACATCCCGATATGCTCATTCTGATGCTCTCGGCAGAGACAGCCGAGAGTGTCATCCTCGAACTGACCGAGATAGGTGTCGATGGCTTCGTCAGCAAGAACTCACCAACGGAGGAGATTATAGAGGCTATTAATACTATCGTAGAGGGAGGTACATATTTCGCCAAGGATATAGCGCGTCTCATACGCGATGTCTGCAATGCGTCGGAACTACGTGTCGAACTGAGCGAGCGAGAGCAGGATATCATACGTCTGTGCTGCGACGGAATGCATGCGCGCGATATAGCTGATAAACTTTGCATCTCAATACGTACCGTCGATACGCATAAGACCAATATCTTCCGGAAACTTGGAATCGACAGCAGTATGAGTCTCATGCGCTTCGCACTGCGACGTGGAATCATTCATTTGTAATATGACTCCACTTTTTGTCGCATAAAATACGTATATTTACGTATTGACGTGCAAGGCATCTGAATCTACCTTTGCAAGTAGATTATAAGAAGTAACTTTTAAACAATAACAAAATGAACAAAAGACAATTCATTTGTGGCGCTATTTTAGCCATTATGGGTGTTTTCTCATCTGCCTTTGCGCAGCAAACTTACTATGTGAGTTCAACTGGTACGGCTCGTGCCAATGGTCTCTCTGCTCAGACTCCAATGAAGGACCTTCAGAAGGCTATTGACGCTGCAGAAGATGGATCTACAATCCTCGTCGCTGAGGGTAACTACCTCGGTAATATGGATCGTGGTTATGTGACGGTGGGTATATTCGGTAATGGTACCAACAATGGTAAGTATCTGAAGTTCTATGGTGGCTATTCGTCGGATTTCTCTGAGCGTGACGTCATCAAGCATGTGACAAAGATTCAGCCGGGTGAGGTGAGTGCAAAGACTATCAAGGGCGCCCTTCTTCATATAACGTCACGTCGTCCTAACGGCTATAAGGGGCCTTTAGGTGAGGTTGTCGTTGATGGTTTCACATTCGACTATGGTGAGGTTTCAAAATATTGCGTGGCAGACCCTAAGGATTCGCGTACAGGTACTCCTAACGATGGTGTCCTGACAGGTCGTATCCTCGAGACAGGGGCCTCTCCAGCTACTAAGGCTGTTGGCTTTACTCAGTCCGATACATACGCTCTCCATATCGATGTTGAGGGTAATATGAAGATTCAGAACTGCGTCTTCGTCAACTGCCGTAACTTCGGTATTCAGGGTATGATATATGAGGGTCATATCGAAATTTCCAACAATGTGTTCATCGCTTGTCGCTACGCAGCTTGCCAGGTGCAGGGTAACTCAATAAAGGCAGATAAGATTTCTCTCGATTTCCACCACAATACCGTTCTCTTCACATGGACACGTACCAAGGAGCTGTCGGATATGGGTCAGGGTTTCCGTTTCCGCAATGGCATTCGTACAATCGATGTTCATAACAACATCTTCGGTTGCAACTCGCGTTGTGGCGTTGAGCGTGCCACATATGAGTCGGACAAGAAGCTCGAGGCTCTCAAGCAGTCTAACCTATGGGATAACTACTTCTTTGCTAACCACTACGACCTTGAGATTTCCAATGGCGTAGGTTCTCCAATCAATGTCCCAGCGTCACGTATTGAGGAGTGCGACGAGGCTACAATCGGTCCTAAGTACGAGAACAACGTTGAGATGCCCGAGAATAAGGCCTTCACAGATGCCATCGACCAGGCTTACCTCAAGGGTTTCTTAAGTATCAATATAGTAAGTTCGTCAAGCTACGATGGTAACTCGGCAGCTAACCAGCTTAACCGCGCTTTTGGTCTCAACCAGCAGGGTACAGAGACAATACGTCCTTCGATGTATGGCAATAAGTACCCATGGGAGAAGGCAAAGGATCTCTTCGGCAAAGTCAAGGACTTTGGCGCTCAGATTCCTGTCTACACCAGATAATTGTTCTCTCTAACAGATAGCAGTGGCGGTGCCTTTCCCTGGGCACTGCTATTGCATTTTGAAGAACAATCTCACGTATACTAATTATTATTATTTGTAATTCGTTATTACTTGTGCAATCATGAAAAAATTGTTTTTGTTTTTTTCGCTACTTACTCTCTGCGTAATGACAACCATTCCAGCTATGGCAGCAGAGGAGAGTAGCAAGACCTTTTATGTTACATATAACAACATTGGAGATACCTACTATGTCAATTTAGATGGCAGTGACAATCTGCCTGCTACCCCTGAGGACGCACAAAGAAGTTTTATGATAAGTGGAAAGGAATCCTCATATAGCCTTGATGAATTGAAAAAAGAGCTTGGGAGCTGGGAAGGAGAGACCCCTACAATTACAATCAAAGAAGAGTTTATTACAGAAGCAGATCTCTATTTTGGTTTTGTAGTGGACCAAGAACAATATGACAATGATGTGTATATCTGTCGCCGTGAAGATGGTAATTATAAGACTAATATCACTCTCGGTGTTACTACGATTGCTGATGCAATGAATGGAATGGAAACCCGTCCTAAATGTCCTGCTGGTTATACCACTGATAATAACTTCTATTTGTGGAAGGTTGTGACAGTTTCTGAAAGAAAAAACGATACAGACACAACGGTTGTGGCTTCGTATCTTAACGATCGAGAGGGAAGTTCTATTAGCTGTGACAAGTTCTTAACATCTTCTGTGTTGTATTCTGGAATTGAGGAAAGTGACCGCAATAAACAAGGTTTTGTAGTGGGTCAGTACCTGACCCCCCGTTCCTACAAACTCAGAGTGGAGGATGTTCGTGGTAACGTCAAGGGAACTGAATATGTCACATACACTACTATGGAGGATGAATTTGGTAAGTTGTCAGAAAAATATAAAAATGACTTCGGAGGAGAGCCTACTGGTTACGAAATCTATATCGAGCAGCTTTATGAAGAAGGAGGAGTGGAAGCTATGTTAGTATGGCCATTAGAGCAAGATCCAGAAGAAATGGGAGTGGTGGAGTACGATTGTGCTAAGCATATAGCGTATCAATATGACCAAATGGAAGGCGAAATGTCTCTGACCCTCGTGATGCGCCCAACGTACGACACCAATGGTGTCGAGGTCGGCTATATCCTCATGGACGAGAGTGGCAATTTCCTGAAGCAGGTTATTGATGGAGAAACTGGAGAAATGACAGGATACGAGCCTAAGACCAACGATGACTCGCTTAATGATTGTTTTACAAGCTTGTATGAATTCTCTTACAACGGCATTATTGGTGTCACCACATGTGCCGATATCGAGAAGGCGTTGAAGGACCAAAATGAGGGCATATTGCCACATGTGGCTCCATATAGTAAGATTGATGGGTGGTATCGATTCTATTCAAATTCGTTGAGCAGTGCTCTAAGTGGCATAAATAACCTTGAGGGTTATACAAAATTAAGCTTACACGATGTCATTCCTTGGGAAGAACAAGATGATCCAATGTACACTGACCCTCACTTTAGTCTTGTCTACGTCCTAGTTAAGGGTGAGAAGGATATAACAGTCTCTAACTCATGGGATTTAGCAGGTATGACGAGAGCTGTATCGGCTGCGGTTGATCAGGGTTATACAGGAATAAATGTTCAGATTGCATCAAGTATTAATTTTACTGACTATACCTCTAATCTCTCGGAAGAAGCAAAAGAAGCTTTCTTCGCCAGTCTTGACAATTTCAGTCTCGCAGATGGCATGAGTCCAATCGGAACAGATGAAAATCCATTCCAGGGTAGTTTCACAGGCGAAGCGTCACATATTTCTAACTATCAGGTTAAGGTGCCAGGAGCCTTGATAAACTGTCTCGGTGCCAAAGGAGTCGTCTCAGGTATGACACTGGAAAATTCTGTCATATATAACACTCTCCAAAATGCCGTTTCGGATCTTACCAGTGCAGGAAAACGTATATATGCTGCAATCATCGCCGACAAAAACTCAGGTTTGATATCAAATGTAGGATACGTTGGACGTTTAGCCGTTAAGGAGGGAGATGGTGATGGTATCGTTGTCAATACATTGGTAGGTGAAAATTCAGGAACCATTGAGAACTGTTTCTTCTACAACACGGCTCTCGACGAGACAAGCAAGGCGACCTACATTGTTAAGCAGACGGTGGGTGTCGGACGAAGCAAGGGCAGCGGAAAGGTCAAGAAGGTAGCAACCAACGCTAAGTCATCTAATAAGTCGATTCCAGTATTCACCTACGACGATGAGGAGCTGAACAAGGCAGAGCGCGAGTTCACGAATGCAGAATTTGCTGCGGGCCCCGTAGCATACTGGCTTAACTTCGATGGCGATGGCTATACAGGCGAGTATACACGAAAATGGAGTCAAGGTGGCATAGCTCCTGTACTCGTCGCTGAGGGGCAGAAGAATGCTCTTCATAAACTCGACTTCAAGAGCAATAACAATACAGTCGACATAACCTGTGACAAAGCCTTTGCAAATGAGGGCGATATGGTGCGCGTGGAATTCAGTGAGCCCGTTCTCTCATTAACTGTTGATGGCGAGAATGTAATGCCAGAAAATGGTGGCCTCGCTGCCAGTATCTTTGTTCCTTACTCTCTCAATCCCGACATCAAGATTGTCGCTACATTTGCAGGTGGTACCGATATAGATTATATTGAAGCTGGTTTCAACACTATCGCAGTTGGAGCCTACGAAAATACAATCCGTGTCTTTGGTGCAGAGGGTGGAAAAGTTATGGTGTACGATCTGAGTGGTCGCAAGGTAATGTCAGCCTCTGTTGATTCAGCATCAGCGACACTTGAGACATCCCTTTCGAAGGGTGTCTATATTGTAAGGGTTGTGAGTGAAAACGGTGAATTCTACACCAAGAAGATTACACTTAAATAACAAATAATTCTTTTCATATTCTTCGGATGGGGAATGGTCTTACCCAGACTATTCCCCATCTCTTTTTCAAACACGACAGATAAGAAGTGTTCATATCGAAAAAAGTTTTTAACTTTGAGGCATACCATATTGATTAAAGTTAGTTAGGTCATGAGCAAATATGTGAGATTTGACTGGGCAATGAAGAAATTGCTACGCAACAAGACAAATGCAGTCGTGTTGGAGGGATTGATATCCACATTGCTCAATAAGGATATCAAAATCAACAAATTCCTTGAGAGCGAGAGCAATCAGGAGGATGAGAGCGATAAGCAGAATCGTGTTGACCTGCTTACAGAGGATACAGAAGGAAACAAGTATATTATCGAGGTACAGAATGCAAATGAGTTTGCATATTTCCAACGGATGCTCTTTGGAACTTCAAAGCTCATCACTGATTATATGAGACGAGGCGACAGCTACGAGAAAATCCAGAAGGTCTACAGCATCAATATCGTATATTTCAATTTAGGCAAAGGTGACGATTATGTCTACTACGGATGTACGGAGTTTAGAGGAATCCATAAGAATGATGTGCTGACACTCTCACCCTTTCAGGTTCAGAGATTCAACTGCGAATCGGTCAGTGACATTTTTCCGGAATACTATATCTTGAAGGTAGATGGCTTTGATAAGGTTGCGACATCCAGGCTTGAGGAGTGGATATCCTTTCTCAAGAGCGGAGATATCCCTGAGTGTCCTAAGGCCAAAGGCCTTCAAGAGGCGAAGGAGATAATGCTCTATGAGAATATGAGTGAAGACGAGAAACGTAGTTATGACAAGCGATTAGAGGCCATTGCCATCATGAACGACAATATCATTACAGCACGTGGAGAGGCACGTTTGGAAGGAAGAGCTGAAGGAAGAGCTGAAGGAAGAGCCGAAGGAAGAGCCGAAGGACTGGAAGAAGGTATGAAGAAAGGGGAAGAGAAAGGTCGTGCTGAAGCAGTATCAGACATGGCAAAGAATATGTTGGCAAAAGGTATACCAATAGAACAAGTGAGTGAGATTACAGGTATTGCTCCAAGTGCGCTTGCAACTTATATGGAGTAATATGGAGTAATATATATAGTTCTATAGAATCAAAAACGGAATACACCACAAAATAAAAGAGACATCCATTTGAGGATGTCTCTTTTTATGTCCAAAACTGTTCTGTGTAACCAGGTTGTTTCTATTAGTTGTAGGCCTCAATGATTCCGTAGAAGTCCTCTGGCTTGAGCGATGCACCACCGATGAGACCGCCATCGATATCCTTCTGAGCAAAAAGCTCCTTAGCGTTCGAAGCTTTGCATGAACCGCCATAGAGAATTGTTGTCTCCTCAGCTGCAACTTCGCCATATTTCTCTGCAACACAAGCACGTATCACTGCGTGTACATCCTGAGCCTGCTCTGATGTGGCAGTCTTGCCGGTTCCAATAGCCCATACTGGCTCGTATGCAAGAACGATATTTGCAAACTGCTCTGCTGAGAGGTGGAAGAGTGCATTCTTAACCTGACTTGTGACAACCTCATTCTGCTTGCCTGCTTCGCGCTCAGCAAGAACCTCACCTATGCAGAAAATCACCTTCAAGCCGTTAGCAAGTGCAAGATCTACCTTCTCCTTGAGAATGGCATCAGTCTCACCATAATACTGACGACGCTCTGAGTGTCCAAGGATAACGTACTCAGCACCTGTCGACTTAACCATTGCAGCTGAAACCTCACCTGTATATGCTCCTGAAGCCTTGTCAGCACAGTTCTCTGCAGAGACCTTGATGAGTTTTGCATCAACAGTCTTTACTACCTCTGTAAGGTGTATGAAAGGTGTGCCGAGTACAACCTCGCATTTAGCACCATTCTTCTTAACGATGTCGTTAACACCCTTTGCAAGTTCAATACCCTCTTGAAGGGTCTTATTCATCTTCCAGTTTCCTGCTACGATTTTCTTTCTCATAGAATTTTGTATGTTGTTTATGTTTTGTATGATGTAATGCTATAACTAATAAAGCGACTGCTAAGGTAATGCAAATTATTATACTCTGTTCATAATCAGCGTTAATAAATCTCAAAAATGAAGCCGCAGGATTCTTCCAATCCCTATCCATAGGTAGATGCGCTATATGGTATTTCGCTACTATGGTGCCATGTTGCAAGACAATGACTCCCGCATCTCCTCGGACTATGGTCTTGAGCATCGTCTCGTCGCCTTGCAGATATTCATATCGACGATTACTCTCCGTCGTGAAGCGCTCCTGTCCTCCAAGTGTCGATGCCGTCAGAATGTACATGCGTAGGTCATTCTCTACACATATATCACTCAGATGTGATATGCGCTCAAGATCTGTGCCTCTAACATTTTCAAGTGATGGAGATACCACAAGTACAATCTGTTCCTCTGTGCCGAGAAGCTCGTTGGTGACCACCTCTTCATATTTGTCTGTTAATGTGAAGTCCTTTATCGCAGGAGTAAAACCCTCATCCAATACCTCTGTATGTGTGTCCACATAGACCCATGTCGTGTCGTTATATGGATAATTGTCTTCGTCAAACTCTTTCTCAATACCATCCTTCTTTAAAATGAATGTGGTCTTATAGACTGGTTGTGGAGCATCATCTGGAATCTCCATTGCTTCTCTTATGTTGGTGCCTACACTATAGGGGCGGAAGTCAATGATGGGCTCGTCTGTCAGCCCTTTTATACATAGCGTCAGCGACAGCATTACGCCACATCCGCATATCGAGGCCCTGCGCCAACGCGATAGCTTCTCCTTGAAACTATGACGGTTAAAGTATACTATTAACGACATCGGAAGAAATATCATATTCTTCCAAAATGTCTGCCAGTTGGTTAGTTTGACAGCATCGCCAAAGCATCCACAGTCGGATACAGGATTGGCTATCGCTATATACAACGTGAGTGGTGTAAAGATCACCATGAAGAGAAGCGCTCCAAGTGATGCCAATGGTATGAAGATGCGAAACAGCAAAGCAAAGCCTACGGTGAACTCAAGAATATTCTGAATGACGCTCAGAGCTATGCTGAAGGTCATCGGTATCTCGCTCATACCCCAGGCAATGAAGTAGTCGTCTATCTTGATGGCTCCTCCCATTGGGTCAACGCACTTGACAAAGCCTGAAAAGATAAAGAGTATTCCGACAAGAACCCTCAGTATCTCAATAACTGGCTGCTTAAGCAACATCAACTCTTTCTTGTTCATAATGTCAAAAAATTAATTTTCAGCAAATCGTATGAGCGCAAACATCGCATAGTTAATCATGTCGAGATAGTTGGCATCCACGCCCTCTGAGATCAGCGTCTCGCCCTTATGGTCCTCTATCTCCTTGGTCCTGTTGAGCTTCATCAAGATAAGGTCGGTCAGTGAACTTATCCGCATCGCACGCCAGGCCTCATCGTAGTCGTGATTCTTATTATTCATAAGCTGAAAGGCTGTCTCAATCTGCTCCCTATAGAGGGTTAACGCCTCTTGATGATCCATCTCAGGATTCTCGATAAAGCCTAATTTGAGTTGTATGAGGGCCATCGCAGCATAGTTGATAATGCCGATGAACTCTGGCTGGATGCCCTCGTCAACCTTACGCTCTCCTTTTATCTCGAGCGACCGGATACGACGTGCTTTAATCATAATCTGGTCTGTAATGCTCGTCGGCCTCATGATACGCCATGCCGTACCATAGTCTTCCATCTTCTTGACGAAGATCTCTTCACACTGCTTAGATGCTTCTCTATACTCTTTCTCGGTCTTGGTCATAATACTGGAATCTTCTCTATTTCATTTTCAATTTATCGCCTGTCTCATTTACGATGTTGCGATAGTATGTCGCATCGTATTCCGGATGCTGGGGCGCTGATGGGTAGTTATGTTCTGTGCGCTCAAACTTACCGTCTCTCTCTATCTTTACATTCCCATCTAAAAACTTCACAAGTTGATGCTCTCCTAATCGCTTCCACTCATCACAGACTACTTGTGCCCAATGCTGAGCAAAGATATTCACCTTCGCACTTCTTCTATCGGGGTCGGTTGTCTTTAAGAGTACCTCATCAAACTCCTTGACTGCCTGCTCCATACTTGCTTCAAGTCCTCGCTGTACAGCCCTGACGTCAACTATCATCTCGTCGTACTTCGAATAGGTCATATTCGCTACCCAGTTCATAAGCCAAAAGGCTGACGTCCATGAGAAGGTAAGCAAGTCGCCATTGCCGACTCTGACTTGCTCAGGCACCTCGGTCAGTGAGGTGTGCATTGGCATCAGAACAGATGTGTTCGCATCATCACAGCCAAACCATAGGATTCCGTCAGGATTGCTTTGGCGCATCTGACTGACAAACCAGAAACCCGTCTGCTGGGTAGCTATGGCTCGTTCATGTATGTATTCGACCGAGTCGACTTTCCACTCCATAGGTCGCCATCTGTATGGGACATGAAATGGACCACTTCCCACATCCTGCGACATGTCCATCTGCGTTCCTTCAAAGTGGTCTCGCATTATATTGGCCATCTCTTGGCGGCTTATCTTATGGTCGGGCTTAATCCACAATGGAAGACGCTCCGCTTTAAGGTTGCCCATTGCGAATGATTCATATTCCATCATCTCACGGTTCATCAGCCTGAAACCACTGAATACGCGAGCCTCGCAGAAGCGAATGGCTCCAAAATCAAGGGGTGCGTACGTGTCAGCAAAACTGAATTCTTCATCTTTGCCGTTGTATAAGCCCGCTTTGCGCGCTGCCGTTATGACGTTTTTTGAATAGAGACAATTCTGTTGGTCGTCTTTCGGAAATGTGGTGATGCGTGCCTGGTTGGCATGTCCTGAAACATATCCATCTGGTATGCGACGTGCTACCCATACGACTCCCTTCTCATCCTTGCCAGCTCCTATCATCTCCATAATCCACGCCTCTTGCGAATCTGCTATGGAGAACGACTCGCCCTCTGAGCAGTATCCATACTCCTCTGCCAATGACGTCATGACACTTATAGCTTCACGGGCAGTGCGCGACCGTTGCAATGCTATATATATTAGTGAACCATAGTCGATGCCGACGGATGGATTGTGCATCTCACTCTTGCCTCCAAAGGTTGTCTCGGCTATTGTGACTTGATGCTGGTTTATATTTCCTACGACTCGCCATGTATGAGCAATCTGTGCTATCGTCATGAGCGGACGATTGCTGTCCCACTCGCGAATATCTACTAAGTCGCCTTCGGCATGGTCGGCTTCTGCCCAGTAATACAGCTCACCATACAAGACGTGTGAGTCGGCTGAGTAACTCACCATAGTCGAACCATCTGCCGATGCACCTGCAGTCACTATGAAGTTGGTACACGCTAATATCGCGGCTGATACAAAAAAGATTATTGATATAGCAAGGAGGCGTAGCATAACTTTCTTTGTTAGAATTTATATGTTATACCTGCCATAGCTCCGAAGCGATGTGTCGAATAGCCCATCCAACGAACCTGGTCTTGTGACGCTATGTTGCTAAGCTCAAGGAAGAGATTCCAGCGGTCGGTAAGGGCATATTCTGCTCCCATATTTATGTCAAGTATCGTGTCGAGTGCCTCGGTCTCTCCTGTTGTCATATTCAGCGCATAACGATTTCCAATGACGTTGGATATCAACTCTATTGATAATGATTTTGTTGGTTTTACCCATGCGTTGAGACCGATTTCATAACCCGGCTTGTACCATGCCTCTTCAATATAGTTGGTCTTCCAGCTGTTATATCCAGCATTGAGTAGTATATGAACCTTGTCGGAGGGTTCTATCAAAAGTTCTCCCTTTGCTTGAAAGTGCTTGCCATTATCCCTGACAACGCTGAATCGATTGTAGTAACCAACGACCGTATCATTGCTGGCGGTTACACTCTTCCAGGCATTGTTGACAAAGAATATTTCATCATCAAATGAACCATATTCTATTCCTAAATGCATCTCAACCTTGCGTGTGAAAGCAACCCGAACACCCGCATCAAAGCGGAAGGGCTTCTGTGTGGTCTTAATTTCTGTCTTGTTACCAAGGATTCCATATACATCACTGCTGCTCCATACGTAGTTGGTCATGTCAGGCGAGAGATACGGATTCTCATGTATCAGACTGCGGTATGAATTTGCATCGTAATCGCCTGTCATTCCTAAGTTGAGACGTACTAAGCCATCTGCTATGTTAAAATCGGCCTTGAAGTCGGGCTGTACATATATGTTATCCTCTTCTCCTCCGAATTCAAGTATCATTCTGGCTCCTAAGCGAAGCTGGATGGCATCGAAATCAACTCCGAAATGAGGGTTGATGGGGACATCTACATGCTTGCGCTCGGCATATTCATATACCTCATTCTTGTCGTTCGGGACAGTGACCTTAAATTGGTTGACTGCGACGCCTATGTCGAATAGGTAGTTGCTCTTGATTGGGAACCGTACTCGACCGTCAAAGTTGATACCACTCTGATTAATACCAGCTTTACTGGTGAAGAGCCCGTAGTTCACCGAAGCGTTGAATGTTGTCTTCTCACGAACATCTCTGTTGGGGTTGGCAAGGGCAAGTGTCAGGTCAAACTCTGTATTGCGTTGCTTCTCATCGAGCAGAATCTTCTCTCTCGCGATGCTCACTGGCTTGAGAGATTGCGTGAGGTAGTTGTCTGCTGACAGCGTGTGGAAGCCATAGCAACTATATATGCTATTGTTGAAGTTGAGTTTGCCAGAGAAACGCAATTTCTCGAGGAAGCGAGCAAAGTCTACATCCACCCATGTGTGGTGTTTCGGGGCCTTGACCTCCTCGTCATCGGGCATCTTTATCTTGCCAAAGCACGACTGATGGCCGATGTTGAGGGCCAGGTGATAATCTTCGTTCTGAGGTATGTTGTACCAGAACTCACCTATGGCGTCATCATTGCCACCTCCAATCTTGACGAGGGCATTGTACAAACTCTCCTCCTTCGGGAACTTCATCTTGGCTGCAGTCAGACTGTCTGGGGCTGTATTGACGGCTTCTACGCGCCCCATTATGCCGTACTTAAATGTCGGCTTGTAATGTGTCGTGTCATCCATGGATGGCTCAACCTGGAGTTTGTGCGGATTGATAATTGTCGGCAGATAGGTGTTGACAACATCTACATCGCGGTCGATGACATTCTTGAGTGTATCAACCTGAGCATCAACATCAATACCAACCGGCGCCAGCACCAATCCAATGAATGATGCTCTGATTATCCCTTTTATATTATATGTATGTTGCATATTCATCTTCTTTCCATTCGTTACACTACATATCCAATGATGATGTTCCAGCATGCCATGTCTCAATGCGTTGCTCTATCATCTCTCTTATATCGTCTTCAGCCTTATAACTCTCTTGCAGACTCTCAAGATATTGACGAGCCTGGAAGTCGTCACCGCGCAAATGATATATGTCTGCAAGCAGAACGAAACTGCGTGCCAGCCAATATTGGTGGGGTGTGCCCTTCTCTATATAGTCGAATATCTCCTTTTCTGCCCTTTCGGCATCGTTATTGTCGTACAGATATTGTGCAATGAGATACTTCGACTCGGCTCCCTCCTCTGTCACGGTACTCTCAGCAAGCTCTCTCCAGAGAGGTAGAGCCTCGGTATCGCGCTTCATATAGTGCAATGTTTTGGCCTTTAGATATTTAGCTTCGCGTAGTATTTCGGGGGTTGTCTCTTCCATGGCAATGACCTTATCGGCTCCCGATAGGCACTTCTCATTGTCGCCAATCTTCTCTGCGCATCGCATCTGCCCGATTATGGCTTCAATCCTGTTGTTCGGAACTTCTGCCTCCTCTTCGAGCCGTTCAAATGTCTTGAGCGCATCTCCGTATGACGCTCTGTTGAAGAGCATGCCTCCTGTTCGTATCAAAGCATCTTCTGAGAAGAGTGAGCGTGGCTGTTCTGTTACAAACTGATATGATGACAGGGCTTTTTCTAAATCACCATCGTCGTAATAGCACTCAGCAAGGTAGAAGTTGGCTCCCGTCACGTTACGTCCGTCGGGAAATTGACCGAGGTAACGTTGCAGACCGCTAATCGCTCCCTTCTTGTCGCCCTTGAAGTATAGCCGTTGTGCCGATACAAACATAAGCGAATCCTGCTCCTGTGAGTCCATACGGGCAAAAGCACCTAAGGTCTTGGTATATGCCATATAGCCATCGAAGTCGCCAAGCTCCATATAGACATTGCGAAGTCCTGCCAACGCATCGGCCGCTTCAGGTGTTGATGGATACTCATTGATAACGCGTTTGTAGAAGGCCATCGAATTGTCATACTCCGAATTGTTATAGTAGAGAAGTCCGAGCTGAAGCATTGACTTGGATGCCAGGCTGCTCTTTGGATAGCGCTCCTTGACAACCTTGAAGTTGTATATGGCATCTGTAATTTGCTCAAGTGCGACGTGTGCCCTTGCAATCTCATAGTAGGCGTGTCCGCACAGACGTGACTTAGGATACTTCTCAATGAGGCTCTTCAGCTCTTTAATCTTGACTTCGTTGTTCTGTGTGAAACCTATACAGATGGCACGCTGGAGCATCGAGTAGTCTCCATTGGCTGCCGACGCAGCAAGTGCCTTGTCGTAATTCTCAATGGCTACCCGGAAATTGCGGTCAGCATACATGCAGTCGCCAAGTCGGTTGTAGGCATCCGCCAGTAGACGTTTGTCCTTGACGTTGAGCGAGACATATTTGATGAACCACTGCTTTGCATCGTTATAGCGCTTTTTATTGAAACGCGTATATGCTATGTTGTAGTGAGCTGTTGTGAACTCTTCCAGTTCTGAAGCAGAATAGGCGTTGATGAATGTGAAATATTGCTCGTAGGCCTCGTCTGTCTTGTTCTGACGATAGAGACTCTCTCCTTTCCAGTAGTACGAACGAGCTTTGATCTTCGCATCATACTGTCCGTAGCTGATACTTTGGTTGAATAGGTCGATGGCGTCTCCATACCTGGCATCTGTGTAGAGCTCCAGGCCTCGGTAGAAGGCAAGTCGCTGCATGAGCGTATAGACGGCAAGGTTCTTATGCTGTATCTTGCTGAGTGTCTTGAGCGCTTTGTCGTAGTTCTTATTCGTCACAAAGGCCTTACTCATTATGTCGTAACACTCGTCCTTCTTGTCGGAATTAGGGTAGAGCTCTGTGAATTCAACAAATTGCGATATGATATCGTTGAAAGGCAGGAAGTTGAGCTCGTATGCCAACTTGATTTTGTTGAAGTGGGAATCCTCTTGTATTGCTCGGTCAAATTTGAGGTTGGATGCTGATTCAAACGCCATACGGGCTTTCGCTTTGTCACCAGTCTTGAGATAACAGTCTGCAAGATGGTAATATGCGTTTTGTCCAAGTTCATCTTTCTCTTTAGTCACTTGCGTGAGATGGGGTATGGCATCGGCGTATTTGTTTATCTTATAGCATGTGATACCTGCATGGTAATAGTCGGCTCGAAGTGCTTTATTGCCCACTTTTTTCAGAAGTGTATTGTAATATTGTAAGGCGTTATCCCATTGTGCAAGGTTGAAATGGCAATCGGCAAGAATGCGTATCATCCCTTCGTCTTTGTTGCCACCATTGGCCACTAATGGCTGTGCATAGCGTATTGCCTCTGTGTAGGAGCCTTGCAGGTAGAGGATGTGGGCTATATAGTAGGGGGCTACATCCTTGAAGACTGGGTCTTTCTCAAGATCTGCAAACGACTTGAGAGCGGCGTTTAAGTTGCCCTCCTCATAGTCGACGTGTGCCCGATAATACTTTACTGACGATGTATACTGGTTGCTCGACGTCAACTTGTCGAACTGCGCAAGGCCGAGTTTGTGTTTGCCTCGCATGAAAAGACAATATCCCTTCTTGAAAAAGAATTCGTCTTTGAGACTTGTTGTGAGCCGTTTTTCCTTGACCTTTTCGAACCAGCGCAATGCTCCACCGACGCTTCCTTGTTTGAGCGTCAGGTCGCCTATGTGATAGAGCATGTCGTCGCGACGATTGCTCTGCGGATAGTTGCTTAGAAACTCCTTCATCAGTCCGATTGCATCGCCATGCCATGCATCCTTGGCAGCAATGGCTTTGTCAAAAGCACTATGCTCGGTCAAGATGCTTTCGTCAGCGCTGAATCGCTCTGTGAAGAGTGAGCTTTCCATACGTCCCGCCCCAAATAGGGTGGCGTCTAAGAGTAGTTGCGCATCATCGTAGTGATGCTCCGGTAGCGAAATGATATCTGCACCAGTCTGTCCATGGATGTGTCCTATGGTCAGCGTGCAGATGCTGAGTGTTATAAGAAGTCGTCTCATTAAGGCTTGATTCTTCTGTTTTGCGTTCAAAATTAACTATATTATTTGTTTTATCAAAACAACTCCTCAAGGATGCGTGAGCGGATGTTTAACTTGGTTATCTTGCTGTTATCCACCGATGTATAGATGCGGTTGCTTAGAAAAACAAATATTGTTTCACTCTCTGGGTCAATCCACATCATTGTGCCTGTAAAGCCTGTATGCCCGAATGATGTCTTGGGTAGTTTGTCGGGAACGGGGCTCTTTTTATTGTTTTGTCTTTCTGGCATATCGAAGCCATAGCCTCGACGACAATGAGTGTCATGACGTGTTATGAACTGGTCGAATGTGGAACTCTCAAATAGCTTGACTCCTCCGTAGCTACCTCCGTTGAGAAACATCTGCCCTATCTTAACCAGTTCGTTCGCTGTAGCAAAGAGTCCAGCATTGCCAGCAACACCGCCCATGGCAGCTGCTACTTCGTCATGAGGTGTACTCCATATCTGCTCTCTCCTGTAGTAGGTGTCGTTGGCTGTCGGTGATATCTCGCTGATGCGGTAGCTGCGGGAGGGCTTATACAGAATGCGTCGCAGTCCAAGAGGTTTGGCTATCTCACTTTCAAAGAGTTCATCTATGGTTTTGTTGCGCTTCTTTTCGATAATCCGCTGCAAATAGAGAAAGTTTATGTCGCTGTATCTGTACGATTTATTCATCGGAGATAGTGCTGCGATATGCCTCCAAATGCGGTTGCGTAATGTGTCGGATGCCCATAGTTTGGATGTCACTGGCAGGTGAAATACATCATCCCGTATGTCGTTGAAGAGTCCCTCGCGCAGTCTGACTTCATCGTTGATGTAGAGGTTGCTTCCTATCTTTTTCTGAAATCCTTTTTTGCGCTGACGGGAGTAGAGTGGTGGCGTGAATGTTGCTGAGTCAATGGCAAGGGCAAAGACTGGCACTCCGGCGGGCAGCCCACTGGTGTGTAGGAGCAGCTGTCCGACTCTGATCTCGCCTTGCCATCCCTTGAGTCCCAAAACATCGCTAAGCCGTTGCTGGGCGTTGAGCTCGCCTCGGTCGAAGAGACGTATCACGTGGGGCAGGGTGCCGACAATCTTGCTTAGCGAGGCGATGTCGTAGAGGGTGCGACTGTCAACTGCGGTCTCCTTCTCGTAGGTCGTGTAGCCATATTGCTTGTCAATGATTACCACGCCTTTGCGTGCCACTATGATGCTTATTCCTGGTGTGGCGCCAGCACTTATCGCCTCTTGGGCTATCTCATCGATCTTGCTCTCTATCGCTCTTATCTCTTCTCCCGTCTGGGTCAGATAGGCCAAACGTGTCTTCTTTTGTGTGCGTGGAAAGAGTCGGTTGCTATTCCAAAGGTTGTTATCTGAGCACTCGCTGATTTCTCTGCCTCCCCAAAAGGCCTGGGTGAGAAGGTCGCAGGCCTCTCGTCCTATCGCATCTGTCTCATAGAGAGCGTCAAACTGCTGGAATAGCTCTTCGACGGCTTTGTGGTTCTCCATTCGTATGCGACTGGTGGTGAGCAGTATGATGCGTGTGTGCTTGCTCTCTATCGAACGATATTTGATAATCTCGCCAACAACATCTGAGATGCCTTTAATCGAATTGGCAACTACTACGAGGTGTGAGGGTGGATTCCAGTTACGTAATACTGACGGATGGGCTATGTAAATATTGTCATAATAGCGTCTCATGAAGTCGATGGCTTGCCTCCCTTCTGTCTGGCTATTCTCCTCCTCTCCATCGTCATCGGTGTATCGCCATTGGTCTATCAGCCCTACGTCGATACTGCCCATATTGGCTATAGGCTCATATCCAATGCTGGCATAGAAACGAAGCTGATACGCTTCAGAAGATGGAATCTGTCCAAAACATATACTTATGTATATCAGAAGAAGGAGTAGGGTGCTGAGCCTCTTCATTAGTCGGTCTGCTCTTAATGAGTGAGAATTTCAAGGCCTGTCTCACGCATCACGAAGGTGTGTTCCCACTGCGCCGATGGCTGGTGGTCGAGTGTCGTGACTGTCCACCCATCCACTTGCGAGAAGTGAACGTGCATAGTTCCCATATTAATCATTGGTTCTATCGTGAAAACCATGCCAGGGACAAGGAGCATGCCTGTCTTGGGCCGACCATAGTGCGTCACCTCTGGCTCTTCATGAAACTCTAATCCTACGCCATGTCCGCATAACTCACGAACAACCGAATAACCGTTTTTCTGTGCATGACACTGCACGGCAAAGCCTATGTCGCCAACGTACGAATAGGGCTTGGCTGCTTGCATGCCAACCATAAGGCACTCCTTGGCAACGTCAACCAGGCGCTGTTTCTCCTCTGTCGTCTCTCCTATGATGAACATGCGCGAAGCATCACTGAAGTAGCCGTCAAGGATGGTGGATACATCAACGTTGACTATCATGCCAGGCCGTAATATACTCTTCTTGTCGGGAATGCCATGACATACCACATCATCAATGGATATGCATGAGTAGCGCGGATATCCTTCATATCCCATGCATGCAGATATGGCTCCATGGTCGGCTGTGTATTGCCCAATTAGCTCGTCCAGATCCCATGTCGTCATACCCTCTTTTATCTCAGCGGTGATCATGTCAAGAATGCCTGTATTGATAACGCCACTGCGGCGAATGCCTTCAATCTGTTCTTCGGTCTTGATAAGCTTTCTCGTCGGTACTTTATGTCCCTGTTTCTGGGCAGCTAATATCTTCTTATCCATCTCGGTCAGTGGCTTGCCTTTCTCCACTACCCATCGATTCTTGAATATTCCCATTTCTATATTTTTCTGTGTCTCTATTTGTCTTTCTGAACTTCGATACGAAAGTACAGATTATTTGTGATATCAGCAACTATATGCGTGAAAATGGCTGTAAGTTCAAGCTCTTTCTATTCAATTCTTATCAGATGTGTATTCGTAGTTGTCAGTAACCTCTAAAAATGCTCTCTGAAAGTCTGTTTTTCATTTCGTTTGTCTATCTTTGCATCCGAAATGGTTAAGTATGACGTTGCAATAGTCGGCGCAGGTCTTGGGGGCTTGCAGTGTGCCTACATTCTCGCCGATAATGGTTTGTCGGTATGTGTCGTTGAGCAGGATGCTCTTATCGGCGGATGCTTGCAGACTTATCGTCGTGATGGCCTTCCTATTGATACGGGTTTCCACTATATTGGTGGACTGGATGAGGGTCAGATTCTTCATCGTCTCTTCTCATATTACGATTTGCTATCTCTTCCTTTTGTCAAGATGGATGTGGAGTGCGCTGATGAGGTTGTCATAGAGGGTAAGCACTTCGCCATACCTCAGGGCTATGAGAACTACCAAAGTGCTCTCCGTAGATACTTCCCTCACCAGTCAGATGGTATTGATAAGTGGGTTGAGCTTCTTCGTAGTGTGGCCGATAATATTTGGAACAGCCTTAAGCCACGCGAGGCGGAGCAGCTCTTCAGCCAGTCGCTCTTCGCTCAAGGGGCTTATGATTATCTCCATAGTATATTTACGGATTCTCTCATCATCGATGTCATCTCGGGTCCTGCTCTCAAGATGGAGCTGAACGCCGAAAAACTCCCTCTCTATACATTCGCACAGATTACCTCCTCATTCGTTCAGAGTGCCTATCGCATCCGCGGCGGTGGTATGCAGATAGCAGAGCAACTGCGAAGGGGAATCGAGTCGCGCGGTGGTAAGGTGTTGCGTCGTGCAAGGGTGACTCAGATTCTCGGAACTGAGGGTCATGCCTCGGCTCTCGAGATTAATGGCAGTGAGACAATCGAGGCAACGAGTTTCATTAGCGATATACACCCAGCAGCAACAATGGCGCTGATGGAAGGGAGCGGATTGGTCAGAAAAATATACAGAAAACGTATATCTTCTATAGCAAATACATTCGGTATCTTCACCACATCTCTCATTCTGAAAGATGGTATGGTGCCATATCAAAACCATAACAAGTATATTTATACCAAGCCCGACGTATGGCATATTAATGATTGCCTGGCAACAGACGACACCATTCGCTCTGCTCTCGTCAGCTACGCTCCAAACGAAGATGCCAAATCACCTTTTGCCCGTAACATCGATATCCTCGTGCCTATGCATTGGAGTAGGGTTGAGAGATGGTTTGGCACGGATATTGCTCATAGAGGAGACGACTACGAGGCTCTCAAACGTGATGTCGCCGAGAGAAGTATAGAGCTTGCCGCGACTTGTATCCCAGGATTGTCGGCAGCTATCGAAAATGTTTATACATCTTCTCCTCTGACCTATACGTCGTACACCTCGACGCCACAAGGTTCAGCCTATGGTATTCAGAAGGATTTTAACAATCTTATGTTTACTCTTCTGACACCACGAACTCCTGTTGATAACCTCTATCTGACAGGTCAGAGCCTGAATCTGCATGGCATTCTCGGAACAAGCATGACCTCGCTCTTCACGTGCGCGGAGTTGCTCGGACCAGAGAGAGTCGCAGCAATAATAAGTAAGTAATTTAAACAATCAGAATAATGAAACGCATTTTTGCTCTTGTTGTCTCTATGGCTGCTCTCTCGGCAGTCTGCATGGCTCAGCTTAAGAACGCTACCGATGCCTCTATCAAGCAGGTTGCATCAGCTAATGAAAAAATAACTACCATACAGTGTCCTTTTGAACGTACCCAAAAGATGGAGTTTATGGCCGAAGCAGCGGTTTCTAAAGGCACTTTTAACTACTCTAAGCCCTCACAACTCTCGATGGTATATGAAAACGGCGAAATATTCGTCATTAATGAGAGTTCTGTCTCGGTCGGAAACAAAGGAAAAGTTCGTAGTCTGAAGGCAACAAACAAACATGTCGAGGATCTCGCCTCTACACTGCTGAAATGTCTGAAGGGCGATGTAGCCTCGCTCGATGGTACGCTGAAAAATACTGAGAAGGGCGCTAAACATATTGTCTATACTATCGACGTTGATTATAAGGTGGGACGTTCAGACGTGGTGAGTCTCGAACTACGCTACGATAAGAACGACTTTACATTGGTCTCTATCCGTCTTAACGAGGAGGATGGCTCGTATACAATCTACGAACTACAAAACAAGGTTCTCAACAAGGAGATTCCAGCCTCAACATACGTTGTAGCTAAGAAGAAAAAATAAGATATGGTTTTATAAACGCCCTATCTAAAAATATCAAACGCCCGGCGAAGACCTACTTCGCTGGGCGTTTTGGCGTTTACTCATTTCGTCAGTTGATGTTGAATCTATTGAATGCCACTAATCTCCTCTTTAGTAAGACCTGTTGTCAATGTGATAGTCTCAATGGGAATGTTGCATTGTAGCATCTTCTTCGCAATGTCAATTGCTTTCTCTCGTTCGCCCTCAGC